>NZ_JACGVR010000020.1:0-75268 GCF_014077325.1 Colwellia sp. BRX8-5
GGCTCTGGCTCTGGCTCTGGCTCTGGCTCTGGCTCTGCAAGAATATTGTCGACAACAATGTCATCGATTACAAGGCTTTCACCTTGAATTTCTTCAACATTCTCTGCGATTTTTTCTTCAGAAACATCAGATGTTTCTACTGATGTTTCAACGACATCTGTAACTTCTTCAACAGCTTCTTCTTGCTGACGTCCCAAACCTAACCAGGAAAATAGACCTTTTTTCTTTGACATAACAATAAATTCTTCTCTGCACCATCATTTTGATGGCAATAGTTCACTAAACAAGGATAAAATCCTCGCTATAGTAGCACCTAAAAACAATACAAAAAACAAAAGCTGAGTAAGATATGAACAAACAACGTAAACAATCAGCAAAACCTAACAATAAAGGCAGTATTCGTATTATTGGCGGATCACACCGTGGCCGAAAGCTGCCTGTTTTAATGGCAGAAGGTTTAAGACCCACCACAGATAGGGTAAAAGAAACCGTCTTTAATTGGTTAATGCCTTTTATTCAAGACAGTCTCTGTTTAGATTGCTTTGCTGGCTCTGGTGGTTTGGGTTTTGAGGCATTATCACGAGGGGCAAGCCATGTTAGTTTCGTAGAATTAAACAAAGCGGCAGCTCAGCAATTACTTGAAAACCAACGTTTACTGAAATCAGCTAATATCTCGATAGTAAATAGTGATGCGCTGAGTTTCATTGAAAAAAATATCAGCAAATTTGATATTGTCTTTATTGATCCGCCTTTTCGCAAAAATTTAGTGGAGCAAACGGCCAAACGATTAGACCAACATAGTTTGGCTGACAACGCATTGATTTATATAGAAATGGAAAGTGAACAGAATAACCAACAGCTGCCCATGAACTGGACACTATTAAAAGAAAAAATAGCCGGACAAGTCGCTTATCGTTTATATCAAAAAATGTAACCTTCGTTTATCGCTGGGAGTTAACCTTAAACGCCCCCAGCTTAACATTATCAATAAAACGCTTACTGCTTAGGTTTAAGCTTTAAGTCATGAAAATCAAAGCTAAAATCGGTTGCGCGCGACACAGCTTGCATTGTTACCTCGTTAATTGAACCATCCGGATTCAGATTAAAATTAACAAAAGCATCGGCTTCCAAGGTTCTATCATCCCAGCGCACAATAAAAGTATTATGTTGATAATGCTCTAATACACCGCGCAATGCGGGTGTATGACCAAACTGCATGCTTAAAGCATTATTTGCATAGTTAATCGCAATATCACCGTACCAATTATCTTGATAGGTTTGTGCATAAGCTTTTAAAGGTAAAGAATGACGTGAATTTTTATCAACATTACTGGCGGCTTCTGCTAAACGATTTTTTTCTGCACTTTTTCGTTGCTCACTCATCGTCACATAGAAATCCACCCAGTCTTTTTCAGGCAAGTCTAAATATTCATTTAATATTTGATGATAAATCGCATTAAAAGCATATCCCGATTGCTGATTGGTTAAAATAACCATCGCTAAGTTTTCTTCTGGAACTAAAACAACTTTAGAGACCATACCTAGAATGCCACCACTGTGATGAACTAACTTTACACCGTGATAATCATTTAAAAACCAACCTAGACCATAACCAGAAAAATGGGTTTTATCATTTTTTGTCGCGGTAGCTGATACCGGTAATATTGTTCGCATTTGCCACATGTTGTGGCTTTGACGTTCACTAAAAAGTTTTTTGTTATCACCGTAAACGCCTTCGTTTAACTGCGCTTTGAGCCATAAAGACATATCATTAACACTTGAGGCAACAGATCCCGCTGAAGAAAACTGCTCTAAGAAGTTACCACCAACCACATTTAGCTTGCCATCTAACGGAACATGAGCACGAGCAACATTTTTGTTGTCTGTTGAAATCAGTGAAAACTTTGCTTTAGTATTCTTCATCCCTAACGGCTTAAAAATAGTTTCTTTAATATTTTCTTGCCAAGTTTTACCGGTAACTTTTGCGATGATCTCACCGGCAATAACATACATTAAATTGTCGTAAGCGAACACACTGCGAAAACTTGAAACCTCGGGTAAATGCTTTAAGCCTTTAATAATATCTTTATTGGTTAACGTTGTACCTGGCCAAATCATCAGGTCGCCTGCACCTAGGCCTAAACCACTGTTGTGTGATAATAAATCGAGTAGGGTAAACTCGCGAGTCACGTAAGCGTTTGGCATTTGAAATTCAGGGAGTATATCAATAACCTTTGTTTGCCATGTCAATTTCCCTTGATCCACCAAATTGGCTAATAACGCTGTGGTCATCGCCTTAGTGTTAGAGGCAATACCAAAAAGAGTATCGCCATTAACCTTATTATTTTTACCATATTCAGTTAAACCGAAACCTTTACTCATCACCACTTTATTATCTTTAATAATAGCAACAGCAACACCAGGCACTTGAAAAGTATTCATTGCCTTATTAATCGATTTTTCGATATTTTGATTTTTTTGTTCAAGCGTATTTGCAGGATTACCAAAAGCTAAAGAGGCAAATAGATAGGCTACCGTCATCAAAATAGTGTGGAATAATTTCATCTTTTATCCTAATTGTTTAGTTATTCTAATTGTTTAGTTATTCTAATAAGTAGATTGTGCATCCTAAGTAATTTCAATGCCTAAATTGGATAATCCTTCTTCAAGAACCATCGCTTTAATTTTAATACAGGTTTCTTTATTTTCAGGAGAATCTTTTAGTGCGTAATAGAGCTCATTTTGCGTATCAAACTCCCACTCCATTAATGGGTGTTGTTCTATTTCTTTAGTCGTAATGTCACTGTCGTCATTAGCGTCTCTTTGATCAGCGATCATCAGTTCAACATAATAAGTTACGCTATTCTCTGATAATCGTGAGACAATTTCAGCGCCTTCTACCTCTTTATCTTGCATCGCCTGTAAAAGTGACATTGTTGCCATAGTTGCATCAATGGCTGGAAATACCCCAAAAAAATCAAAACCTTCTGGATCGGGTATTTGTGGCTCCAGTTTATTTATTTGTGCTTCATAATTTATTTTACAACGATTATTTTTATCAAGCCACTGCCAGATAAGCTCTAATTGATTACGTAATACTGAAAATTCACCAAAATCTGCATGTTCAGAAAAAACTTTATAATTGGGGATCATTCGCTCTAATAATGCAGCAGAAAAAGCGATCTGTTGCCATTGACTTAAATGGGAAAAAGGAAGTTGAATAGCCACTGTACTCTCCATGGAAAAGTTTAAAAAATGAGTATATCCCAAAATATAACATTACGTTTATTTAGATATAAAAAAAGAGCCATAAGGCTCTTCTCTTTAAAACCGTTAAGCGATTACGCTTCAGCAGTTTCTTTAGCAAATTGTATTTGAATAGCCGTTACTTTTTGCTCACTATCAGATAGATTGCGTAATTGAGCTAAACGATTAATCTGACCAATCGATCCTAACATCGCATGAATAGGAATAAATAGACCTCGTTTATGGAAATCTAAAACTTTAGCTTCGCTAAGTTCCTGAAGTTTTTTCTCATTAATGCCAAATAAACCAACCAGTTTTTTATTTTCGCCGGTACTGAAATTAATATGCAATTCTAATTCTCGCAATAAATCATTTTCAGCTAATTCAACCATGAATCGTTCAGTCATCGTTTCATTTTCATATAAACGGCCTAATGATTCTTGAACGTTTTTATAAAAATCGGTAACCAAACCTTCAGCGTCAAACAAGGCATTATCTTTATCATCGCCTACATAAGCACTGTCTAAATCGATATAAGTCGTTAACGTTTTTTCTTTATCTGGGTCTATACCTAAACCAAACGGCATCATAGATGCACCGTGTGGTAAGTAAGTACCAGTCCAACGTTCATCTTTATAGTATAAGTTTTCGCCAGCTTCTAGTCCTAGCATAACGATACTGCGGAAGCTTGAGCCCTCAGGCTGTTTAACTAAGAAGATAGGAAAGCTGTTAGCGGCTTTGGTATATTCTGCTGCGGTAATTGGAGCAATGTGTTGCTTCTCAATATGTTCTAAGCCACGTTTAGTAGTAACTTTTAAATTCTGGTGTTGATCTTTTCTTACTGGAACGACGTTAGCCATAATAATATTCTTCTCTTTAATGCATGCGCTTTTCATTTAAAAATTTTAGCGCTTATATAATGTTATAAATAGTTATGGTGCCAATAGGGAGAGCTTTCAATGGTATATAAAAAAAAATGTTCTTTTTATTTAAATATTAAATCACTTTTCACTCTACACAATAAGTCAGCTATACTTTTGTAAAGAATATCAAATAGCTAATACTTCCTTATTATCTAAAGAAAATAATGTAAATTTAATGAAAAACTTACTCATCACCCTATTTTTTGCTGTATTAATATTGTTATTAACAAATATCGTCCATGCGAAGCCAAAAACAAAAACTATTTATGGCCGTAATTTAGACGGATTTGCACAGGTTAAAATAAAAAACAACACGACTGAAAACCTTGCCTGTTATGTTGCAATCGACGGGTACAAAATTAAATTTCGATTACAGGCACTTCGTGAATCGAAATGGTACACCGCCACAGATAAACGTTTTCAATACCGTAGCTTTAGTTCTTGGTGCGACTACTTAACTTTATATCCCGAATATTTAAAATATCAAACTTTTTAATTTTTGATAGATGCAGATAATAAAATATATAGATCCCACTTAAATATAGCAAAAATTAGCGCTAAAAAACTAGCGCTAATAGTCAACTATTGGCTAAGCTTGAGCATTTAACGAGCTCTGTAAAGCTTAATAAGGGCATTCGTTGAGCCATCCATATCTAGCGTTTCACTGGGGTCAGTTATTTTTGTTAGTACTTTATTACCCAGCGACTTGCCTAATTCAACCCCCCATTGATCAAAAGAGTTCACTTTCCAAATAACCCCCTGCACAAACACTTTATGCTCATACATAGCAATTAAACTGCCAAGCACCTTAGGTGTTAACTTTTCAAATAAAAGCGTGTTACTGGGTTTATTACCCTCCATAACTTTATGTGTAGACAGCTTTTGAATCTCTGATACATCACAGTTCGCTTTTTTCATTGCCGCTTTCACTTCTTCGAGACTTTGCCCCGCCATTAAGGCCTGACTTTGACCAAAACAGTTAGACGCCAGCATGTCATGATGATTCCCCATCTCGTGAAAGGGGAATAACGGCATCAAAAAATCAACAGGAATAGGGGTTTTGCTTTGATGAATAAGTTGATGAAACGAGTGCTGACCGTTGGTCCCTTCGCTTCCCCAAATGATCGGCCCAGTATCATAAGACATCGATTTATTATCAAGTGAAATAGATTTTCCGTTACTCTCCATATCCAACTGTTGGATATAAGCCGGTAAACCCCGTAAATAATGGTAATAAGGTAATAAAACCTGTGATTGCGCGCCATGAAAATTTCGGTACCAAATACCTAATAACGCCAAAATAACCGGGAGGTTTTTTTCAAGTGGCGCCTGGGTGAAATGTTCATCCATTTCAAACGCACCTTGTAAAAAGTCACGGTAATGCTCAAAACCTATCGCTAAAGCTAAGGGTAAACCAATCGCAGACCAGACCGAATAACGTCCTCCCACCCAATCCCACATCGGAAAAATATTATCTTTATCTATACCTAATTCTTGCGCGGCCTCAACATTAGACGACACACAGGCAAAGTGATGTTTAACGTTTTCGGTGGTGGCAGTAGCAACAAACCAATCACGTGCTGTTAGGGTATTACGCAGTGTTTCTTGGGTAGTTAATGTTTTAGATGACGTAATAAAGAGCGTCGTTTCAGGATTGACTTTAGCAAGCACATCATGAATGTGACAACCGTCAACGTTCGCAATAAAATGGACGTTTAACTGGCTTTGTTGATAAGGTTTTAGTGCCTCTGACATTATTTTAGGTCCAAGAAAAGACCCGCCAATGCCAATACTAATCACATCCGTAAATGCTTTGCCGGTATAGCCTACTTTTTTACCTGATGAAATATCATTAACAAAAATTTCGAGCTTAGCCAGCGTTGTCTGTATTTGTGGCATCACATCGACACCATCAACATAGACAGCGTTCCCTGAAAAGTTACGTAACGCGGTATGTAATACCGGACGATTTTCAGTGGTATTAATCGCTGAGCCATTAAACATCTGAGCACGCTTATCGACTAAACCGGATGATTGTGCCAGATTCATGAGTAAGTGCATGGTTTCATCAGTAACGCGGTTTTTCGAATAATCGAGCATTATTCCCGCGCCAGAAAGTGAAAAATTATTAAAACGTTCCGTATCTTGCGTAAATAAATCGCGCATTTGTACCGGTACGTTTTTATTATAATGATTAACGAGTGACTTCCACTCTGGGGTGCTTGGTAACATACCCGTTATATCCTAATTTAAAAGAGGAGACTGACTACAAAGTCACATGATAGCGTAACCTTTAGCTATCGGTCATATTTATACGAAAAAATCATTATAACTGATTAGGGCGTTGGCTTTAAATACCCTAAACATGCATCAACTTCTTCCGTTGAGCCCATAATCACCGCAACACGTTGATGAATATGCGATGGTATGATTGTTAAGATACGCTCGTGTTCAGTAAAAGCTTTACCCTGAGCATTTTCAACAAGCATGGCTAAGGGATTGGCTTCATACAACAAACGTAATTTAGCCGGTTGCTGAGCATTTTTAGTATCGCTGGGGTAGCAAAAAATACCACCACGAGACAAAACACGATGAACATCACCCACCATAGCGCCATTCCAACGCATGTTATATTTTTTAGCGCGCGGGCCTTCATTGCCTAACAGTAAAGCATTAATGTAATCGGTAAAGCCCGATGACCACTGAGTAAAGTTTGACATATTGACCGCAAACTCTGCTGTCTGTGTCGGTATTTCCAGTTGTGTGGTGGTCAGTAAGTAGCAGCCTTGTGTTCTATCTAAGGTATATAAACGCGACGGACCGCCCGTGGTCAACGCCAGCATGGTCGAGGGACCATATAACACATAGCCCGCACATACTTGCTCGGTTCCTTGTTGAGCAAATTGTAATTCGCTGGTTGCCGGAACGTCGTCTTTGGCGCGATAGATGGTAAATATTGTGCCTATTTGACCATTAATATCAATATTAGAAGAGCCATCAAGTGGGTCAAAGGCGACAATGTAAGGGGCACCTTCGGTTGCCGCAACCACCGAGTCTTCCTCTTCAGACGCAATGGTTCTAACGCGACCACTCTCTAACAACATATCTTTAAGTAACTGATTACTGATGATGTCTAATTTTTTTTGCGTTTCACCCTGAATATTCTCATCTAAGGTAGAGCCCAGCACATTTGACAATGCGCCTTGTCCCACTCTAAAAGAAATTTCTTTGCAGGCTGTTACAATGGTATCAATTAACAGAATAAGTTCAATATCAACCTTATCGTTTTCTAAACAGTGAACTAAGCGTTTCATAAGTCTCCCTTATACCGATTAAGGCAATTAAGTTCTTTAAATGAAAGGATTAAACGCTCAGCCATCGACAATTCGACTTTACGTAACCAGACACGTGGGTCGTAATATTTTTTGTTAGGACTATCGTCACCCGTAGGGTTACCTATTTGGCTTTGCAGATAAGCTTTATTGTCTTGATAATAGTCAGCAACCCCTTTCCAGCTTGCCCACTGTGTGTCGGTATCTATATTCATTTTGATGACACCATAACCAATAGCTTCAGTGATTTCTGCTGGTGCAGACCCTGATCCACCGTGAAAAACAAAGTTCAGCGCGTTATGTCCCAAACCATATTTTTCGGCGACAAAGGCTTGAGAGTTTTTCAATATCTTAGGCGTTAATTGCACGTTACCAGGCTTATAAACACCATGCACATTACCAAAAGAAGCCGCAATGGTGAATGAATCACTGACACGACTTAAGTGCTCATAAGCATAAGCAACATCTTCGGGTTGGGTATAAAGTAATGAAGCATCAAGGCCAGTATTATCGACACCGTCTTCTTCGCCGCCTGTACAGCCGAGCTCAATTTCTAAGGTCATACCGATTGCTGTCATGCGTTTAAGATAACGAGCACAAATATCAATATTTTCGACTAATGTTTGCTCAGATAAATCAATCATATGCGAGCTAAATAATGGTTCACCCATTGTTTTAAAATGTGCCTCGCTGTGCGCTAATAAGCCATCAATCCAAGGTAAGAGCTTTTTAGAAGCATGGTCGGTGTTAATGATGACAGGAATATCATAAAACTTAGCCACGGCTTTAATATATTTTGCCGCGATAACACCGCCTTCAATGGCGGCATCCATAGGTGAAAGTTTATGCCCTTTACCAATAAAAAAAGCCGCACCCGAATATGATAATTGAATAATAATAGGTGAGTTTATTTCACTGGCCGCTTCGAGTGCTGCATTAATAGAGTTAGTACCAATGACATTAACCGCAGGGTAAGCAAACTTATTTTTTTTAGCATAATCAAAAAGCACGCTAACATCTTCACCGAAGACAAAACCACTCTTGACGAGATCTGATAAACTCTTCATATTAATTAATTCCTTGGGCAGTTAAACAAGCAGCTGTGATCTTAGACCATTGCCCCGATTCTACCCAGTTAGCATCAGCAATCCAAGTGCCACCGACAGCAAATACATTGGTTAATGCTAAATATTCATCTTGATTACTCTGCTTAATTCCGCCAGTTGGGCAAAAAGATATATCTTTAAAAACTGACCCCATAGCTTTTAAAAACGGAGCACCTCCAGATAATGAAGCAGGAAATAATTTGAGCTCGTTATAGCCAAATTCCTTTGCTAAAAGTATATCTGCCGTATTAGATACTCCAGGAAGTACAGGAACCGTACATTTAGCTAAAACAGTCAGTAATTGACTTGATACTGCTGGCGTAATAATAAAATCACTACCCGCATCGAGTGCTTGCTTTAAAACATTAGCGTCAAGCACCGTACCAGCACCTACTTTTAATTCGGGTAGTTCTTGCTTAATGGCTTTTATAATATCAAGTGATGCTGGCGTTCTCAGTACCACTTCAACTAAACCAATACCTGCGGCGGCCATAGCTTTAGCAATATTAAGTCCTTGTTCAACATTGTCTGCTTGAATTATAGGTAGCAGAGTCTGCTTTCCCATCAGTGTGGAAAATGATTTCATGAATGATCCTTATTAAATTTTTAGACTAATTCGAGTTGAGTTTTAATAAACCGATTAAACTCATCTGCTGGTGCAATAGCACCTCTATGTTGTATTACAAAGCCAGCGGCTTTTGATGCTAAGGAAATTGAGTCATTTACTGAGTACCCCTCAATACGAGCACCAAGGTAAACGCCATTAAATGAATCGCCCGCAGACGTTGTATCAACCACATTTTCTACTGGGGTGATGGCAAATTGAGACGTTTCGCCGTCAACGACAACTAAAATGCCTTGCTCGCCATTTTTTATGATTAATTCAGTTAAGCCAAATTGCTGACAGTATTGATTAACTTCTTCAACGGTAGTCATACCAAATAATTGCTGAAAATCATCAACACCAGGCAAAGATAAATCTGATTTTTGTAAGGCTAATTCAAACTGATCTTGAGCTTCTTTGGCGCCACTCCACATACGAGGACGGTAATTAGGGTCAAATACAATTTGTACTCCTGCGGCTTTTAATTGATCAATTAAAAGCCAGAATGCTGCTCTAGCACTTGGCTCAATAACAGCCAAAGAAATACCGGAGAAAAAAAACATATCTCCTTTTGCTAATTGACTTATCACTTCATCATCAATGTGTTGCATTACTTGGCGAGCAGCAGAGTTTTCACGCCAATAGGTGAAACTACGTTCACCTTGCTCATCAAGTTGAATAGAGTATAAACCTGGGATTTTTGTTGTCGATTTAAACACAAAATCACAGCCAATATTTTCATTCTCAAAGTATTGGAGCATATCAAGGCTAAATGGGTCTTGACCAACAGCGGTAACTAAATGCACGTTCATGTCAGTAAAAGTGCGTTTTAGGTAAACAGCTGTGTTAAAAACATCTCCGGCAAACGATTGTTTCATTAGAGTAGATGACTGATCTTGTGCAGCAGGCATCAATTCAATCATACATTCGCCGAATAAATAAATGTTCTTCATTTACATAGCCTTATTAATTTAATTAAAATTTATCCGGTAACTAATTACCGGATGATTACATGCTTAAGCTTTAGGTTTTAATGGTTCTATTTTGGGAATAAGAATCCAAACAGCGGCCATTGCAATAATAGCTAAAGACGCACCGATAACAAAAGCAGGGGTGTAGTTACCATCAGCAGTTAAAATAGGCACTAACGCTGTTAAGCCTAATGCGCCAAATTTTGCCGCCATGCCTGAAAATCCAGCGAGTGTACCTACAGATTTTTTACCAAAAAGGTCACTAGGTAATGTTTGAAGATTACTGATAACGGTTTGGAAGCCAAATAAGATAACAGCCATAATCATTACCGCTGTAGTGGGTCCACCAGGGCTTGCCATCGCTAATAGTGCTGGCAACATAATCAAACAACCCAAAGTAATGGTTAACTTACGAGTTCTATCAATATTCCAGCCTGCCTTTATACGATTCTGTGCAAGAAGACCACCAAACCAAGCACCAAACATAGCACCCACATAAGGTACCCATCCGTAGATACCAATAGCTTTAACATCCATGCCATACACTTCGTTAAGGTAAATAGGGATCCAAAAAACAAATAGCCACCAAATAGGGTCAATAGCCGCTGAAGCAATAATTACGCCCCAACTTTCTTTACGTGACAGTAATTCACCCGTACTTGGGTTATATTCGTCTTCCGTTGAAGAATCATCAACATTAGTATTTCGTTGACCCGTTAAAATATATGCGCGTTCTTCATCGGTGATCCAAGGATGTGATTTAGGTGGCGCCTTTACCAATATAATCCAAGGAATAAGCCACAATAAACCAACCAAACCAATAACAACAAAGACCATTTGCCAACTGAAATAAACGGTCAAATAGGCCACTAACGGAATAGCAATGATACCGCCAATAGCAGCACCAGAGTTGAAGATACCTTGTGCTAAGGCACGTTCTTTTGTCGGGAACCAATCGGCATTACTCTTAGCTGCACCGGGCCAGTTTCCAGCTTCCGCAACACCTAATATAGCGCGAAAAATACTGAAACTCAGTACACCCTGTGCAAATGCGTGAGCGGCAGTGGCAAGAGACCAAACACCAATAGATAACACAAAGCCTAAACGAGTACCGATCCAATCAAATATCTTGCCAAAAATTGCTTGACCAAAAGCATAAGATAAAATGAAAACCATGGAAATATTTGCATAGATTTGTTTTCGTTCAAAAGCTGATTCATCAGGAAATAAATCTTCAACGATGTCTGGCCACAATACAGCAAGTGCAGATCGATCAATGTAGTTAATTACGGTTGCGATTGCGATTAACGTAATAACCCACCAACGGAGATTTTTAAGTTTCATTAGCTGCTTTCCTTATTGTGAATATGATCAAAAGCACCTTCTTCGACAAAATCTTCCCGAGCAGGGCTAAAAGTATCAATTAAAATTCCACCGGTATGGCAAGTCGCACCATGGTCAGCATGGGGTGGTATCATACAGCTATCACCTGGCTTTAATATTTTAGTTACACCATTAATGTTAAAGTGAAATTCTCCTTCAACAACATAGGTTACTTGAGAGTGCCGGTGAGCATGATTGTAACCAATGGCACCTTTTTCAAACCAGATCTTAACTGCCATCAACTCATGGTTGTAACCCAACATTTGACGCTTTAAACCGCCGCCTATATCTTCTATTTCTGTTTCATTACCAAATGAAAAATTTTCACTTTGACTCATGGTTGACCTCTATTTTTTAATTTCGAACAATTTAAAACGGCCATCAAATTTATATTTTGAGCCATTAAATGAAAATGCATTGCGTTGATTTTTTTCAGTTGCATTAAACGCTAATAGATAATGTTTATCGCCACTAAGCATGATTTCTACCACATCAATATCATCAATCTTTTGATGTGATAATGTTTCAACACTGCTTACGGCTGCGATGGTAAATTCTTTTGATGGGTTATATTCGCCATGCGGCTCTAATACGCTAACAAAGGTATGATTCTTAGATTTTGTTTTACGGTTGATAAAGGCATTTTCGTTACGTAAGTTAAAGAGCGGATCGTTGGCTCCAATCTGAGTAAAGATTAAGGAAGCATCACCGTCCATAACGATCGAGTTTGTGTAAAACCGACCATTATCATTTAACCAAGTAATTTGAGATAAGCCAGCCTTGGGTTGAGCTTGTGCTTTTAACCATAAGTGTTGATAGCCATTTTCTTTGCCAAAGACTGGCAAGCTAGTTAAATGGGTGTTTAAGTCAAAGCTTGTGCTAATTAAATGACCTTTGTAATGGACAGGTAAATCATACTGATGTGCTTGCTTTGACATAACATCAAAAACATCAACAACCAATGATTGTTCCTGCTCTGGCAGTTTTATTAACGCTATGGTGCGAGTTAATGAAACACCGTCATAAGCACTATTGATACGTGCAGAACTGATCGTCACATTAGTATCTTTTTCAAAAAACACCAGTTTAGGGTAATTGGCATTACCCACGGCAACATTGGCATTAAAATGTGATTTTTCGTCAACAACAACGGTGTTATGCGCAACAGTTTGTTTAGCCCATGTTTGGTTTTCTGGCAAATATCGCCCACCAAATTTAGCTTCAACATTTAAAAATCGAGCAGCGCCGTAATCTGAGACTATCTCTTCACCTTTATCATAAAATTGCCAAGTCAGTTTATCAAAATGTCCATGACCTAAACCTTGCGCGGCGGGTTTAAACAGTACCGCTTGTTCTCCACCAACATTTTGGCGCATGATCACTAAGGCACCTTGCTCGCCATCGTTACCATCACCAAAGGCAACCGACTTAAATTTATAAGGCGTAGCTAGATGATTATCTAAAGCATTTGCCACTTTTAAACCGTCGCCAGTTAATAAAATCTGTTTCTGCAGGTTAGCAATATCAAGTAAACCTGTGTCTTTTGTAAAACCATAGGCTATGGCAACACCATTAACTAACTCAATAGTATCGATACCCTTACTTTTAATCGCATCATTAATTGGAAAGAATAAATTGTTGTAGCTTAATTGTATCGTCGTATCAATCGCTTTTAATACGATTCCATCACGGTATTCAAAAATTTTACGTTCAGGTTGATTGGTTTGAATAGCCTTAGCAAAGGTAATAAACGGCAGTAACGCAAAACGTTGGTAATAAGGACCTTCATTGTAATAACCTGCGGGAGAGAAAAGCTCATCTAACTGTCTTAAAAATCCGCCCTTGCCAGATTTATCTAAACCATAAAGCGCTTGTTCTACCCAGTCCAACTCACCTAATACATAACCTGTCATACCAACAGCAGCCGTTGTCCAGGTACCATGGTTATGAACTTTATTGAATGTTTCAGGAGAATCGACAGATAAAAATTTTACAATAGGATGAAATAGCCCTTTTTCAATGGTCGATTTTTCAGCAGATGTTAAAGAAGGTATAATTAAATCGTAAGCTTGACTGGTATATACCAACCACATCGCTTCGTTTAAGCTTTGCCAAAAGAGTTTACCTGGGTTTTGTTTACCCATTTTTCTTTTTGGATGCAAAGGTAAAGTAGGGTAGAGCTTTGCATACTCAAGCAACATGTCACGTACGTAATTTGCATATTTTTCATCTTGCGTTAATTGATAAATAATCCCTGCATCGTACATCAATTTATAATTTTTCTTATGGCGCTCATGGGTATAACCGCCGCCGCCATCTTTTGGTAGAGGTACAGTTATCACTTGTATTATTTGCTTATTAACTAATAATTTATTAGCAACAAAAGCTTCGGTAAACTGTCCATTTTGTTCAATAGCACCACGCATATCAGCGACATCCGCAGTGGTAATAACAAGATTAGGGCTCGTATATGCCATCACCTTATTACTTGCCAGTACCGCGGTAATCAGCATGGAAATAAGAAATAGCCCCTTTTTTGCTGAACACCATATTGGTGAATAAAATGACATTGGATTAGAAATTTTCATAGAGAAGCTCTTAGTTAGATTGCTTGTTGTTTAATAGCACAGCGGTATGCGGGCCTGCGGCATGTAGCTCTTTCACATTAGGCGCTGCTGTACCCTTAAAGTTATTATCATTTATAGCTGTTTTGGGTTCGCCTACGGTATGTTCAATAATGATCTCAGCAGTATCAGTAAAAGTATTATTGTCGATATTGGTAACCTGTACACCGTGCAAGTAAAGACTCGATCCAGTTTTATTACGCTTACCATTACCACTATTGTTAATAGCGTTTTTATACATCGCTAAATGAGGACCAAAAGTACTTTCGTCAGTGCCACCTCGATATAAGTTAACTAAAGCACCTTGTACATTATCAAAAGTGTTATTTTTTAAAATGACATATTCCGCGTTATAAATACCTAAGTCTTCAATTTCTTTGTTTAAGCGAAGAAAATCACCGGTGATATCGGTAAATTGGTTATTAGTTAACTCAATATAATCAGCAAACGAACCATTACCCGCGTCAAAAAAATGAAACGAATGATTAATATCAAGTCCACTCACCTTGCTATTACGCATAACAAAACGGTAGTTATAAACCATTCCCCATTTCTGTGAACGAACTAAGGTATTACCTGAAGCATCGGGACTGTTGCTACCATTTATATTCAAGCCATCAAGAGTTAAGCTACCTCCATCAGAAATTTGAAATAAGGTAGAACGCTGAAAAGTTACCTTAACCATGCCTTGATTTTGCGCTTTAATCGATACCGTTTTATTAATATCAATCATCTTTCTAACATCGTAATTTCCATCAGCCAATATAAGGACATCGCCATTACTTGCTGAAACCACAGCATTAAATAAAGCATCGTCTTCTGCTTTAACATTAATAGTATGACCCGATTCAAAGGCAACTAAGCCATCAGTTTTCTTGTACCAACTTGGACCTGTTGCTGATTTTAAAACGGGTGATAAACTCTTTTTAGCTCCCTTAGCCAAAAGTTTTTTGTCGGTAGGGTAAAGCAAGCCATTAGCTGCACGCTTAAGCTCAATATTCTGTTGGCTAATACCTGATGCTAGCTTTTCTAGCGCGACAGTATTTGCAATATTGCCTTTAAATTTAATGCCACTTACATCGTCAAATAGCGTAAAAGGTTGTTGACCATTATCATTAAAAATTAAGTTGTTTTGTACTTTAGAGTTAATTGGTACCGCACTTCTTTCTTGGTCGCTTCCTGCTGCTAGCTGAATATGATCAACATTAATTAAAGAATTATTTTCAATTAAAGCGTTATCAACTTGGTGATATCGATTAATAGATGAATTAGGAACGCCATTCATGACAGTAAAGCCACTGCCAAAACGATAACCGGTTAGTCCTTCAAGATAATTGTTACGAATAATTTGTTCTTTATTTATTACTCGAATACCACCGGTATGGTCAACGCCATTACCAAAGAAGACATTTTCTTCTATGATATTGCCATTACCGTGGCGTAAGGTCAGCGTACCTCTCGACTCAAAAAAGACATTATTACGAATTTTATTTTGTCCTGATTTAACTGATATTATTTCTACTTCACCATCACAGCGATCAAAATAATTATTTTCAACTAAGGTGTATGAATTTGATAATGAATAATGGCTGGTGCCAATACGAAGAGTTTCGCCACCATTAGAGCCAAGAATAGGGCGAGGGCCAAAATAGTTATGATCTATTTTATGATGATTCTCTTGACTATCTACTGTATCTAAACGAACAGCAAGAGTTACCCCTTTATTACGTTTACCGGTGAGGTAATTATGATCAAAACGATTATATTGACCATAAATAGCCACCCAATAGTCAGACTCACGCTTATCAGGATTACTGAAGTTATCAATAACAACTTCTGTTACCCGTGAATGATAAGCTAAATTTTCTTTATTACTTCTAAAAGCGACAACAGCACTACTAGGCGTATAACCATTTTTAAAAACTAATCCTGAAACGACTAAATGCTTACCAGACAACCTCAAATTTGATTGCCCAGTCAGGAAAACCTTACCTTTTGTTTGTGCCTTTAGTGTTATTGGCTTTTGTATTGTACCTTCGCCTTTAAACAAAATTTCAAAGTTATTCCATATGCCGTCAGACAAGATAATATTGTCACCCGGCTTTACTTTTTCCAATGCATTTTTATACGCCGTTTGATCGCCAACTAACCATTCTTTTGCCGCTAATTGGTTTGTTGTTAACATTAAGCAAAATGTTATGGTGAGACAACACAGTAGATAGGGTGATAGTTTAGTTT
Source organism: Colwellia sp. BRX8-5 (assembly GCF_014077325.1). Classification (NCBI taxonomy): domain Bacteria; kingdom Pseudomonadati; phylum Pseudomonadota; class Gammaproteobacteria; order Alteromonadales; family Colwelliaceae; genus Colwellia; species Colwellia sp. BRX8-5. Next base: position 16,428 of record NZ_JACGVR010000020.1, read on the forward strand.
GCTGCATAAAATAACCTATGAAATTAAAGTGTAAAATTTAACGTTTTTACTAATAACTATTAAATAACGTCAACATATTGGTATTAATTGGATTTAGCTAAAATAAAAGTATCACTTCCCTTTACATTTCGGGCTTATCCAACGCCATTACTAATGTAATAAAACAGCTCACATCGTACTTCTAACTAACAATCGATTTAATTTAACTGATATCAACAGCCATTGTCAACCAAATCACATTACCAAATACCGTCCAATTGGTAATAATTAAAGTTGAATTTAGCGCTAGACCTTTATACAGAAGTTATCTTTACACCTAGACCAAAACATTAATAAACAGAAAATTCCTCACCTAATAGTTTTGCCATAAGCGCCAGAAGGCTATATGATTAGTTATATAGGGCATCACTTTATTATATTTAGCTAAGGAAAATAATATGAGCAGCAACCGCAGGCTATTTTGGGGTATTGTAGATAAAATAGAGGCTTTAATTGATTCTGAAATTTACACCGCAGGCAGTCGCTTACCACCAGAAAGAGAATTAGCTGAAACATTTAAAGTGAGCAGACCAACGATTCGAGAGGCAATAATTGCCCTAGAAGTTCGTGAGAAAATTGAAGTTAAAACAGGTTCCGGCGTTTATGTTTTAAAACCGGTTAACCAATTATCGGGCTTACACAAGCAAATTAATGCTTTTGAGGTTACTCAAGCTAGAGCATTAATTGAAGGTGAAGTAGCAGCGATTGCGGCAACAACCATCACCGAAGATGAATTGGTTCGCTTACATCAAACCTTAGTTGATATGGAAAACAGTCAGTTTATTGCTGCCGCTGATAAAGAATTCCATCAAATTATAGCCAATGCTACCCGTAATAGTGCGATGATTTTAACCGTACAAAATCTTTGGAAGCTTCGCTCATCAACACCAGAAATTATTAAAGATTATGACAGTGTTTGCAGTAAAGATAATTCAAAAACACTTGCAGAGCATAAAGCGATCTATCAGGCATTAAAATTAAGAGACGCTCCTCAAGCAAGGCTTGCTATGCACAGTCATTTTAACCGACTAATAAACGCCTTATTTGATGCCGTCGAGTCGAGAGCGTTAGAAGAAATAAAACAAAAAAACAGTGAAAAGCGTGGACTTTATTCAATTCCTCACTCTAACGATATTTAATTAATTATAACTTTATATCAGGTAAAACATAAAAGGCCTCTTTAATAGAGGCCTTTTATTTAACTATATCGTCAATCAACTCATCACTTAAAATCTAACAACAGTGCGGTCGCCTTACTAATAGCGTCATTATGCTAAAACAATATTCGTCACTTTAGCATGATATACATTGAAATTACTTCGCCAATTTAAGGAAGTAGTCAAATATTTCTGGCACGTTACCATTACCCATGTCGGCAGCAACTGCTGCATTTAGATTGGCAGAAGTACCTTCAGCAATTTGTGACACAGTACCAAGGTCTTTGACCATTTCTAAAAAGTAACCTAAATCTTTATTCGCATTAGCGATAGAGAAACCTAAATCACTTACACCATCTACGGCGTAGTTTTTACAAAAGCCCATAAACGGTGAGTTAGATGGACCTGTCGACATAATATCAAAAAGCTGTTGGCGGTCAACGCCAGCTTTATCAGCAACAGCAAAAGCTTGTGACATCGCTGTAACCGTAGTCATACCGATGAAGTTATTTATGAGCTTAGTCGTGTGACCTGCACCAAGAGCGCCAAGATGGAATACATTTTCACCTTGCTGTTCTAAAATAGGCTTCACTTTATTAAAAGTATCTAAGTCACCAGCAGCCATAATATTAAGTAAGCCATCTTTAGCATGAGCGGGTGTTCGACCTAATGGGGCATCAATCATCCCTGCGCCTTTCTTGGCAAGATCTGCACCAATCTTACGAGTAGATGCTGGTATAGAAGTACCAAAATCAATCAGAACAGCACCTTCTTTAATACCCGCTAAAATACCGTCTTCAGCATAAACTAGCTTTTCAACAACAACAGAAGTTGTTAACGCAAGCATTACTATATCACTACGTTCTGCGAGTTCTTTCGCTGAGGTGACTTCAGTAGCATTACCGCGAGCAATTACCTTAGCAACCGCCTCTTTATTTAAATCCATTACATTTACTTGAAAGCCACGCGTTTGTAAGTTTTCGACCATGTTGCCGCCCATAAGGCCAAGGCCGATGAAACCTATAATAGGTTTTGTCATATCTAACTCCTAAAAATATTATTGTTTGTTTATCTGAGTGCAACATTGCTCACTTTATCGATGGGCATGTTATTTTATTTGAGTATATTTAGCTAAATTATCTAAGCCCTAGGGTAATACTCGGTATATAAACCGAACACCGAACCTTATATTCAAGCGGTTAATAATTTCGGTATAAACACGGTATGCTTGTCTTGTGTCTATACAAACTTATTGCTTAGAAACACTCGAAACAATAAGGAACCATTAAATACTAACCAAAACAACAATAGGTGTCAACCAATCAATGATTATTGGTAATAGAGTTGGTTTAACTTATTAAAAATAATGAAGCTTATAGGTGTTACCCGTATTCATCTAAGCTATTTTATAGTTTAACCATTTCATTTATAACAGTCAGATAAAAACCAAGTATATGATTTAAATGCCCTTTAACTAAAATTTATTGTTAAATATATACTTATCATTATATGATAATTTATTATATTTTTAGCTCATACAAAGCGCTGAAGTTTTACAATAACGTTTATATTGTTACTAATAAACATCACTTTAATGGCTATTATCTAATAGATTAGTGTTGAATCAATTGTGCGCCGCCACCCGGTCAACCAATAAAAAATATATGGTTGATCAGCAAAAATTCAACCATAACCTATCTAGACCATTACAATATATAAACTACACTCCTTTATATTTTATTAGAATATAAAAGATACATATAAAAATAAAAACATTCGTTATTACTAATGCACAATAATCGACCAAAAACTGTTTATTCAATAACTTACAAGACAAAACAACAATAAACAAACAACCCGGTAACCAACGAAGCGAATATTGGTATACCAATTTACACATTTTTACACTTGTTTTGTATAACCAAAAGATTGACCTTTCCAATTTTTATTGTAACTATCTGTAGTAATTCCTTATCAGTACTAAGTAATTTACTTGTAAGGTGTTGGGGGTTTAGGGGACGACTTTTATAAATTAAAGATGTGGCTTTTGAGATGTTTACAAATCAAATTTCAAAAAAACTACACAGGGGAAATATATGAGACAAAAATTATCAAAATTAACATTAGCGATTCTTTCAGCTACCTCGCTGAATTTTGCAGCATCGGTAAGTGCACAAGAAGCTGAAATAGAACCACAAGTAAACAATGAAACTGAAATTGAAGTAATTCAGGTTACGGGTATGCGAAGCTCTCTAACGACTGCCCTTGCAGAAAAACGTGAAACAGCTAACCTGGTCGAAGTCATTATGGCTACAGATATTGGTAAGCTACCTGACCAAAACCTTGCAGAGGTTCTTGAAAACGTAACAGGCGTTCAAATCACAAGAACAGCTGGTATAGGTACTGGTGTTCAAATTCGTGGTAGTAACGCTAACCGTGTTGAAATTAATGGTGCTTCGACAGTCGGCTCAGGGTCTGGACGAAGTGGAATGAATTTTGAAGATCTTTCAGCGGCCATTATCGCGGGTGTTGAAATAACAAAATCACCAGAAGCTAAAACGACCGAAGGCTCTATTGGTGGCACGGTAAATTTACGTACTATTCGTCCTCTTGAGTTGACTGAGACATTAGGATCACTTCGCTTACAAGGTGAAGACAGTAGTTTAACCACTGATGGTGTTCAGCCAAGATTCTCAGGAGCATACGGAGATAACTGGGAACTTGACTCAGGTAAATTTGGATTTGTTATAAGTGGTAGCTACGCTAAACAAGAAGCTACGTCATTTCGTCCACGCGTTGACCGTGATGGTAGCCTTGTTGAAAATGTTAACGCTGACGTCTATAGAAGTGGCACATTAGAAGATCAAGCAACTAAAAGACCTGCAGCTCAAGATTTCGATTTTCTCGGCATTCAATTCCTTAATCAGGAATTAGAAAATTTTGAATATGAAACAACCAATATTGCCACTACTCTTGAGTTTGCCCCTAACGACAACACGAAATTTTTCTTTGATGCTATTATTACCAGCCAAGAGCGTCGTCAAGAAAGTACACGAGTACAAGGTTCAGGTGTTAGTAGTGTACTTAACTACACTTTACCTTCTCAGTTTGAAACAATAAACTTTGGCTCTCTTGATGGTGTAAATCTAGGCAGTATTCAAGCGGCTACCAGAGGCACAATTCAACCAATCAATTCAGTTGATGACGACGATCCAAACTTACGCTTTAACAGTGATACTGGTGCTCGTGTCACAGACACCGAAGTTTTTAGATTTGGTGGTGAATGGCAAGGTAATAACTTATTTGTAAGTGCTGAGTTGTCTACAGCAAATTCTGATACCGTTACCCCTTCATTAAACACTCAATTAAACTTTATTAACCCTAACCCACTGACGCCTCTTGATGGTTCGAGTAACGATAACAGTGTGCCATTTATTTATGATTTAACTGGTGACTCATTGGCATTTGGTATTGATTTTGCTTCTCCATTCGCACCAACTGTTGATGATTTACTTAATCCAAATAACGTTGTGCTAGATCAGGTAGACATAAGTAGAAGCTCTACAGATAATTCTGAAAATGCATTCCGCACTGATTTCACTTATTTTATCGATGAAAGTATGATCACTTCTGTTGATTTCGGTTATCGCTACAATGAAACAAAACATAGTGCAGTATCAATATCTGATCGTATTGGTGGCTTCAGCAAAATGGTTGATAGTCCAAACGGCGCTTTGTTTTCAGAACTTCTTGTTGCTGGTCCTAGCCACTTTGGTGATGCCGATGGTAGAGAACTAGCCCTTAGAAATTTTCTTATTGTTAATCCAGACTTAGCATTCAATGATCCAGACGGTGTGTTAGCGACCTTAGAAGCGGCTATTGTTGCTCATGGCGGTAAACAAGACTTTTCAAACCTGACACCTTCAGATACCGCAGCTTTTAAAATAAAAGAAGAAACGCATGCGCTATACGCACAAGCAAACTTTGAATATAAAATGTTCCGTGGTAATTTTGGTGTTCGTCATATATCAACAGATATTGCATCAACAGGTAATACAGTAGTCAATGGTGTTGCAACGCCAGCAACAAACAAAGGTGATTATAGTTATACATTACCTCGTTTGAATTTAGTTGCCGATGTAACTGACGATGTGGTTTTACGTTTAGGTTGGGGTAAAGACATTCTTCGTCCTAACTTTGGCGATTTAAATACCTCGGTATCATTTGGTACAAACGAAAATCAATCTGTCGAAATTGGTAATGCTGGTTTGGAACCTGAAGAAGTCACTTCGTTTGATCTTTCTGCTGAATGGTATTTTGCTGAGGCAGCAGTAGTTAGTATCGGCTATTTCAAAAAAGAACGTACTAACTTATTTGTTACTCAATTAGAAAGTGCAGCAATTGACGCAAACGGTTGGCGTGAACCTGGACCTACATGTGCAGGAGGCGGTATCTATAACCCTGCCGTTCAGCCTAATGCAATCGGAGATCCAAATACCACAGGTTTGTGTGTTGATGTTGAAACACTCTTTAATGATACTGCAACAACGACTCAATCAGGTATAGAAATGGCTGTCCAGTATGACCTTTCCAGCTTCGAAGAAGACTTAGGTTGGGCATCAGGTTTCGGCATTGTCGCCAACTACACCATACAAGAGTATAAAGGCGGTTCAGCTTTTTACACTTCAGCGTCACGCGGAACAGATATCCTTAATGCAATACAAGGTGTTTATGACGATGCAAACTTTGTCACGTATTCATCAGAACGAGGTTTACTTGATTTTTCAGAAAACGCTTACAATGTAGCTGTTTACTATGAAAAATTTGGTCTTTCAGCAAGATTACGTTATACGTGGCGTGATGCGTTTCGCACTGAAGATACTGCAGCGGGCGCTAGCCTTAACTCTACATTAGGCTTCCCTGTTGTAACCCATGACAGAGGACAACTTAATGCTAGTGTAAGTTATGACGTCGATGAAAATTTAAACCTTGGTGTTGAAGCTGTCAACTTAACAGAGTCAGACATTACACAGTCATGTGTTAATGAAGGGGCTATGTTATGTGCTCAAGGTATAACAGACCGTCGTATTACCTTTGGTATTAGCTACAAGTTCTAAGAAATAAAAAGCGCTTATTCCGTCCTATAGTCATATTTATTTGGATGTCAGCGCTGTAGGTAAAGCATCAATTAAGTCATTAATGAGAAAAATCTCGTTAATGACTTTTTTTTAAATAAAAATAGTGCTGTGATAACAACCAAGGTTATTGTAGAAAATAAAAAGTGCTTTTTCTAAAATTATAAAAGTGTAATGGGGGCTAAGCGGACTGTTTATTAAGACAAATTAGTGTCTACATTAGATGAAAGACCCTAACAATGAATCTATGACCAATAAAAAAGCGACCACTCAAAAGAGTAAGTCGCTTTATAATTAAGATCTCATATCTATTAACTAGATCTCAAACCTATTTATCGATAACAACAGTTTTCTTTAATATAAGACCTATTACTCAACGGTAACTGATTTTGCTAAGTTACGAGGTTGATCAACATCTGTGCCTTTAATTATTGCGACATAATATGAAAGCAATTGCAGTGGTAACGTATAAACAATGGGTGCGATTAAATCGTCACATACCGGCACATTAATAACTTTCATCGTATCATCACTGGCAAAATTTGCTTCACTGTCAGCGAACACATACATTAAGCCACCGCGCGCGCGGACTTCTTCAACATTTGATTTAAGCTTTTCAATTAAATCATTTTTAGGCGCAACAACGATTACAGGCATATCAGCATCAATTAACGCTAATGGTCCATGTTTTAATTCACCAGCGGCGTATGCTTCAGCATGGATATAAGAGATTTCTTTTAACTTTAAAGCCCCTTCCATAGCGATAGGATATTGGTCGCCACGACCTAAAAACAAAGCGTTGTGTTTGTCAGCAAAGTCTTCTGCTAAATCTTCGATAGAACTTGCTAATGCTAAGACTTCTTCTAGTTTACTGGGTAAAGCCATTAATGAACTGGCGATTTCATTTTGAACCGCTTCACTCATACCGTGATGTTTACCTATAGCCCAAGTCATCATTAACAAGCCGACTAACTGTGTGGTAAATGCTTTGGTAGAAGCAACGCCAATTTCTGCGCCCGCTTTGGTCATGAAAGCGAGATCAGATTCACGTACTAAAGATGAACCGGCTACGTTACAAATAACTAAGCTGGCTTTATAGCCAAGCTCTTTTGCTAAGCGAAGTGCCGCTAAAGTATCAGCTGTTTCACCCGACTGAGAGATAGTTACAATTAAGGCATTTTTAGGAACATGAGACTTTCGGTATCTAAACTCACTAGCAATCTCTATATTACAAGAAACACCCGCTAGCGACTCTAACCAATACCGAGCAACCATACCTGAATGGTAGCTAGTACCACAGGCAATAATCTGTACGTGTTCGATACCCTTAAATATTTCATCAGCGCCTTCACCAAAAGTATTCATATCGAGCACATTACCAGACAAGCGCCCCTCTAAAGTATTGCGGATAGCCGTAGGTTGTTCATAAGTTTCTTTTAGCATGTAGTGACGGTATTCACCTTTATCACCACTGTCTTGACTGATATCTTGTTCTTTTGCTTCACGCTTTACGGGTACGCCGTTAGTATCAAATACGTTAACTTCAAAACGAGTGACTTCAGCAACGTCACCTTCTTCAAGAAAAGCAAACTTTCGCGTGACCGGTAATAGCGCCATCATATCAGAGGCTATAAAATTTTCACCTACGCCATAACCTATCACTAAAGGGCTGCCAGAGCGTGCAACAACTACACGACTCTTATCGGTAGTATCAAGTACAACTGTGCCATAGGCGCCATCAAGCTGCTTAACTGTTTTTTGTACTGCTTCAAGTAAGGTCGCTGATGTTTTCAATTCAAGATGAACTAAATGAGCAATAACTTCAGTATCTGTTTCTGAAACAAATTCGTAGCCCATGCCCTGCAAACGTATTCTTAAACTTTGGTGATTTTCGATGATACCATTATGAACAACAGCGATATTTTCACTAGATACATGTGGGTGAGCATTCACTTCACTTGGCGCACCATGAGTAGCCCAGCGCGTATGAGCAATACCTGTTCCACCTGATAAAGGGGTTGTTATTAAAGCGTCTGCTAACTCTTGTACTTTGCCTAAGCGGCGTACTCTGTTTAATTGGTTGTTATTATCGATAATAGCAACACCGGCTGAGTCATATCCACGGTATTCTAGGCGTTTTAACCCTTCAACTAATATATCTGCTACATCACGTTGTGCTACAGCACCTACGATCCCACACATAGTTTTTCCTTTTATTTTGCAATGAGTAATTTAACGTCTTGTTCTAAGAGTTTGGCTTTGAGTTCATCAGACAGATCTGCATCAGTGATCAGTATGTCTATATTTTGCCAAGGAATTTCAACGTTAGGTATTTTACGATTAATTTTTTCAGATTCAACAAGTACAATAACTTCACGAGAGACGTCGGCCATCACGCGGCTAAGCCCTAAAAGCTCATTAAAAGTAGTCGTGCCACGCTCTATATCGATACCATCGGCACCAATAAAAAGTTGGTCAAAATCATAAGATCTCAAGACACTTTCCGCTACTTGACCTTGAAAAGACTCAGAATGTGTATCCCAAGTGCCCCCGGTCATCAATAATGTCGGTTCATTTTCAAGCGCATGTAAGTCAGAAGCTATAGCTAAAGAGTTGGTCATTACGATTAAACCTTGTTTGCTATTAAGCTCTTTCACTAAGGCCGAAGTCGTACTACCGCTGTCGATAATGATGCGGTTATGATCACGAATAAGTGTTGCCGCTTTACTGGCAATTGAAACCTTTCGTTTCGAAACTTTATCAGACTTATGCTCGATAATATCTCTAGGTAAAGGCACAGCTCCACCGTAGCGTCTGAGCAATAATCCGCTATTTTCTAGCGCAGCTAAATCTTTTCTGATGGTTACTTCTGAAGTAACGAATTTTTTTGCAAGACTATCGACACTTACTTCTCCGTGCTCATTAAGCTCAGAGATAATACTGTGGCGACGCTGCTGGGTGTTTCTTTTTGACATGCGATTAAGTTTATCTTTTGTTTCGTCACTTATCTTACAGAATAAGTTTCGTTTAGTAACTTAAGCTATTAGAACAAAAGTATGCTTTTATGGCAATAAATATTTATTTCACTGATATTAATCCTAATTAATATCAGTGAACATAAAAAAGAGGCACATATTGCGCCCCTTTCATTTTAAATATCAATTAACCTAGCTTTTTTTGGTCGGTCTTTGCCAGCCGGCTATATTTCTTTGTTTACCTCTAGCAACAGCTAATTCACTGGCTGCTACATCTTTGGCAATAACAGAGCCTGCACCTATGGTGGCATTAGCACCGATAGTAACCGGGGCCACTAACGAACTATTTGAACCGACGAAAGCACCGTCATCTATAATAGTTTTAAACTTATTAACGCCATCATAGTTACAAGTGATGGTTCCAGCGCCAATATTTACATTCTGACCAATAATCGTATCGCCCAGATACGTTAAGTGTCCCGCTTTACTACCAGCTCCTAAAGTTGTTTTTTTCATTTCAACAAAATTACCAACATGAGAGTCTTTATTCATTACAGAGCCGGGGCGTAGTCGAGCAAATGGGCCGACAGAACAGTCTTTACCAACAACGGCGTCTTCGATAATACTATTTGCTTTAACTATGCTATTTTCGCCGATTGTACAATTTTTTAAAATACAATTGGCTCCTATTTGCACACCACTCGCTAAGGAAACATCACCTTCGAAAATACAATTGATGTCGATATGCACTTCTTCTCCAATGACTACGTTTCCACGAATATCGATGCGGTTAGGATCACGTAGGCTTGCCCCTGCTATCATTAACGCTTCGGCTTCACGTAGTTGGAAAGCTCGTTCTAATGAAGCAAGTTGCACTCGATTATTGGCACCTTCAACTTCAATCTCGGTATCGGGATGCGCAGTAGCAATAGTTTTACCTTCATGATGACATGCGGCAATAATATCAGTTAAGTAATATTCACCTTGGGCATTGTCACTTGACAAATTTGCTAACCAACGTTTTAAATCTCCACCATTTGCTAATAAAATGCCGGTATTAGCTTCAGTAATTAATAACTGTTCGGCCGAAGCATCTTTTTGCTCTATGATGCCAACCACTGCATTATCTTTACGCATTATACGACCGTAGCCAGTAGGATCAGCTAAATTTACCGTTAGTAATCCCATACCATGGTCTGGTTTAACCGCTAATAATTTTTCTAATGTACTAACTTTGGTCAGTGGTACATCACCATAAAGCACTAAAACATTTTCATTATCTTTAATGAAAGGTGATGCCATATCTACGGCATGTCCGGTACCTAGTTGTTCTTTTTGTTCAATAAAGGTTAAATCATCATTTGCACTACTCTTCGCTATTGTCGCTTTTAATACTTCACCACCAAAGCCATAGACAATATAGATATTATCGGCGTTTAATTGGCGTGCAGCATTAATGACATGGCTAACCATAGGTTTGTCAGCAATTGCGTGAAGTACTTTAGGGAGTGATGAACGCATGCGAGTACCTTTACCCGCGGCAAGAATGACAACTGAAAGAGACATAGTATATCCGTTATTTATGTTTTTGATGGTAATAACAAATATTGTAACCTTGTTTTAACAGATAAACTATAGCCATGTAGCGCTATAAGTATCTGATATATTTTTACATCATCAAGATTAATCGCTTAACAAAGTTCAGTAAATTTAACCGAGTGACTTTGTGGTAAGACTTAATTAGCCAGTATATTAAAGACAAAAAAAAGCGATATATACCTTAAGTAAATATCGCTTTTCTGTCACTAAAACTTAGTGTTTTGTCTGTAAAGTTAGACTTTTTTATTAGACGCTTGTATTACGCGTAATTGCGCAGTTACTCGCGCTAATTCAGCCGCAACTTCAGCAAAACCAACATCTCCGCCATGGGCGTTCATGTGTTTTTCTGCACGTTGCTTAGCTTCTAATACTTCTTTTTCATCCAAATCGTCTGCACGTATCGCTATATCAGCTAATACGGTTACGTTATTTGGTTGAACTTCTAACATGCCGCCAGAAAGATATATAACATCTACTGAGCCACCATATTTAACAATACGAGCCATACCAGGTTTTAGCGAGGTCAATAAAGGTGCGTGACCAGGCATAATACCTAGTTCACCTTCTGAACCTGTGATCTGTAATGATTCAATACGTCCAGAGAATAGATTCTCTTCTGCACTTACTACATTTAGATTTACCGTCATTGCTGACATTTTGACCTCCTAAAGTAGGCGGTTAGATAGTCAATAAGTCGATGACTTACGTTAACCTAACACGCCCAAGCAAATTACATGTTTTTAGCTTTTTCAACTGCTTCTTCGATAGAACCAACCATATAAAAAGCTTGCTCAGGTAAATCATCGTATTCACCTGCAAGTAGGCCTTTAAAACCACTGATAGTGTTTTTAAGTGACACATACTTACCAGGAGAACCGGTGAATACTTCAGCAACAAAGAACGGTTGAGATAAAAAGCGTTGAATCTTACGTGCACGATTCACAGCTAATTTGTCTTCTTCAGATAATTCATCCATACCTAAGATGGCGATAATATCTTTAAGTTCTTTGTAACGTTGTAATGTTGATTGAACACCACGGGCAGTTTCATAATGCTCAGCGCCAACAACTAATGGATCAAGTTGACGAGAAGTAGAATCTAGTGGGTCAATTGCAGGGTAAATACCTTGCGAAGCGATATCACGACTCAATACAACCGTTGCATCTAAGTGAGCAAAAGTAGTAGCTGGAGAGGGATCAGTCAAATCATCTGCTGGTACGTATACCGCTTGGATTGAAGTGATTGAACCTTTCTTAGTTGAAGTAATACGCTCTTGAAGTACACCCATTTCTTCAGCAAGTGTTGGTTGATAACCAACCGCTGATGGCATACGACCAAGAAGTGCAGATACTTCAGTACCGGCTAATGTATAACGGTAAATGTTATCAACAAAGAATAATACGTCACGACCTTCGTCACGGAATTTCTCTGCCATTGTTAAACCTGTAAAGGCAACACGTAAACGGTTTCCTGGAGGCTCGTTCATTTGACCGTAAACAAGTGATACTTTATCAAGTACATTTGAATCGTTCATTTCATGATAGAAATCGTTACCTTCACGAGTACGCTCACCTACACCAGCAAATACTGAGTAGCCGCTATGCTCAATCGCGATGTTACGAATAAGTTCCATCATGTTAACGGTTTTACCAACACCAGCACCACCGAACAAACCAACTTTACCACCCTTAGCGAATGGACAAACTAAATCGATTACTTTGATACCAGTTTCAAGTAGCTCATTTGACATCGCTTGGTCAGCATATGCTGGCGCTTGGCGGTGAATTGACCACTTTTCTTCTTCGCCGATTGGGCCAGCTTCATCGATAGGCTCACCCAATACGTTCATGATGCGACCCAAAGTTGCAGTACCTACTGGAACTTGGATATTATCACCTGTGTTTTCTACATTCAGACCACGACGTAAACCGTCAGATGAACCCATGGCGATAGTACGAACTACGCCACCACCAAGTTGCTGTTGTACTTCAAGTACTAAGCCACTAAGGTTACCTTCAGTTATTTTTAACGCGTCATATACCTGAGGTACAGCATTTTGTGGAAATTCTACATCCACAACTGCGCCAATGATTTGGACGACTTTACCTGTACTCATGTTTAATCCTCTAATCTTGTGCTCTTATTTACTAATAAAATAAACAAAGAACTTTTGTTTATACCGCTGCTGCACCAGCACAGATTTCACCCAATTCTTGAGTAATACTTGCTTGACGCGCTTTGTTATATACCAATTGTAAATCATCAATTAAGTCACCCGCATTATCTGTTGCAGCTTTCATTGCAACCATACGAGCAGCTTGTTCACAGGCGAGATTTTCAACCACACCTTGATATACTTGCGATTCCGTATAACGAACGAGCAGTTTTTCAAGTAAAACTTGAGCATCAGGTTCGTATAAATAATCCCAGCTATGCTTAAATGCGTCATCATCTGACTTAGGCAGAGGTAAAAGTTGATCGATTGTTGGTTTTTGCGTCATGGTATTAACAAATTTGTTATATACAATGAACAATCTATCTATTTCACCACTATCATAGGCATTCAACATCACCTTAACACTACCAATTAAATCAGTTAGTGAAGGATTGTCACCTAATCCAGACTTCTGCGACACTATTTTAGCACCGATATTGTTAAAAAATGACGTAGCTTTAGAACCCACTATGGCAAATTCAACATCGGCGCCCGCTGTTTGGTGTGTACCCGCATCAACAAGTACCTTTTTAAATAAATTAATATTTAAACCACCACACAAACCACGGTCTGTTGAGACAACGATATAACCTACACGCTTGACTTCACGTTCAACCATATATGGATGACGAAATTCTAAATTACCAAGTGCGACGCGACCGATCACATCTCGCATATTCTCAGCGTATGGACGAGATGCAGCCATGTTATCTTGCGCTTTGCGCATTTTACTAGCTGCAACCATTTCCATTGCGCTGGTGATCTTCTGTGTATTTTTTACACTTCCAATCTTTGATTTAATCTCTTTACCACCAGCCATGACTATTCTCCAAAAAGGTGAACTAAATTACCAAGTTTGAGTAGCTTTAAAAGCTTCAATTGCTTTCGCTAAACCAGACTCGATATCTTTGTTATAGTCGCCTTTTTCATTGATAGTAGCCATCAACTCAGCGTGATCATTGTTTACGTAAGTGCGTAATGCATCTTCAAAATCAACCACTTTAGCGATTTCAACATCGTTTAAGTAACCTTTTTCTGCAGCAAATAACGATACAGCTGTTTCAGCAATTGACAATGGACTGTATTGCTTTTGCTTCATCAGTTCAGTAACACGTTGTCCATGCTCTAATTGAGCACGAGTCGCGTCATCTAAATCTGAAGCAAATTGAGCAAATGCAGCTAATTCAGCATATTGTGCTAAGGCTAAACGTATACCACCACCTAACTTCTTGATGATTTTAGTTTGCGCAGCACCACCAACACGAGAAACAGAAATACCAGCGTTAACAGCAGGACGAATACCTGAGTTAAATAGGTTAGACTCTAAGAAAATCTGACCATCAGTAATTGATATTACGTTAGTTGGTACGAAAGCAGATACATCACCCGCTTGCGTTTCAATGATAGGTAAAGCCGTTAATGAACCCGTTTTACCTTTAACTGCACCGTTGGTAAACTTTTCTACGTATGCTTCGTTTACACGAGCAGCACGTTCAAGTAAACGACTATGAAGATAGAAAACGTCACCTGGGTAAGCTTCACGACCTGGTGGACGACGTAAAAGTAATGAAATTTGACGGTAAGCAACTGCTTGCTTAGACAAATCATCATATACGATTAATGCATCTTCACCACGATCTCGGAAGTATTCACCCATAGTACAGCCAGAATATGCTGACAAGTACTGTAGTGCGGCAGCTTCAGAAGCACCAGCAACAACAACGATAGTATTGTCTAACGCGCCGTGCTCTTCTAAAGAACGTACTAAGTTAGCAACTGTAGAAGCCTTTTGGCCTATTGCTACATATACACACTTAATACCAGTATCTTTTTGGTTAATAATGGCATCTAAAGCGATGGCAGACTTACCAATTTGACGGTCACCAATGATAAGTTCACGTTGGCCACGGCCAATTGGAATCATTGAATCAATTGATTTAATACCTGTTTGTACAGGTTGATCAACAGATTTACGTTCGATAACACCTGGTGCTAAAACTTCAACAGGAGAAAAACCATCATTTTCAATAGGTCCTTTACCGTCAATAGGTTCACCCAAAGTGTTAACCACTCGACCTAATAAACCACGACCTACTGGTACTTCTAAAATACGACCAGTACTTTTAACTTTTACGCCTTCAGCTAAGTCAGCGTATGGACCCATAACTACCGCACCGACCGAATCACGGTCAAGGTTTAACGCGATAGCAAAACGGCTACCAGGAAGTTCGATCATTTCACCTTGCATTACATCAGCAAGGCCATGTATACGAATAATACCGTCAGTTACAGAAACGATAGTACCTTCGTTGCGAGCTTCGCTGACAACGTCAAACTGTTCAATACGATTTTTGATCAGTTCGGCGATTTCAGTGGAATTCAGTTGCATGCTCTTTTCCCTTATTCTAGGATTGTAAAATTGTTGCTAAACGGCTCAATTTACCTTGTATAGAGCCATCAATTACCATGTCATCAGCTTTAATAATTAAACCTGAAATAATAGTCGCATCGACAATACAATTAAGCTTTACTTTTCGAGCCAGACGCTTTACAAGCGCGGCGCTAAGTGTTGTTTTTTGCTCTGCTGTAATTTCTACAGCTGAGGTTACATCCACAGTAACTTCTTGCTCAAATTCAGCTTTAAGTGCTAAAAATTGCGTCAAAACATGTGGTAGCACCAACAAGCGTTCGTTTTCTGCCATTATTTTCAAGAAATTTTGGCCTTGACTGTCTATTTGCTCGCCACAAACACTTAAAAAAAGTGCTTGTGCCTGCTCGACTGAAGCACCACCAGAAAGAACCCCTTTAATGGTTTCATCTTTGGCAACTTCAGCAGCAAAGGTCAGCTGTGATAACCAGCTATCAATAGCCTTTGCTTCAACAGCAAAATCGAACGCTGCTTTAGCGTAAGGACGAGCGACAGTTGTCAATTCAGACATAGCTCTATTCCCTCTTAAAGTTCAGCGACGAATTTATCTAAGATGTCACTATGTGTGGCGGCATCAATAGAACGTTCAAGAATCTTCTCGGCACCGGCGACAGCAAGAATAGCAAATTGTTTGCGCAATTCTTCTTTAACACGGTTACGTTCAGTTTCGATTTCTGTGTGACCTGTAGCTAAGATTTTTTCTTTCTCAGCTTGAGCTTTTACTGCAGCTTCTTCAACTATTTGCGTTTCACGTTTTTTCGCTGCTTCGATAATTTCGGCAGCTTGTGACTTAGCTTCTCTAAGTTGAGCAGTAGCTTTTTCTTGAGCAAGCTCAAGATCATTTGCAGCACGGTCTGAAGCAGCAAGTCCATCAGCGATCTTTTTCTGGCGAGCTTCAATAGCATCGTTCAATGGTGGCCATACATATTTCATGCAGAACCAAACAAAAACAACGAATGCTATTAATTCACCAATTAGAGTGGCGTTTAAATTCACAACCGCTCCTCCTTAATAGTAAGCTGTTCAAATAATGAAATTAAAGTACAAACAATAATACCATCGCGATACCAACACCGATCATAGCAACGGCATCGATTAAACCAGCTAAAATAAACATTTTCACTTGTAGTGAAGGAGCTAGTTCTGGTTGACGTGCACACGCTTCCAAGAATTTACCACCCATGTTACCAAAGCCAATTGCAGTACCAATAGCACCAAAACCGATTAGTAAAGCAACTGCGATAAACTTAATCGCTTCAGGCATTGTTAATATTTGTTCCATTTTTTTCTCCAAAGTTTTAATTGTAAAGTTAAAGTTAAAGTTAAAGTTAAGGTTAAAGGTTAAAAATTAATGATTATCAGAACTCGCCATACTTAAGTAAACGATTGTTAGCATCATAAAGACGAATGCTTGCAATACGATAACTAATATATGGAATACAGCCCAGACAAAGTGCAATGGAAGCTGCATCAAACCAACAGCGCCAATTAAGATGAATATTAATTCACCTGCATATAAGTTACCAAACAAACGTAGTGCTAACGAAAATGGCTTAGCAACAAGAGCAATGGTTTCAAGTAATAAATTACAAGGGATCAAAAATACCATCGCTAACTTGTTTTTGGTGTTGAACGGGTGCAAGGTTAATTCTTTAACAAAACCGCCAAGACCTTTTATTTTTATTGAATAAAAAATCATCAATAAAAACACGCCAAGTGCTAGAGCAGCTGTTAAATTAATATCTGTTGTTGGTACAACTTTCATGTAGACATCGTGACTGTCCATGCCGAAAGCAGTTTCACCGACAAAACCAGCAAATGCAGGTAAGAAATCAACTGGAATTAAGTCCATTAAGTTCATTAAAAAGACCCAAACAAATATCGTTAAGGCTAATGGTGCAATTAATGTACTTTTTCCTTGGAACGTTTTATTAACGTTGTCACCGACAAACTCGACAACCATTTCAATAAAACATTGAAATTTATCAGGAACACCTACAGTAGCTCCTTTAGCAGCTTTGCGAAAAGTCCACAAAAACAGCATACCTAGGCCAATTGACCATGCTAGTGTATCTATATGCCATGTCCAAAACCCACTGTCACTACATGCTTTATTAAATGCTAAACCAGTATCGGTTGTACACATTTTTGCATTAGTTAAATGGTGTTGGATATGGCTTGATAAGGTGACTTCTTCTGCCATTTTATTATCCCAAAAGTTAAAGTTTATAAATCTTTATCGCCAGTGAATTAACGTTCAGTTAAAAAAACTGGCAGTAGTAATGTTAAAAACACCACCACACAATATGTGCTTAAAAATATTAAGGGTGAAATCACTAAAAATTTAAATACTAGCGCGAATAATAACGCTGTATATAGCATTTTTAATTTTACGCCGGTATAAAAAGATTCCATAACCTTTCTTGAGGCATTTGCACCTGCATACTTAAATGCTTTATAAGCGAAAATAATATTAGGAACTATCACCACTACTCCACCTACAAGTAAAGAGTAAGCGTATAAGAGTCCCCAATTGAAATATGTTATTACCGCGCATATAACGACCAACATTGTCATTATACCGATTTGTCTCGACGCTAATTTTCGACCAGGCGTAGTTAATAAATTTTGATAACCTTTCGCCACTGCGGTCTCCAACGTAATGCTTCGTAGTCATAGTATTTTTTAAAGTTAATACTTTAACTTTAAAAAAGTCGTCGCAAGTATACTTAATTACAGCACTAATGCAACAAAATAGGGCGCTGATTGCCCCAATATGTACAAAATTTAACACTAAATTTAGAAAGCTTTAATCGAAAATGAAAACGTTACCTTTGAATGACATAACTAAAGATAAAATAGTTAAATAAAACTTATTTTTTATCCTGGTTAATGGGTAATAAACAATATTTTTTATTATTACCTGTTAACTACCTTAAATATAATATGCGCGCAATCTAATAAGAGTTGAAGCGAGAAATAATACTATCAAGCTCAGATAGGTCGCTGTAGGAGATAACCAATTTTCCTTTACCTTTTTTGTTATGAGCAATTGTCACCTGTGAACCAAATCTTTCTGATAAATTTTGCTCTAAACTTTTAGTATCTGGGTCTTTTTCTTTTTCTTCAATCACCTTCTCTGGTGCTTGTATTTTTTTAATTAACGCTTCTGTTTCACGAACGGTTAAGTCTTTAGCAACAACAGTTCTGGCCGCATTACTTTGTATGTCTTTTTCTAATGCTAGTAACGCGCGTGCATGTCCCATTTCGATATCACCGTGTTCTAGCAATGTCTTAACGTCTTCGTTGAGATTATTTAAACGCAGTAGATTAGAAACAGTCGTTCTAGATTTCCCCACCGCATTGGCTACTTCTTGGTGCGTTAACTCAAATTCTGTTAATAAACGCTCTAATGCAATAGCTTCTTCCATGGCATTAAGATCTTCACGCTGAATGTTTTCAATTAAGGCAATAGCGATTGCAGCTTCATCGGGTACATTTTTAATTAAACAAGGAACCTTGTCCATTTTAGCTAATTGCGCGGCTCGCCATCGACGCTCGCCAGCGATTATTTCATAATTGTTTTCACTAATATTTCGAACAACAATTGGCTGTATAATTCCTTGAGAAAGAATAGAATTTGATAAATCTTCTAAAGCCTCAGCCGACATATCTTTGCGGGGTTGGTATTTACCCTGTTGTAATTGCTCTATGGGTAAATATTGTAATTCACTGTCTTGATTAGAAGATAAATTACGTTGAGTCGCATCATCAGTTTCTTTATTTGATGTTAATAATGCATCAAGGCCACGACCTAGGCCTCTACGTTTTGCTGGACTCATAATTTTCCTTCGGGTTTATCTAAATAGTTAATCAATTGTTTTTTCAGGTTTTTGTTTTTTTTGTTCTGCTTTACGTAATATTTCACCGGCAAGTGCTAAATACGCTTTTGCACCAGTTGATGACTTATCGTAATACATTACTGGTGAGCCAAAACTGGGTGCTTCAGCTAAACGGACATTACGTGGAATTACGGTTCGGTAAACTTTATCACCAAAATGACGTTTCAATTGTTCTGAGACATCATTAGCTAATCGGTTACGGGGGTCGTACATCGTTCGCAAAATGCCTTCTATGTGTAAGTCAGCATTCACTACCGATGTTAACTGCGAAACTGTGTCCATAAGTGCTGTTAAGCCTTCTAATGCATAGTATTCACATTGCATGGGCACCAACACCGAATCAGCAGCAGTCATGGCGTTCACTGTTAGCATATTCAATGAAGGAGGGCAGTCAATTATAATATAATCGTATTGATCGCGAATAGGGGCTAAGGCATTCTTTAGACGATGTTCTCGAGAATACACTTGCATTAATTTGATTTCAGCAGCAGTAACATCAGTGTTGGCGGCAATTAAATCATATAAACCTGACGTTTCTCGACATACCACTTCTTCGAAAGACTTTTGTTCGACAAGTAATTCATAGCATGTTGCGTGTACTTCATACTTATCGATTCCACTGCCCATAGTGGCATTGCCTTGAGGGTCTAAATCAATTAATAATATTTTTCGTTTGGTTGCTGCTAGTGAGGCAGCTAAATTAACAGATGTTGTTGTTTTACCAACCCCACCTTTTTGGTTAGCAACCGCAATGATTTTTCCCACAATGACCTCGAAAGTATTTTATTATATTATTATTTTTTTTAGTTTAATAACATGGCGTTCGCCTTGTAAATTAGGCACGATTATTTCGCTACTGTCTACAAACTTTATATGTTCTGGTAATTGTTCTATTTCTTCGCGGGGAAATTGACCTTTTAGTGCATAAAATCGCCCCGTTTCATCCGCAATCAGATGTTGACACCAATTGACCATATCTTCAAGTGATGCAAATGCTCGACTTAACACTCCATCAAAGAGTTCATCAGGTTGATATTTTTCAACCCTGGATAACACTGGTGTGACATTCTTGAGCTTTAGTTGAAAAACCACTTGTCGTAAGAAAGTGATTCTTTTACCTAAACTGTCCAATAAAACAAAATTTCTTTCAGGGTATAAAATAGCTAACGGAATACCTGGTAAACCTGGTCCTGTACCTACATCAATAAATGATTGACCTTTTAACTCTTTGCCTACCATTAGGCTATCCATTATATGTTTAACCAGCATATCACTGGTATTACGGACAGATGTTAGGTTATAAGCCTTATTCCATTTATTTAACAATTCAACATATTGAATTAATAAATCTATTTGTGCTTCATCGAGTGTTAATTCGCTTTTATCAATGAGTAATGTTAGTTCAGTTTTAAGTGTCATTTTTTTTTCGCGTTTTAATAATTTTAATTAGGCAATCTTACGTAACAAACCATGCTTTTTAAGATAAACCAATAATAACGATATCGCTGCTGGTGTAATACCGGATATACGTGATGCTTTGCCAATTGTTTCAGGTCGTGAATCACTTAATTTTGCCACAACTTCATTTGATAAACCCGATATCTGGGTAAAATCAAAATCTAGTGGGATCAGCGTATTTTCGTGTCGTTTCTTTTTTGATATTTCATCAAGTTGTCTATCAATATAACCTGCATATTTAATTTGAATTTCAACTTGCTCTGCAGCTTGTTTATTAGTAATTGCCGGTCCTAAACCTTCTATTTTCATTAAATCATCGTAACGAACTTCAGGGCGTCTGATCAGATCTTCTAAACTATTTTCTCGACTGATATCGGCTTTAAGTAGCTCATTGATTTGATCTACGCCAGAGTGATCTTTTTGGATCCAGGTTGTTTTTAATCGTTGACGCTCTAGTTCAACCATCTCTATTTTTTCGTTAAAGGCTTTCCAGCGAGCTTCATCAACTAAGCCCAGTTTATAACCTTTTTCTGTTAATCTGATATCAGCGTTATCTTCGCGTAACAATAATCGGTATTCAGCACGTGAAGTAAACATACGGTAAGGTTCTTTAGTGCCTAGCGTCGCTAAGTCGTCAACCAATACGCCCATGTAAGCTTCATCGCGACCTAAAATAAGTTCTTCTTTTCCTTGTACTCGAGCTGCAGCATTCGTCGCCGCTAATAGCCCTTGAGCTCCAGCTTCTTCATAACCTGTCGTACCGTTAATTTGTCCAGCAAAATATAAATTTTCAACAAATTTACTTTCAAGGGTTTGTTTCAAATCGCGAGGATCAAAGTAATCATATTCAATAGCGTAGCCCGGTCGAGTGATATGAGCGTCTTCAAAACCTTTGATTGAACGTACTAATGCCATTTGAACATCGAAAGGCAAACTTGTTGATATACCGTTAGGATATATTTCATGGGTTGTTAACCCTTCAGGTTCAACAAATATTTGATGAGAATCTTTATCTGCAAAGCGAGTTATTTTATCTTCTATTGAAGGACAATATCTTGGTCCAACGCCTTCAATAACGCCAGTGTACATTGGCGATCTATCGAGACCATTTCTAATAATATCATGGGTATTACTGTTGGTATGGGTAATGTAACAAGGTACTTGAGCTGGATGATCATCTCTTGATCCCATAAATGAAAATACCGGTCGAGGATCATCGCCTGGTTGTTGCTCCATTTTAGTAAAATCTAAGCTGCGTGCATCTAAACGAGGTGGGGTACCTGTTTTTAAACGATCCATTCGAAATGGCATATCACGTAGATTTTTTGCTAAATTTACACTTGCAGGATCTCCTGCTCGGCCACCTTGGTAATTATTCAAACCGATATGAATTTGTCCTGCTAAAAATGTGCCAACGGTTAAAACAACGGACTTCGCTTTAAATTTCAATCCCATTTGTGTAGATACACCGACAATTCTATTATTTTCTAGAATAAGATCGTCACAAGGTTGTTGAAAAATAGTAAGATTTTCTTGATTCTCTAAATGACTTCTAACATACGAGCGATATAAAATTCGATCAGCCTGTGCTCGTGTAGCACGAACGGCAGGGCCTTTACTGGCATTTAATGTTCTAAATTGAATTGCAGCATGGTCTGTAGCCGTTGCCATTAATCCGCCTAAGGCATCAATTTCTTTAACAAGATGTCCTTTGCCAATTCCGCCAATGGCTGGATTACATGACATTTGACCTAAAGTGTCGATGTTATGCGTTAACAATAATGTTTTACAACCCATACGTGCTGCTGCAAGACATGCTTCAGTTCCGGCATGACCACCACCCACTACGATTACGTCATAAGATTCTTGGTACCACATAAATTTCAGGCCTTGATTAAACGTTAAAAATATTTTTATGAATAATTTGTTATTCAAAAATTAGGGAACGTATTTTAGCGCTTTTTTGCGATGAGGGGAATGATCAAATGACTAAAAAGATCTGAGTGTGATCCTTCTTATAATATATAAGATCTTTAAAGAGATCTTATTACTATTACTTATTAGTAAAGCCATTTTCTGTTGATAAGTCCTTTTTCCTTATAGATAACAGTTCATTAGTACGATCATAACACTGTGATCAAACTTTGATCAAAGGGTTTTAAACCTATGATCAAAATGGCTAGTTATCCACAAGCTAAATAAATTAGAATTCTATACACTGAATAATAATAAGAAATTAATAGCTTTTACCCAGACTTATCCACAGATGGTTATTGTAGGGGACAGTTTTGTTGATAACTTATGAGTAAGATCTTTATAAAAGATCTTTATTAGTTTCTAACCAACGTTGAGCAAGATCCTCTGGATCTATTTCTTCACTCATATCTAAGGTTTTGATCACGACTATTTCATTGCAACCCCTTGATAGTAATAACTTTTGAAAATCTTTAGCGGCTTTACAAAAGGTATCATAATTTGAATCACCCAAACCTATGATCATAAATTTAACTGGGGATAGATCTATAGTGCTATTTTTAAGATCTTCAACAAATTTTTGAATGTTGTCAGGAAAGTCTCCAGCACCATGAGTTGATGTACAAATTAGCCAAGTTTGATTATCGGCTATTATTTGTTCAAATTCGGGCTGCAAGTGAAGAGTTGTTTGGTGATTTAGTGCCAATAATGTCTCTTCACAGGCTTCAGCAACATACTCAGATCCACCTAACATACTGCCAACAATGATTTGAAATGAGCTCATTTTGTCCCTTTTTTCTTAAATTTAAAGTGGTATTTAGCGTTATTTTCCGATACAAAAAGACGAAAATATCTCTGTTAATAAGTCGTCATTGGTAAATTCACCGGTTATTTTATTGAGTTCTATCTGACATAAACGTAACTCTTCAGCAAGAATTTCTCCTGCGACATAAGATTCAAGCTGTTCTAAACCAATAATTAAATGATGGTGAGCTTGTTCTAATGCGGCCAAATGTCGTCTCCTTGCCATAAATCCTCCTTCAGTACTGCCCTGATAGCCCATAATACTTTTTAAATGGTCTTTGAGCTCTGCTATGCCATCACCATTTTTTGCCGATAAGGTTACCGTAGGAATATCATTAGTCGCCGATAAACCGGTCGCTATGCCCTTAATATCTGCTTTGTTTTTAATAATGCTTAAACCAATATTTTTGGGAAGTTTGGCAAAAAATTCTGGCCATAATTTCTGTGGATCATCATTATTATCATCACAAGCATCGACCATAAGAAGCACTCTATCTGCTTGATTTATTTCCTGCCAAGCGCGTTCAATACCAATTTGCTCTACTTGATCGTTACTTTCACGTAGGCCGGCCGTATCAATAATATGCAGTGGCATACCATCGATGTGTATCTGCTCTGTAAGGACATCTCGTGTTGTTCCTGCTATATCTGTGACAATAGCTGCTTCACGTCCACTTAATGCATTTAACAAGCTTGATTTACCGGCATTAGGTCGTCCAGCGATAACTACGCGCATTCCTTCACGAATAATACTGCCCTGATGGGCTTGGCTTTGAACCTTTTCTACCTGACTTATGATTTTTTTCAGATCGCCAACAACCTTTTCATCAGCAAGAAAGTCTATTTCTTCTTCAGGAAAATCAATTGCGGCTTCAACATACATTCTTAAATGAATAGTACTTTCGACAAGTTGATTAACAAGCTTAGAAAAATCACCCTGTAGTGAATGTAATGCACAACGAGCCGCTTGCTCTGAACTCGAGTTGATTAAATCAGCGATGGCCTCAGCTTGTGTTAAATCTAATTTGTCATTAATAAATGCCTGCTCACTAAATTCACCGGGTTTTGCCATACGTACTTTAGGTAGTGCTAAAATTTCTTTTAACAGCATATCTAAAATCACGGGTCCACCATGTCCTTGCAATTCAAGGACATCTTCACCAGTAAACGAGTGGGGCGCTTTAAAATATAAAGCAATGCCTTGATCGAGCGTTTGCTGGTTAGCATCGTTAAAGGGTAAATACTCAGCTTTTCTAATTTCAGGTATCTTGCCCAAAATAGCCTGAGCAACACTCTTAACTTCAGGTCCAGATATTCTGATAATACCAACGCCACCTCTACCAGGTGCAGTAGCTTGTGCGGCAATGGTTTCTTTTTGATATAAAATTTCGGTCATAATCATTTCCTAGATAATAGCTTAGCTATTATAAACATTTTTCACTGGAAATAAAAAAGGCGACCTAATAGGCCGCCTTTAATAATTTTACGCTGTAGAAATTAATCTTTAGCTTTGGCTAGTTTAGCTTTTTCAATACCACTGAAAATAATTTTCATTTGAGCAATTGAAATCATGTTACTGACAAACCAGTAAAGTACTAAACCTGATGGGAACCAAGCCATAAATACAGAGAATGCGACTGGCATGTATTGCATTATTTTCTGTTGCATCGGATCTTGTATCGTCATCGGTTGCATTTTTTGCATAACGAACATACTTACACCCATAAATACCGGTAATATAAAGTAAGGGTCCATAGTAGAAAGATCTTCTATCCAGAAAAAGAACGGTGCATGTCGTAGTTCAACACTTTCTAAAAATACCCAATACAATGCTAAGAATATTGGCATTTGAATGATCATTGGTAAACAACCACCGGCTGGGTTCACTTTTTCTTTTTTGTACATTTCCATGGTAGCTTGTGACATTTTCTGACGGTCATCACCAAAGCGTTCTTTTAACTGTGCCATTTTAGGCGCAAGTTCACGCATCTTAGCCATTGAGGTGTATTGTGCTTTTGTTAATGGATACATAGCACCCTTAACGACTAAGGTAATTACAATAATCGCAATACCCCAGTTAGTAACTAAAGACTGAATTTGAAGTAATAACCAAAATAGTGGCTTACTGATCATGAATAAAAAGCCGTAATCTATAGTTAACCCTAAGTTTGGCGCTATCTCATCAAGCTTATATTGATCCTTAGGACCAACATAAAAAATAGCTGAGGTTGTCGCTTGGCTATTTGGTTGAATAGTCACTGATGGTGACTTAAACCCAATAACTGCTTCATTGTTAGCAGAATAACTTGAATAAATATTGTTATCGGCAGTTAGACTCGGTACCCATGCGGAAACAAAATAATGTTCAAGCATTGCAACCCATCCACCAGCAGTAGCTACATTTAATCTTTTTTCTTCAATGTCACCAAAATCGTATTTTTCATAGCGATCTTCAGTTGTCGAATAGGCTGCACCACGATACGTAGGCATTAATGAACTGCCACTTTCTACTAAAGTAGACTGTTTTAGTTGTCCGTACATTTGAACGGTAGCAGCGGTAGTTGCTGTGTTGTTTATAATATATTCAACATTTACGCTGTAGTCTGATTTTGTAAATGTAAAACGCTTTGTTACGTTTAAGCCATTTTCAGCAGTATATTGTAAATCAACGATTAATGGATCATCGCCTTCTAATTGGTAGTTTTTGCTACTCGTTTGGTAAATAGGACGTCCGGACACTTTATCTATGCCTTGCGCGCCTATTAAACCACTTTGTGCGATGTATTTTCGGTTACCGTTTTGCAAAACGGTAAAAGGAATATCGTTTCCTTGTTCGGTATTAAATTTGACTAATTTCGCATCAATGATATCACCACCGCTAGTCGCAATTTTTACTATTAACACGTCAGTATTAATTGTAATGACTTGTTCTTTTGCTTTAGTAGGCCCTGACATTGGCATTGCTGAGCTTGATGATTCAGGAACAAAATCTCCATTGCCGGTAGCAATTTGATCAGATGTTTGAGTCATTGTTGTTTGAGCTACTACGGGTGCATTATCTTTTTGGTATTCAGTGAATAGCAAATAAGTAACAACCATAAGCGCAATAAAAAGAAAACTGCGTTGAGATTCCATAATTTATTATTTCTCTTCTTTTGATGGTGGCACGGGATCTAATCCACCCGCGTTTAATGGGTGGCATTTTAGTATACGTTTGGCTGCTAACCAACAACCTTTTATCACACCGAAGCGATTTATCGCTTCAACAGCATAAAAAGAGCAAGTTGGATGGAATCGGCAGTTATTACCCAGTAGTGGACTAAGCCAGCGCTGGTAAGCTTTTACAAGAGCTATGGCTAGCTGTTGTGCCGCTGAATTATCTTTCGCCATATTTTTTCTAATTGTTTTCTTATTTCGGCATTTTCTAACTGATCAGTACCAGACTTTACCATTACAACCATATCGATGTTAGGTAAGTCGTGCTGATTGAGTCGAAAGCTTTCTCTGATTTGACGTTTAATACGATTTCGCTGAACAGCTAATTTAACGCGTTTTTTAGCAATAGCTAAGCCTAAACGATTACGTTCATCAATATTTGGACTAACAAGAATGGTTATGTGGCTAGAGCCGAAACGAAGAGGTTTAGAAAATACAGATTGAAAGTGACCGGGAGTCAACAAGCGTGACTCCCGATTAAATTCATAATTAACCATGATGGTTAAAATATCTCTTAATTAAAGATTAAAGAAGAGATTATGCGCTAAGGCTTTTACGGCCTTTCGCACGACGACGTGAAATTACTGCACGACCGTTTTTTGTAGCCATACGTGCACGGAAACCGTGGTTGCGTTTACGCTTTAATACACTAGGTTGAAATGTTCTTTTCATTACGCTCATCCGTCTGTTGTTGTTGCCCTGGCAAACAGCCGTATTGAGCACACTGGTTCTAAAAAAAGAGGCCGAATTTTATAGTTTGTAGCAGGTGTTGTCAATGCTTATAGTAATCTATTTTAAAAAGATCCTAATAGATCTTTAGGTTAATTATTTATATCCACAGTTTTATAACATTTGATCAAATAATTTCCATAATAATATAAGCAATTGCCACTAATAGCTAAATAATATGTAAACGATATTTTAGCAGTAAATTAGTCTAAGAAGACCGTTTTAATTGCTTATGTGTGGTTTTTTTTATTTATTTTCTCTAAAAGGGCAACTATTTAAAAGTCAATATTGATGTTGTGGATAACTATGGTGATAATAGACACATTACAAAATACCATATTTACCGACTTTTGTTTTATTTGTCATATTAGTTAAAAGATGATTTAACAAAAGATAGCGTAATTTCAGGAGCATTTGGTTGGATCATTCACTTTGGCAGCGATGCCTTTCAGTTCTACAAGAAGAATTGCCTGCACAGCAATTTAGTATGTGGATACGTCCATTACAGTGTGTTGTTGCCGATAATATCATGACTTTATATGCGCCTAATCGTTTTGTGCTTGATTGGGTTCGAGATAAGTATGTAAGTCGTATAAATGAATTGGTCACTTTGCAAGAAAGTACAAATCCTCCTTTACTCAGGTTTGATGTTGGCAGTATTCCAAACCAAAGTAGCTCTCAGAATATTATTAATACTATTCCTCAACTTGTTACCTCGAATAAAAAACGAGAAGAGCCACAAAGTAATTTACCTAAAACGACTAATGTTAGAGTTAAATATACCTTTGACAATTTCGTTGAAGGTAAGTCTAACCAATTAGCACGTGCTGCCGCTTCTCAAGTTGCTGATAATCCTGGTTCTGCTTATAACCCTTTATTTATTTATGGCGGTACAGGGTTAGGTAAAACCCATTTATTACACGCTGTTGGTAATGGTATTTTACTGAATAAACCTAATGCAAAGATCGCCTATATGCACTCTGAACGTTTTGTTCAAGATATGGTGCGTGCGTTACAAAATAATGCGATGGAAAAATTTAAGCATTACTACCGTAGTGTCGATGCATTACTGATAGATGATATTCAATTCTTTGCCGGTAAAGATCGTACCCAAGAAGAATTTTTTCACACTTTTAATGCCTTACTTGAAGGCAATCAACAAATTATTTTAACTAGTGACCGTTATCCTAAAGAAGTCGATGTTGAAGACAGACTTAAATCTCGCTTCGGTTGGGGATTAACGATAGCAATAGAACCACCCGAACTAGAAACACGTGTCGCCATTCTTAAGCGTAAAGCACAAGAAAGTCATATTAATTTGGCTGATGAAGTTGCGTTTTTTATAGCTAAGCGTTTACGTTCTAATGTTCGTGAATTAGAAGGCGCATTGAATCGCGTTATTGCTAATGCTAATTTTACCGGCCGGCCAATTACTATTGATTTTGTCCGCGAAGCATTACGAGATTTGCTTGCCTTACAAGACAAGTTAGTTACTATCGATAATATCCAACGAACTGTTGCAGAATATTATAAAATTAAAGTGGCCGATCTACTTTCAAAACGTAGAAATAGATCTGTTGCTAGACCTAGACAAATTGCAATGGCATTATCTAAAGAGTTAACTAATCATAGTTTACCTGAGATAGGTGATGCCTACGGTGGGCGAGATCATACGACTGTTCTCCATGCATGTCGAAAAGTTAAAGCGTTACGCGAAGAGTCGCATGACATTAAGGAAGATTATTCTAATTTAACTAGAACACTTTCGTCATAGCTTTCGTTATAATAATAAGTACATAAAAAGATAGGTAGATAAATGAAGTTTTCATTAAATAGGGAATTATTACTGAAACCACTTTTATTGGTTTCTGGTGCCGTAGAACGTAAAAGTACATTACCTATCCTTGGTAATATTCTTTTAGATATAAGTGGGCAGTCACTTACGTTAACAGCCACTGATTTAGAACTTGAAATGGTATCTAGTACGCAAATAGATAACCAAGGTGAGGATGGAAAAATTACTATTCCCGCCCGCAAGCTTCTCGATATCTGTAAAAGTTTACCCGAAGATTCAATGTTATCTTTTGAATCGAATAATGAAGCAATCATTATCAGTACCGGTAGAAGTAAATATTCTTTAGCAACGCTACCTGCTGCTGACTTTCCTAATATAGAAGAGTGGAAAGGTGATGTTGAATTTCAAATATTTAAATCTGACTTGCTTCGATTAATAGAAAGTACTCATTTTTCTATGGCAAATCAAGATGTTAGGTACTACCTTAACGGTATGTCTATAGAGACAGAAGGTAACGAAATTCGCTCTGTAGCTACTGACGGTCACCGTTTAGCGATATGTAAAATTTCGTCTAATGAATTAACACTGCCGTCTAGACAAGTTATTGTGCCTCGTAAAGGTATCTTAGAAATTATTCGTTTACTTGACCCAGTCGAAGAAAACGTTCAAGTCTTTTTAGGCTCAAATCATATTCGTATTATTGATAGTGGCTTTTCATTTACCAGTAAATTAGTTGATGGTCGTTTTCCTGACTATCGTCGTGTTTTACCACGCAATGGTGATAAAGTACTCAACACCAGTAAAGAAAATTTACGACAACTATTATCCCGCGCTTCGATATTATCTAATGATAAGTTTAAAGGTGTCCGTCTTAATTTTTCTAAACACGAATTAAAAATTACCGCTAATAATCCTGAACAAGAACAAGCAGAAGAAATATTAGAAATTGATTTTCCTTACGAGGAAGTTGAAATAGGTTTCAACGTAAATTATGTTCTAGATGTTCTAAACGCAATAAAAGAGCCTGAGGTTAAATTTACTTTAGCCGATGCAAATAGTAGTGTAGTTATCGAAGGTGCTGAAAGTAACGAAGCTATTTATGTTGTTATGCCAATGCGACTTTAATGAGTATAGAAAAACTTACCGCTTATGATTTTAGAAATTTAGCAGCAGATACCATTGAATTAAACGATAATATAAATTTTATTATCGGTGATAACGGCAGTGGTAAAAGCAGTTTACTTGAAGCTATTTTTTACTTGGGTCATGGTAAGTCTTTTAGAACGTCGCAAGTTGAAAATTTAGTCACTCACAATAAAAGTAAATTCATTGTTAGTGCTAAAGACGATAAAGGATTACAGTTAGGTGTTGCCAAAGATTTTGCTACCGGCTTAACAGAAATTAAAATTGCTGGTGAAAAGCATAGACAGCTTTCTCAATTAGCAATAAATATTGCGGTACAAGTTATTACACCAGAAAGTTTTAAATTATTTTTTGGTGGACCGAAACAAAGAAGACGTTTCATTGATTTAGGATTGTTTCACGTGAAACATTCATTTTCAGATTGTTGGAAAGAATTTTCAAGAATACTAAAACAAAGAAATGCTTGTTTACGTAATAGGTCTGATGTTGATACCTTAGATTATTGGAGCCAAGTATTCTGCGAGGCATCGGTAAGGGTTGCAAAATTACGTGACGAATATATTAAGGAGCTTTCTTTAGAGCTTCAACCTTGGTTAGAGTTGATGTTGCCTAGTTTAGCTGAAGGTATATCGATATCTTATAGCCAAGGTTGGAATAGCAAAAAAACATTGAGTGATGTGTTATTACAAAATAGAGAGAGAGAAAAAAAAGCAGGCTTTAGTTTATACGGTGCACAAAAGTTTGATGTGAAATTTTTAACGGGTAATGTGGTGATCGACAATCAGTTATCACGTGGCCAACAAAAGTTGTTTTTACTGGCGTTAACTTTTGCGCAAGCTAAGTTAATAGAAAAAGTTAAGCGAGTAAAACCAATTTTATTAATTGACGATGTTGGTGCGGAACTAGATTTAAATTCTAGAACCTTATTAAACAACGCGATAAATAAATTAGACTGCCAAGTTATCATCACGGCAATTGATAAAATCGCAGTAGAACCCTTGGTTCCTACTGATAATAATTATAAGATGTTTCACGTGAAACATGGACAAATCTCAGCAATAGGTAAATAGGCTATACGCTATGACAGTAGAAAATGAATACGGCTCAGACAGTATCAAAGTTCTAAAAGGACTTGATGCTGTACGTAAAAGACCAGGAATGTACATTGGTGACACGGATGATGGCAGTGGCTTGCATCATATGGTATTTGAAGTTTTAGATAATTCTATCGATGAAGCCTTAGCAGGTCATTGTACTGAAATTGTTGTTAAAATACACATAGACGGCTCTGTATCGGTTAGAGATGATGGTCGTGGTATTCCAACTGACATTCACCCTGAAGAAGGTATTTCTGCTGCTGAAGTTATCATGACAGTACTTCATGCTGGTGGTAAATTCGGTGGTGAAGACTCTGGCTATAAAGTTTCAGGTGGTCTTCATGGTGTTGGTATTTCTGTAGTAAATGCTTTAAGTAGTAAGCTAAAACTGAATATTCGCCGAGCAGGTAAATTATTTGAGCAGATATATCACGAAGGTGTTGCTGAAGCTCCTTTAGCTGAAGTTGGTGTTAGTGATAAAACAGGTACTGAAGTACGTTTTTGGCCAAGTGAAAATACCTTCACAGATATTTTATTTCACTATGACTTATTAGTTAAACGTATCCGTGAGTTATCTTTCTTAAACTCTGGTATTTCAATTCGTTTAATTGATGAACGTGAAAAAGGCAAAGAAGACCATTTTAAATTTGATGGTGGTATTCAAGCTTTCGTCGATTACCTTAATACCAATAAAACACCCGTCAATGAAGAAATATTCTATTTTGATTTAGCGCGTGAAGACGGCATTATTGTTGAAGTTGCTATGCAATGGAATGATGGTTTCCAAGAAAGTATTCATTGTTTTACTAACAATATTCCTCAACGTGATGGTGGTACTCACTTAAGCGGTTTCCGTACTGCTTTAACACGTACACTAAATAGTTACATGGTTAAAGAAGGCCTTAATAAAACGAAGAAAGGTGGTAGCACAGAAACAAGTGCTTCGGGTGATGACGCTCGTGAAGGATTAACCGCGGTAATATCGGTTAAAGTTCCTGATCCTAAGTTCTCATCGCAGACCAAAGATAAATTGGTATCTTCAGAAGTAAAAACAGCTGTTGAACAAGCGATGGGCGAAAAACTTGGTGAATACCTTTTAGAAAAACCTTCTGTTGCTCGTACTATTATCATGAAGATTGTTGATGCAGCTAGAGCGCGAGAAGCTGCTCGTAAAGCCCGTGAAATGACGCGCCGTAAAGGTGCATTAGATATTGCTGGCTTACCGGGTAAATTAGCTGATTGTCAGGAAAAAGATCCTGCTCTTTCTGAACTATATATTGTCGAAGGAGACTCTGCTGGCGGCTCTGCCAAGCAGGGGCGAAATCGTAGAAACCAAGCAATATTACCGTTGAAAGGTAAAATTCTTAACGTTGAGAAAGCACGTTTTGATAAAATGATTTCATCACAAGAAGTTGGAACATTAATCACCGCCTTAGGTTGTGGTATTGGTCGTGATGAATATAATCCAGAAAAACTTCGTTATCACAGTATCATCATTATGACCGATGCCGATGTCGATGGTTCTCACATACGTACATTATTACTGACGTTTTTCTATCGTCAAATGCCAGAAATAATGGAACGTGGTCATATCTTTATTGCTCAACCACCACTTTATAAAGTGAAAAAAGGTAAGCAAGAGCGTTACATTAAAGATGATGACGGTTTAACAGAGTACTTAACAACGTTAGCTCTAGATAGTGCCGAGATTTATGTTAATGAATCAGCACCAGCTATTTCAGGCTTAGCTTTAGAACAGTTAGTGAAACAGTATCGTAAAACGCATGACATTATTAAGCGTGTTTCACGTCAAATACCTGCTGATATATTAGAAAAAATGATCTACAGCAGAGAAATTGTTAAAACTGATTTTCATGATAAAGCGTTAGTAGAAGCATGGGTTGGTGACTTAGTCGCACAATTAGACGAACAAGATGGTAATGGTTCTATCTATTCTGCAGATATTAAGCATGACCAAGAAAGAAATATCTACTATCCAAGTTTTAACGTTCGCCAACATGGTATTGATCATATTTATGATTGTGGTTATGAATTCATTCATTCAAAAGAATTTGAAACTATTTTTGGTTTAAATACTGCTATCAATGGTCTCATTGAAGAAGGTGGTTATGTTAAACGTGGTGAAAAAATTAAAACGGTTACTACCTTTGAAGACGCACTAACATGGTTAATGGCTGAATCAAAACGTGGTCAGTATATACAACGTTATAAAGGATTGGGTGAAATGAACCCAAGCCAGTTATGGGAAACCACCATGGATCCTGAAACTCGTCGTATGTTACAAGTTACCATTGAAGATGCTATTGCCGCGGATTTATTGTTCACTACATTAATGGGTGATCATGTTGAACCACGTAGAAACTTCATTGAAGCGAATGCGTTAAATGTAGCTAACTTAGATATATAGTTAAGCGCGTTATTTTAAAATTATAAATGCCCGGACATCAAATCTGGGCATTTTAACATTCTGCAATACGGTAATAGCTAAAGTAAATTGATTACTGAGTAAAAACTCAAAGTTTGTTAACTTGTTACTAGGTTAATAATAATGCAATCGGTATACTTAATATCATTAGCCGTTATCGGTAAAACTCACACGAATAATGAATCGGAAAATTATGAGTACGTTCAATATAAAAACATTTCAAGGATTAATCTTTCAGTTGCAAGACTACTGGTCACGCCAAGGTTGTGTCATCGTACAACCGCTTGATCTTGAAGTAGGCGCTGGTACTTTTCACCCAATGACATTTTTACGTTCTATTGGTCCTGAGCCAATGAGCAGTGCTTATGTTCAACCTTGTCGCCGTCCAACTGATGGCCGTTATGGTGAAAACCCTAATCGTTTACAACATTACTATCAATTCCAAGTCATGTTAAAACCTTCGCCGAAAAATATTCAAGAATTATACTTAAATTCTTTAAAAGAACTGGGCATTGATCCTTTAGTTCATGATATCCGCTTTGTTGAAGACAACTGGGAATCACCAACGCTAGGCGCGTGGGGATTAGGATGGGAGATTTGGTTAAACGGTATGGAAGTATCACAATTTACTTACTTCCAACAAGTAGGTGGCTTAGAGTGTACGCCAGTCACAGGTGAGATAACCTATGGCTTAGAACGCTTAGCCATGTATATCCAAAATGTTGATAGTATCTATGACCTAGTATGGGCTGATGGTCCTATGGGTACTGTACTTTATGGTGATGTTTTTCATCAAAATGAGGTTGAGCAGTCAACGTATAATTTTGAACATGCAGATGTCGATGCTTTGTTTAATACTTTTGATCAATGTGAAAAAGATAGCCAGAAGTTAATTGCAGCAGGTTTAGCATTACCCGCTTACGAGCAAGTTATGAAAGCCTCACACGCCTTTAACCTATTAGACGCTCGTCACGCTATTTCAGTGACCGAACGCCAACGTTATATACTAAGAGTCAGAACATTATCAAAAGCTTGTGCACAGGCTTATTACGATAAGCGTGAAGAATTAGGTTTTCCTCTTTGTAAAAATAATAATACTGCTGGTGGGAAATCATAATGAACACAGAAACACTACTAATAGAGCTAGGTACTGAAGAATTACCACCGAAGTCATTAAAAAATCTTGCCGTTACATTTTATCAGCAAATAAAAGATCAACTAGATAGCGCAGGTTTAACTTACGAAGATATTCAATGGTTTGCTACACCACGTCGTTTAGCGGTAAAGGTCAGTCAGTTAGTTGAAAAACAGGCCGATAAAGAAATTGAAAAACGGGGTCCAGCCATTGATGTAGCATTTGATGCTGAAGGAAATCCTAGCAAAGCCGCGCAAGGTTGGGCACGTTCCAATGGTATTAGTGTTGAAGAAGCTCAGCGCTTAAAGACTGACAAAGGTGAATGGTTATTACATCGTGCGACACAAACAGGAAAAACCATAGCAGAGTTAATTCCTGCTATGGTCAATATTGCGGTAAGTAAACTACCTGTTCCTAAACCTATGCGTTGGGGCAGTACTCGTACTCAATTTATTCGCCCAGTCCATACCTTGACCATAATGTTTGGCGCAGAAATCATTGCCGGTGAAACTTTAGAAGTAAGTTCAAGTAATGTTGTCACGGGACATCGTTTTCATCATGAAGGTTTCGTTACTTTAGCGCATGCAAATGAATACGAAGACAAATTAACGTCGGCATTCGTTCAAGTTAATTACCAAGAGCGCCAAGCATTAATTTTGTCAGAAATTAATAAAGCCGCTCAGCAATTAGATGGTGTTGCATTAATTGACGATGAGTTATTGGAAGAAGTTACTGGTTTAGTTGAATGGCCGGTAATATTAATTGGTAGTTTTGACAAAGCCTTTTTAGATGTTCCCGCTGAACCACTTATTTATTCAATGAAAGATCACCAAAAATACTTTCCGGTAAATGATAAAAATGGTCAGTTATTAAATAAGTTTATTTTTGTAACCAACATTGAAAGTAAAGACCCTATTCAAGTGATTAAGGGCAATGAAAAAGTCATTCGTCCACGCTTGGCAGATGCGGAGTTTTTCTTTAAAACGGATAAGAGCAAAACGTTAGCGTCACGTTTAGAAAGTTTATCATCGGTATTATTTCAGAAACAGTTAGGAACATTAAAAGAGAAATCTGAACGTATTGCTTCATTAAGCGCAGTTATTGCCGGACAAATAGGCGAGAACACGGAACAAGCAAAACGAGCAGGTTTACTCAGTAAAACTGATTTGATGTCTGATATGGTTTTAGAGTTTCCTCAAGTACAAGGTACTATGGGTAAATATTACGCTGAGAATGATGGCGAAGCACCTGAAGTTGCTCAAGCCTTAGAAGATCAATATAGACCTCGCTATGCTGGTGATGCCTTACCTGAAGGTAATATTGGTTGTGCAGTCGCTATTGCAGATAAAATTGACAGCTTAGTGGGTATTTTTGGTATTAACCAAGCTCCTAAAGGTGATAAAGACCCTTTTGCGTTACGTCGTGCGGCAATTGGTTTGATTCGAATTATCATCGAGAAAAAATTACCATTAGATATCAATACCTTAATTGAAGAGAGTGTTAGTTTATACGGTGAAAAACTTTCAAATGAAAACGTTAATGTCCAAGTTGTTGATTTTGTTTTGGGTAGATTTAGAGCCTATTACCAAGAGCAAGGTATATCAGTTGACGTTATTCAAGCAGTATTAGCCAATGCGCCAACTGAACCTTTAGACTTTGAAAAACGTATTAAAGCGGTAAGTCACTTTAAATCATTGGAACAAGCCGCAACACTAGCTGCCGCTAATAAACGTGTTGGTAATATTTTAGCTAAATTTAGCGGTGAACTTTACCCAACGTTTAAAGCTGATTTAGCCACTGAAACACAAGAAAAAGCGTTAGCTGAAGCATTTAATGAAGTGAAAGCTACGATTGCACCGATGATGTTGGCAAAAGATTACCAGGCGGCATTAACAGAGCTTGCTTGTTTAAAAGCACCGATAGACAACTTTTTTGATAATGTTATGGTGATGGCTGACGATGAAGCGATAAAAACTAATCGTTTAACGCTATTAAATGAAATTAGGAATAGTTTCTTTGCCATTGCTGATGTTGCACTTTTACAATAGGTAAGCGTTAGTCGTATCGACACTTACTTATTAGTGCTGAATATTTAAAAAGGGAAAGTGTTAAGCTTTCCCTTTTTTGATCAAATAAAGGAAAGGTTTTTCATGAGTTTGTTCGGCGATAAGTTCATGATCCATAAAACGACAAAAACTGGGTATATCTCTAGTTGTGGAAGGGTCGTCTGCCGTTATTAATAAAGTTTCTTGAGCGGAAATTTTTCGAATCGATTTCCTTACCATCATGACGGGCTCTGGGCAACGTAACCCAACAGCATCTAATAAATGGTCGGGATTTTTGAAAACATCTTCAGGGTTATTATTCATGGTGATATACAAAGGAGATAATTAATAAGGCAATGTTAGCAAAAAAAATGAAAGCAGGGTATCAAGACTAAATTTTATTTATAAAAACTAAATTATCATTACCTTGTAACGACTTTAAAAGCTAATTTATTGATGATAAGTATCAAGCATTACAGAATGCTAATTTCACTTGCTTTGTTGGGCTATGCATGAAAAATTAAGGGTAACTGCTAACTAGTCTGTTAAGGGTAGAGTTACAGATGTAAACAGAAATATATTTAGGTAGAACGGGTCAATTAACGGCCAAGGGAAGTAAATTTTCTTATAATTAAGGTAACGCTATGTTTCGTTTAACATCGTCAGTGTTAATAATATTCTCACTTTTCCTCTCAAGTACAATTAGTGCAACAACATCAATAAGTCAAACCAGTATTCGTGATGCATTTCAAGAAGCAGAAAAGTACGTCTGGCAACCCAATTCATTGCATTATCAAACCTTGTATCAGCAGTTACACTATTACCCATTGCAGCCTTACTTAGATCAGCAACGATTAATGCATGGTATGAATATGTCATATACAGGTGAAATTAGT
Organism: Colwellia sp. BRX8-5; assembly: GCF_014077325.1. Lineage (NCBI taxonomy): Bacteria > Pseudomonadati > Pseudomonadota > Gammaproteobacteria > Alteromonadales > Colwelliaceae > Colwellia > Colwellia sp. BRX8-5. The sequence goes on from NZ_JACGVR010000020.1 coordinate 54,616, forward strand.
CAGTTCCTTGAAACATATCGCGGATCACCACTCGACTGGCCACTGCGTAAAAAATGGCTGAACTATTTAGCTAAACAAGACAACGCATTATTATTTCAGGACTTCTTTAAGCCGACCTCTGATGTGGAATTAACCTGTCAGTATTATCGTTATCAATTACAATCAGGCGTGGCGGAGTCAAAAATTTTACCTGAAGTCACTAAACTATGGGTGGTAGGAAAGTCTCAGCCGAAAGTGTGTGATCCACTTTTTACGCTTTGGCAAAAAGCAGGTTATAGAACCGATGAACGTATATGGCAACGTATAGCTCTGGCTGCAGATGGAGGTAAACACACCTTAATCCCTTATTTGACTCAACTACTACCAAAAAAAGATCAGTATTTAGGCAGCTTATGGCATAAAGTGCGACGTGATCCTGCCTACATTAGCAATATGAAACGCTTTCCACAGAAATCTGTTAAAGAAGCCTCTATTGCCGCTTATGGTTTAAAACGTTTAATTTGGCGTGACTCTGAAAAAGCGTTAAAGACATATAGTAAGGCTATCGAAGTATTACCTTTTTCAGAAGCACAACAACAGCAAATTGTTTTAAAATTCGCTATTGCGTTAGCCAGTAAAAACCATAAAAGCTCAGCGACATGGCTAGCTAAAGTGGATGAGAAACTGCAGTCGACAAACATTGTGCAATGGAGAATGGCTGATCTACTTAGAGCTCAAGATTGGCCAGCGATTAAAGCTGATTTAAGGGCACTACCTGAAACATTACACCAGAAAAATCAATGGCGCTACTGGTATGGACGTAGCCTACTTGAAACTGGAGAAACAGCACTAGGGCATGAAGTATTAAGTGAACTAGCGAATAAACGTCATTACTATGGGTTCCTTGCCGCAAGTGCTATAAAGCAAAGTGTTAACCTACAAAATTATCCATTAGCGATTACTGATGCTGAAAAAGTCGACTTATTGAAAAACCCAGCAGCAAAGCGGGCTTTTGAATTCTTCCATATTGGACGTTTTCATCAAGCTCGGCTTGAATGGAATTATTGGTTATCGCAGTTAAGTGATCGAGAAAAATTGGCCGCATCAAGAATAGCTTATGAAGCACAGTGGTTTGATCGCGCCATTTTTACCTTATCTAAAGTGGGTTATTTGAATGATGTTGATTTACGTTTTCCATTAGCATTTGCTGATGAAATAACGCATTCATCCGGAATTTACAAAATAAACCCTGCCTGGGCATTTGCAATAGCGCGCAGAGAGAGCTCATTTATGGCCGATGCTAACTCACCCGCAGGCGCAAAGGGGTTAATGCAAGTTATGCCCGCAACAGCTAAACATTTACAGAAGCGTCAAGTGACTAACAAGCGTTTAATGAATGCGAAAGACAATATAAAGCTAGGTACAAAGTATTTAAAGCGTTTACTTGACCGACATGATGGTAATCAAGTGCTTGCTACAGCAGCTTATAATGCCGGTCCGTATCGTGTTCGGAGTTGGTTAAAAGGCTTGGAGCCTATGCCAGCCGATATTTGGATAGAGACGATTCCTTATAAAGAAACACGTGAGTATGTGAAAAGTGTTATGGCATATCAAGAAATATATCAAATAAAAGTAGGGCAGGATGTATCACTCTTTGATCAGATATTTACGATGAGTATTGCTCAGTAAATTCAAACGTTAGAAGAGTATGATATGATATTGGAAAATTTTCAGAGGCGCGATCAATGATCAAATTAGCAACACTTTACCCAGCCCATATTAGCGAACTTCAGCAACGGTCGAAGTCTGTTTTAAAACGTGAGAATCTACAAGGTTTAGTGATTCATTCTGGTCAAGAAATTAAAGTATTTCTCGATGATTATGGTTACCCCTTTAAAGTGAATCCTCATTTTAAAGCTTGGTTACCATTAGTGAATATTCCCAATTGCTGGTTGATTATTAATGGTGAAGATAAACCAACACTTATCTATTACCAACCTGTTGATTTTTGGCATAAAATTACACCTTTAGCTAATGACTATTGGAATGATTTTTTTGATGTTAAAGTGCTGACCAAAGCGACTGATGTTGAGAAATTGCTACCCTATGATAAAACCGATTTTGCCTACATAGGCGAACATATCGAAGTAGCAAAAGCGCTAGGATTTAAAAATATAAACCCTGAGCCTTTACTCAATTACATACATTATCATCGCGCTTATAAAACGCAATATGAACAAGAGTGTTTACGTAAGTCGAACGCGATTGCTGTTACTGGTCATAAAGCGGCAAAAAGCGCTTTCTTGCAAGGCTCGTCAGAGTTTGATATTCAGCAAGCCTATTTAAAAGCAACCAATCATACCGGTGACGAAACACCTTATGGCAATATTGTTGCACTGAACACGAATACCTCAATTTTACATTACACCGCTTTAGACCGTGGTGTACCGCAAGCACATCGTTCATTTTTAATTGATGCAGGCGCAAGCTTTAATGGTTATGCCTCTGATATAACACGTACTTATTCATTTAAACGAGATAAGTTTGCTGAATTGATTGCCCGCATGAACAAATTGATGCTCAATGCTGTTGATGGCTTAAAACCCGGGAAAAGCTATGTCGATTTACATATTGAAACCTATCGTGATATTGGTAATGTCTTACATGAATTCGGCTTTATTAATGTTGATGTTGATACAGCAGTTGAAACGGGTATTATTTCAACCTTCTTTCCGCATGGTTTAGGTCATCATTTAGGCTTACAAACTCATGATGTTGGCGGCTTTATGGCCGATGAACGCGGTACTCATGCTAATACACCAGAACAACATCCTTTTTTACGTACTTCACGTATTATTGAAAGTAATCAAGTATTTACCATTGAACCAGGCTTATATTTTATTGAATCATTATTGGCCGATCTTAAAGCTTCAAAAAATGGCAAAATGATAAATTGGGAAAAAATAGAGGCTATGCGTCCATTTGGTGGCATTCGTATTGAAGATAATATTATTGTTCATCAATTGCATAACGAAAATATGACCCGTGAATTAGAGTTGAAATAACCCTTAAGACTATATTTACGACTTTATATTTTATGAACAAACCTTACAAAGTAGCGGCTAACAGTATTGTTGATGAAACAATCGTTAGCCGTAGTCGTTTTATTTGTTTTATTTCCCCATGTACAAGCCACGAAGATGCTAAAGAACTATTAATTAAGTGTCGAAAATTACATCCTCAAGCAAGCCATCATTGCTATGCATTTCTCACAGGAAAACCAGATGATAGCCAAGGTTATGGCTCTTCTGATGATGGTGAACCTTCGGGTACAGCAGGACGACCGATGTTAGCTGTTTTACAAGGAGGTGATGTTGGTGAGTTATGTGCAATAGTTGTTCGTTATTTTGGCGGTACTAAGCTCGGTACGGGTGGGTTACAACGGGCTTATGGTGGCAGTGTTCGTCAAGCATTATTGTTAGTAGAAACAAGTACAAAAGTTCCTATGGTAGAAAAGCAATTAACGTGCGATTACGGACAGATAAACGATGTCTTGTATTTTGTTGAACAAGCTAAGGGTGAAATTATTCAACAAGACTTTGCCGCTCAAGTAGAATTAATTATAGCGTTACCTGAAGAACAACTAACAAAAGTTAAGCAACAATTACAAACGCTTTCTGCCGGGTTATTAACCCTTAGGTCTACTGACCCGTAATATAAGATAATATCAGATAAAAAAGGATACCTTCATGCCACATTGTATTATCGAATATTCACAAGAACTGGCTCAAGAACTAGATATGAAAGAAATTATGTCTGCCGTTTTTGCAGGAGCAGTTAAGTCTTTATTATTTTCTCCGACTGATATTAAAGTAAGAGCAACACCCTTTACATATTTTACTGTGGGAAATGAAAGTCAAACTAGCAATAATCAACAAAGGTTTATTCATGTTTGTTGCAAAATCCTGTCAGGTCGCAATTTAGAACAAAGGCAAGAGCTATCTAAACTCGTGTTAAGTCATCTAAATTCCTTTGCTATTAAATCAATTTCAATTAGCGTCGAAATAGTCGATATGGAACGTGAATCTTATAATAAACGTGTCAGCTGAATAAATTAAAGACGAAATAGGTGATTTAAAGTCGCAGTGTTTATCTTTATGCTTTATCATCAAAAAACATGTGGTCGATGACTTTACTGAATAATAAAAATTAACTCGTGCAAATAAAAAATATCATTCGAATTCTTGGCTTACTGGTTGCTCTGTTGAGTGTAACCATGTTACCGCCTGCTTTAATTGCACTATTATACCGTGATGGTGGTGGTGTCTCCTTTCTGACTGCATTTCTGTTTTGCTTATTTGCAGGTTTACTTGCTTGGTATCCGTTTAAAAATGAAAAAAGTGACTTGCGCGCACGTGAAGGCTTTTTAATTGTTGTTTTATTCTGGGTAGTACTGGCGAGTTTCTCTGCGGTGCCGCTTTTGCTCTTAGACAAGCCTAATTTATCTGTTGCAGATGCTTTTTTTGAATCATTTTCTGGCTTAACAACAACTGGGGCGACCATCTTAAAAGAGATTGATGGTTTACCGCATGCAGTACTTTGGTATCGCCAGCAATTACAGTGGCTTGGCGGTATGGGTATTATAGTTTTAGCGGTTGCCGTTTTACCTATGTTAGGTATTGGTGGTATGCAGCTTTACCGTGCTGAAACACCGGGGCCGGTTAAAGATTCAAAAATGACGCCGCGCATTGCCGATACAGCAAAACATTTATGGTATATATATTTATTTTTAACTATTGCCTGTGCGATTAGCTATTGGGGAGCAGGCATGTCTATCTTTGATGCTATTTGTCATGCTTTCTCAACAATTGCTATAGGGGGTTACTCTACACATACCGACAGTATCGGCTATTTTAATAGCCCCGCGATAAATTTTGTTTGTGTGTTTTTCTTGCTGATCGCAGGGGTAAATTTTGCGCTGCATTTTGCTGTATTGCACAGTCGCTCCTTAAAAAATTACTTCTTCGATCCAGAATTTAAAGTCTTTATTGCTATCCAATTTGTCTTAACACTCATTTGTTTAATTGTGCTGTTAGCAACAGGCACTTACGAAGATGGTTTTGAAGCATTCGACCAAGCCTTATTCCAGTCAGTCTCTATTAGTACCACCGCCGGCTTTGCAACAACCAGCTTTGCCGATTGGCCGACATTACTGCCAATACTCTTAATTTTTGCTAGTTTTATTGGTGGCTGTGCGGGGAGTACAGGTGGCGGAATGAAAGTTGTACGAGTGGTACTTTTATATCTACAAGGCTTACGAGAATTAAACCGTTTAGTACATCCTAAAGCCGTTTTTACGATAAAATTAGGTCGTAAAGCTTTACCTGATCGTGTTGTTGAAGCGATATGGGGCTTTTTCTCAGCTTATGCTGCGGTATTTATTATTTGTATGTTGTTACTGCTTGCCACAGGTATGGACGACATTACGGCTTTTACAGCAGTGGCTGCTTGTCTGAATAACTTAGGTCCAGGCTTAGGTGCTGTAGCCGCAAATTTTGCAGAGATCACCGATTTCAGTAAATGGGTATTAATTGTTGCTATGCTCTTTGGGCGATTAGAAATATTTACTTTATTAGTACTCTTTACTCCAGGTTTCTGGCGCTCTTAGATGTAGGGTATAGTGTAATAATAGAAATAAAAAACCCCAGATAAATCTGGGGTTTTTTATGTCTCGATATTCATTTTTTATCTTAATAAAATGTTAGCGCGTCAACATGGAAAAGTTTCTCTACATCATAAATATAACGTTTATTGACTAAGAAAAGAATAACATGATCTTCTGACATTATCTTAGTGTCAGAGTGAGCAATTAACACTTCATCCTGTCTAACAATGGCGCCAATGGTGGTCCCCGGCGGCAACTTTATTGCTTGGATGGTTTTGCCGACTACTTTTGAAGATTTTTCATCACCTTTAGCAATAATTTCAATCGCTTCTGCAGCACCACCACGTAAGCTATATACGTTATCAATACTACCACGGCGTACATGTGTCAATAATGCCGAGATAGTAGCGTGTTGCGGTGATACGGCAATATCGATATCGCTGCCATGTACTAAATCTATATAAGCACTTCGCTGAATTAGCACCATCGCTTTACGTACACCTAAGCGTTTTGCTAACAAAGATGACATGATATTTGCTTCATCGTCGTTGGTGACCGCAATAAACACATCGAATTGATCAATATGTTCTTCGAGTAACAGTTCTTGGTCGGAAGAATCACCAATAAAAACTAAGGTATCATTGAGCTCAGAGGCTAAGTATTCCGCACGCTTTGGTGAACGTTCAATAAGTTTAACTTGATGATTTTTTTCTAAGATTTTAGCTAAGCCGGCGCCTATATTACCACCGCCAGCGATCATAATTCTTTTATATGAGGCTTCAAGTTTTTGCAGTTCATTCATTACCGCACGAATATGGATAGTGGCAGCAATAAAAAACACTTCATCATCTGCTTCAATAACGGTAGTACCCAGCGGACGGATAGGTTTTCCGTTACGATAAATAGCCGCTACTCGTGTGTCAACATTAGGAATATGCTCGCGCAAAGTTGACAGGGCATGACCAACCAATAACCCCCCGTAATAAGCTTTTACGGCAACTAAACTGACTTTTCCTTGGGCAAACTCTAAGACTTGTAGTGCGCCAGGGTAATCAATTAAACGCGCAATATCACGAGTAACTAATTGTTCTGGAGCAATAACATGGTCTACGGGTATGTTTTTTGATTGAAAGAGTTCTTTTTGGTAGCGCAATATTTGTGATGAACGAATTCGGGCTATTTTATTTGCGGTGTTAAATAAAGTATAACAAATTTGGCAGGCGAGCATATTCGTTGCATCATCACTACTTACCGCGATAACCAACTCGGCATCCTCTGCACCCGCTTGCTTTAATACATCAGGGTGACAGCCATTACCAATAACAACTTGCAAGTCCATTTTATCTTGTAATTCATGCAAGGTTTCTGCATTGGTATCAATGAGCGTAATATCGTTACGCTCACCAACAAGATTTTCAGCTAATGTTCCGCCCACTTGCCCTGCGCCAATTATTATTATTTTCATAAGTTAACTTTCATTTTTAGTCTTTAAGCGGCAAGGTTGAAAGATCATCAGAGCCTATATTGTTTTTTCTAATTTAGCGTAATAAAAACCGTCCATTGATTGCTCATTTGGCAAAATTTGCCAGCCTATGTCGGTTTTTTCATTTGTTATTGGTACTAATTTAGCATTGTTATTCTCAGATAAGAACTCTTCTATCTGTTGAATATTTTCTTCGGGTAAAATACTACAGGTTGCATAAAGCAAAATACCGCCAGGTTTAAGTAAAGACCAAATGTTTTTTAATATTTGTTGCTGCAATATTGCCAGTTTTTCAATGTCTTCTGCTTTTCTCAACCATTTTATATCGGGGTGGCGACGAATTACACCGGTAGCCGAGCAGGGGGCGTCGAGTAAAATACGGTCGAAAAGTTGTCCATCCCACCATTCTTGTGAAGCAGCATCAGCAGTAATTACCTCGGCTGATAAGTTAAGGCGCGATAAGTTTTCTTCTACTCTTAATAAACGACTTTCTTCAATATCAATGGCCGTCATTTTTGCTAAGTCAGGGGTTAATTCTAGAATGTGGCAAGTTTTACCGCCTGGGGCAGCACAACAATCAAGTACAAAGTCACCCGCTTGAGTATCGAGTAATATCGCGGCTTGTTGAGCCGCACCATCTTGAACTGAGATCCAACCATCAATAAAGCCAGGAAGCTTATTAACATCTACAGCAGCAATGAGTTTAATCGCTGATGATTTATCGTCAACGAGTGCTACAGGGATTTCTGCTTGCTCGAGTAAAGCTAAATATTCAGTCACATTATGGTGGCGTTGATTGACTCTTAACCACATCGGCGGTCGCTCTAAATTAGCATTAAGAATTTCTTGCCATTGATCAGGGTAAGCGTTTTGTACCTTTTTGATAAACCAGCTTGGGTGTGAATATTTTATTGGATCAGGTAACTTCGCTGCGATTTCTGCTGCATCGTCTTTGGCTAGGTTACGTTGAACATTACGTAAGACACCATTAATTAAACCTCTTAAAAAGTCGCACTTTAAAGGTTTTGTTGCTGCTACTGTTTCACTTACCGCCGCGTGGTCAGGAATACGCGTATGCTTTACTTGATATATGCCCACTAGAATAAGAAAGTGGCCAACCCGTTGTTTACCTTTTAATGGCTTATCCATTAGCTGGCGTAAGTCATATTCAAGTGCCGGTAAATACCGTAAAACGCCGTAACAAAGTTCTTGTAAAAGTCCTTTATCTTTCCCTTCTACTTTTGCTTGAGCTTTGGGTAACTCATCGCTAAGGCTTCTGCCTTTATCAACAACAGCAAAACAACACCTTGCCGCTAGGGCTCTAATATTAGTCGCCATTATTGTTCACTCATGTTGTTTGCAGTTAAATTATTAATATGGCTTTTTTCAGCAAACCATAGTGCTTTTCCGTTTAAAATATCACGCGCTGGCATTGGCTTTTTACCGGGTAATTGCAATGACTCTAAGCACAGTGAACCTGAAGTTGTAGCAACAGTAACCCCGTTTTTATTTGCCGAAATTATTGTGCCAGGCAGGCAACCATGAGCCTCATCAGTATAGCTGGCTTGCCAAATCCGAATACGATGTTCGATATTTTTTTCATCAGTAAAGGTAAATTGTGCAACTGGCCATGGCATATAAGCACGAACTTTACGATGAAGTTCTACAGCGGGTAATTGCCAATCTAATTCTGCTTCATCTTTATCAAGTTTGGCCGCATAGTTAGCTAAATTATTATCTTGAGGCTCGGCGCTATGCTTGTTCTCAGCCATTAAATCAAGCGTGCTTAGTAAAGCAATAGGGCCGATATCGGCTAATTTTTCATAGAGTGTGGCGCTAGTATCTTGTTGAGTAATTTCACAGGTTGCTTTAGCTATCATGTCTCCAGTATCTAAACCTTTGTCCATCTGCATAATCGTCACACCTGTTTCTTTATCACCGGCCTCTAATGAACGTTGAATAGGTGCGGCGCCACGCCATTTTGGCAATATCGAGCCATGTACATTTACACAGCCTAAACGCGGAGCTTCTAAAATAACCATTGGCAATAATAAGCCGTAAGCGACAACAACCATAATATCAGCATTATAACTGGCTAGCTTTTCTTGATCGCCAGCGTCTTTAAAATTAACTGGTTGCTCAACAACAATACCATGCGATAAAGCGAGTTCTTTGGTAGCACAAGCGGTTAGCTTTTTACCACGTCCAGCACGTTTATCGGGTGGACAGTAAACCGCGACCACTTCATGATGAGAGTTAATTAGCGCCGCCAGATGTTGTGCAGCAAAGTCTGGCGTGCCAGCAAAAATAATTTTAAGAGCTTTTGACAAAGTTTTATTCCGAATTATATTAATAAAAACAATAATTAATTGTTGGCTAAACGAGCTTCTTTTTCTAGTTTTGCTTTTATCCGCTGGCGTTTTAATGGTGATAGATAATCAACAAATAACTTACCATCTAAATGATCTAATTCATGCTGTATACAAACTGCGAGTAACTCAGTTGCATTTAAGGTAAATGCTTGTCCTTCACGATCGAGCGCTTTCACGGTAACTTCTGTGTAGCGGTCAACTTTTGCGTAACAACCGGGCACAGATAAACAACCTTCTTCATTGATTTCGGTTGTATCACTATGGCTAATTATTTCTGGGTTAATCAAGACATAAGACTCGTCTTCGTCTTCTGAAACATTAATGACGACAATACGTTGATGGATATTGACCTGGGTGGCAGCTAAACCAACACCGTTCTCTTCTCGCATGGTCTCAAACATGTCATCAATTATTTGTTGTACATCACTGTTAATATCTTCTACAGGTAACGCTTTAGTGCGCAAGCGTTCGTCAGGAAATCTAAGTACGTTTAAAATAGTCATAAATATTCAAATAATTCGCGAAATATCGCATTGAGTGTTATGTTTCAATTTTAGCTATTAAATATAATTAATAATAGTGGTTTAGGCTAAAAGCTTAATATATCTGTTTAATAGGCGAACTATCATGCTAATACGTAGTTTTTTGTTAATACTCTGCTTGTCTTTTTCAGTATTGGTTACTGCTGATGAGTTAACATTAAATAAAAATGCCCCAAAATCTTACTTTGTTAAAAAGGGGGATACTTTGTGGGATATTTCAGCAATATTTCTCAAGCAGCCTTGGCTCTGGCCAAAGTTGTGGCGATTGAATCCTGATATTGATAATCCTCATTTAATTTATCCTGGTGACGAGCTTCGTTTAGTTTTTGACGAAAAAGGGCAACCAATGTTAGTGCGAGGAAAGCCTGAACTTAAATGGTCGCCCCGAGCACGAGTTAAATTAAAAGATCAATCTGCTATTTCAAGTTTATCCTTGGACGTGATTGCGCCTTATATTAATTACAGTAGCATTTTATCTGAAGATGACATTGCAAAGCTCCCTTATATACTAGGGAGTGATGAAGGTTATAACTCTAGTATTGACGGCTTTAATCTCTATGTAAACGGCGAATTAGAGTTAGGCAAAGGTTATGGTATATATCAGAAAGAAAAGCCTATTTATGACCCTGAAACACAAGAACTTTTAGGCTACAACATTAGTGTTGTAGGTACCGGAAAAGTCTTACGCACCGGTGATATTGACAATAAAGTGCCTGCTACCTTGTATGTCGATGGCGTTAAAGAAGAAATTCGTTCCGGTGATTTCATTCTGCCCGTCAATGAAAACCAACAATACCCGTCATTTTTTAGTCTAAAGCCAGCGACTAAGTCGTTACGTGGACTAATTATCAACAGTATGAGTGGGTTAAGTGAATTTGGAAAACTCGACGTCGTAATGATTAATCGTGGCGCCGAACATGCCGTTGAGCAAGGAGATATTGTTTCGGTAAAACGAATCAGCCCAGGTGTTGTTGAAACAAGTAACGGCCCAACGTATAGCAAAGATGCTTCACGGTGGAATCGTATGGCAAATGTTGAGAGCTCTGATTATAAAATGCCAGAAGAGGTTGTTGGCGAAATGATGATTTTTAAAGTGTATCAGCAAGTGAGTTTAGCGCTCGTTATGCGTTCAAGTAAACCGCTTCGATTACAAGATATTATTACTTCACCCGTGGAAAACTAACCAACAGGCAATTCATCTTAATTTACAAGTAAAACCGCTGTACTTAGGGAGAAGACAGTGACAATAAAGTATAATTTAGCTGTTATCCCTCAACAGGGTGATGAGTATAAAAAGAAAAGCGCGAGTCACTTTTGGCTGGCGCTTAAGCTTATACCACGCCTAGCTATCGATAAAAAATTAAGACTTGTTGAACTCTTTGGAGTAGAACAACTTTTTCATTCCTCACAAGAACTGTCATCATTAAACCTTACTCAAAAACAGATAGCGGCGATTAGATCTCCTGATTGGCAAAGAATTTCTGAAATTATTGCCGCCACTGAACGATGTATTAGTGCCATTATTCCTTTTGTTGACTCTCGTTACCCTTCACAGTTAAAGCAAATTTATGATCCGCCATTGGTTTTATTTGCCCAAGGAAATATTAGCCTATTAAACCAAATGCAAATTGCGATGGTCGGTAGCCGAGATGCCAGTATTAATGGTCGAGAGAATGCGTTTAAATTTGCACAACAGTTAGCAAATGCTGGATTAGTGGTCACGAGTGGTTTAGCGCTAGGTATAGATGGCGCCGCTCACCAGGGGACGTTATCGGCAGGAGGTAAAACCATCGCGGTTGTCGCGACCGGTTTAGATCAGGTCTATCCAGCAAGACATAGATTATTAGCAAAAAACATTCTAGACAATGACGGTGCTATTATCAGTGAATTTCCTCCAAACACCCCACCTAAGCCAGGTTATTTCCCCAAACGAAATAGATTGATTAGTGGTTTAAGTGTGGGGGTGCTGGTGGTTGAAGCCACTATTAAAAGTGGCTCTTTGGTAACCGCTCGTTGCGCCATGGAACAAAATCGTGACGTGTTTGCTATCCCAAGTACCATTAATAACCCACAAGCTAAAGGGTGTCACTGGCTGATTAAACAAGGTGCTAAACTTGTCGATAATATTGCCGATATAGTTGATGAATTAGATCTACTGCCACAAAGAGGTCTACACTTAACGATAAACAAAGAGAAAGAACAACGCTTAGAAAAAAGTCAAAAACAACACTTGTTTAACGATTCATTGTTAGCTAGTGTGGGTTATGAGATCACCCCCGTAGATATGGTGGTTTCACGAAGCAAATTACCGATAGATGTCGTACTAACTCGGTTAACAATGTTAGAGCTTAAAGGTCTGGTTGCTACGGTTCCAGGGGGTTACCTAAGAGTAAAATAGGGGCTAATTATGTTTGATATACTGATGTATCTTTTTGAAAACTATATACATAGTGAAGCCGAAATCATGGTGGATCATGAGTCATTAACGGATGAACTTACCCGAGCAGGTTTTCATCAAGACGAAATATATAAAGCGCTAAGTTGGTTAGAAAAGCTAGCAGCACTTCAAGACACCGATGCTTATCCGTATTTAACGCGAGTAGGGCGTCGCTCAGTACGTGTCTATGTTGATGATGAAATGCAATTACTTGATGTCGAGTGTCGAGGGTTTCTTTTATTTTTAGAGCAAGTGAATGTCCTAGATTTTACCACACGAGAAATGGTTATTGACCGCGTGATGGAGTTAGATACTAAGTTCTTCTCGATTGATGATTTAAAGTGGGTGGTACTTATGGTGTTATTTAACGTGCCAGGTAAAGAAAATGCTTACTCGCAAATGGAAGATCTTATTTTTGATGAGCAAGAAGGCCCATTACATTAAGTGTCAATCGTATAACTCGCTTAAGTTTGGCTAATCGTGGCATAATAACGTTAACAATATTCTAGTGATTGCATTATGCCTAATTCTGATAAACCCTTATTTTCACAGCACGAACATGCTTTAGAAAAAGCGTATGAAGTGTGCCCAGAATGTGGCAGTGAAATTGTTATAAAGAATAGTAAGTCGGGAAAGTTTTTTGGTTGTGCTTCCTATCCTGCCTGCGATTTCACTCGTCCAGTTGTCGAACACGAACGTGTCGAAGATAAAATTTTAGCTGGAACTGAATGCCCAGAGTGCCAACATGAACTTGCGGTTAAACAAGGGCGATATGGAATGTTTATCGGTTGTTCCAATTATCCCCAATGCCATCATATTGAAGATACTAGTGGTCAAGAAGACGTTGGCGTAGCTTGCCCACAGTGCCAGAAAAAGGGTAAGCAAGCCGAATTAATTGAGCGTACCAATCGCTATGGCAAAACATTTTATTCTTGTGAACAATATCCTAAATGCAAGTATGTCCTTAATTATCCACCCGTTGCTGAAAATTGCCCTCAATGCCATTGGCCGATATTAGTGAAGCGTAAAATGGCGAGTGGTAACGTCATAATCTGTCCAGAAAAGAAATGCACCTATAAGCGTAAAGAGATATAATACGCGCAATTATTTAACTAAACTTCTGGAGAGACAAAATGTCATCAACTTTTGTTGCAATTTTAATGGGTTCAGATTCTGACCTACCTGTTATGCAAGCAACCATCAGCGTTTTAAAAACATTTGGTATTGAACATGAAGTACGTGTTCGTTCAGCACATAGAACACCTGATGCTGCTAAAGCTTACGTAAAAGATGCCGAAGAACGTGGCTGTAAAGTCTTTATATGTGCTGCAGGTTTAGCGGCTCATTTAGCCGGTGCTGTTGCAGGAATGACCACACGTCCAGTTATTGGTGTTCCAATTGATAACGGACCATTACAAGGTCATGATGCCTTACTTTCAACGGTTATGATGCCTGGTGGAATACCGGTTGCAACAGTTGCTATTGGTAAAGCTGGTGCAAAAAATGCGGGTTATTTAGCCGCACAAATATTAGGTGTTGCTGATCCGTCTATTGCAGAAAAAGTAAAAGCAGAACGCGCTGCTAATGTTATTGCTTTACTTGCAAAAGATGAAGCGATGCAAGAAAAATTAACATAAATTTTATGTGTTATTTGAGAAACCAGCTACTTGCTGGTTTTTTTATGCCCAAAATTTACCCTGATATTTTTGTTTAGCTAAAATATAAATATTCCGCTAGATATTTACTGCGATCGAATGTGAATACCCCAATTCCCCCATTAGACCAAAGGATAATTTTTATACGCAATAATAGGCGTAAACTATCCTCAGTAAGTGCAGAAGTTAAGTAGCACTAAATAGCTACCAGCACCGTAATATAATGAGGAAAGTCGATGAACAATATTTATGACCAAGGCTTAGACAAAGTTGCAGCCAATAGCCAGCCTTTAACACCGATTAACTTTTTAAATCGAACCGCCGACGTACATCCTGAACGCGTTGCCATCATTCATGGTAAACAAAAAATCACTTATCGTGAATATCGTAATAATGTTAGACGGCTAGCCTCAGCATTAATGCAACGCGGTGTTAAGCCCGGTAATACAGTAGCCATCATGGCGGCTAATATTCCTGCCTTTCTAGACGCCCATTATGGTGTGCCGTTAACGGGTGCAGTATTACATTCTATAAACATTCGTTTAGACGCTGAAAGTATTGCTTTTCTTTTCGACCATGGCGAATGTGATGTACTCTTAACCGATACGGCATTTTCTTGTGTGGTAAAAAAAGCACTAACCTTATGTTCACGTCAACCGCTGATTATTGATATCGACGATGTAATGAGTGAAGGCGGTGAACGTTTAGGTTCTGTTGAGTATCAAGACTTACTTGCCGAAGGTAATGAAAATTTCACCGGAAATTTAATTCATGATGAGTGGCAAGCGCTGGCGTTAAATTACACATCAGGGACAACGGGTAACCCAAAAGGTGTGGTCTATTCACATCGCGGCGCTTATTTAAATTCGCTGGGTAACAACATGATCTGGCCATTAGGCAATAACTCAGTGTACCTATGGACACTGCCAATGTTCCATTGTAATGGTTGGTGTTTTCCATGGACTGTTGTTGCTGTGGGTGGAACACAAGTTTGCTTAAGGCAGGTAGAAGTTGGCGCAATCATTGAAAGTTTAATTGAGCATAAGGTCAGCCATTTTTGTGGCGCGCCAATCGTCTTAAATATGATTTTAAATGCAGACCAAAAGTTACTGGCAAAAGTACCACGTGGCATAAATATCATGACCGCGGGGGCTCCGCCACCACCATCCGTTATTAAAGGGATGGAAGTAATGGGGTTTGATATTACCCAAGGCTATGGTTTAACTGAAGTTTATGGGCCTTGTGTGGTAAGTGAGTGGAAAGATGAATGGAATGATAAAAGCGATGATGAACGAGCAGCGTTAAAAGCACGTCAAGGTGTACGCTATCCTACACAAGAAGAAGTCGATGTATTAGACCCTGAAACTATGCAGCCCGTCCCTTGTAATGCTGAAACGGTTGGTGAAATTATGTTTCGTGGTAATAGTATGATGAAAGGTTATTTAAAAAATGAGAAAGCGACCAATGAAGCATTTAAACATGGCTGGTTCCATTCTGGTGATTTAGCCGTTAAGCATCCTGATGGTTATATTGAAATACGAGATCGTTCTAAAGATATTATTATTTCAGGTGGAGAAAATATATCTTCAGTAGAAGTCGAAAGTATTTTATATCAACACCCTGACATATTAGAAGCAGCCGTTGTCGCTAAAAGCGATGAGAAATGGGGGGAAACTCCATGTGCCTTTGTTTCATTAAAGCGAGGCCGCAGCGCTACAGAGCAAGATATCATCAGTTTTTGTCGAGAACATATGGCTACATTTAAAGCCCCTAAGACAATTGTGTTTAGTGATTTACCAAAAACGTCGACAGGTAAAGTACAGAAATTTATTTTACGTGAAAAAGTAAAAAGCCTCTCATAACTATCAAGTGTTTAATTTTGGCGATAAAATTATTTTTATCTGAAATTAAACACTTATTTTATCTGTTAGATAAACGCCGTATAATCACAAAATAATCCTTTAATTTTCCATTATTATTTATGATGACTTCTGCCGAAGAGGCTTACAGCCAAGGTGGTATTATTGCTTATCCAACCGAAGCTGTTTTTGGCCTAGGTTGCGATCCAGATAATTTACTCGCAATTGAAAAATTACTTAGCATTAAAAACCGCTCTCCAGAAAAGGGCCTCATTTTACTAGCGGCTAACTACTCTCAATTACTCCCTTATATTGATGACAGTAAAATACCGCAAGATAAACGCTTGAGTATACTTTCTCGCTGGCCTAACGGTATTACTCAATTATTGCCAAAAAATAGCAATACCCATCGGCTACTTACTGGAAAATTTTCCACCATAGCCGTTCGATTGACTAGCCAACCTGATGTAGTAGCGCTATGCAACAAGGTAAATAAACCGATTGTTTCTACCAGTGCTAACCTATCAGGGGAGGAGCCGGCAAGAACTTGGCAAGACGTTGAAGAAACTTTGTCAGCTGAAATCGATTTCATCATAAAAGGTAGTACTTTAGGGTATACTCAACCTTCAAGAATAATTGATGCACTGACCGGAGAGACAATTCGAGCATGAGCCAAGTAAGCATAGAAACAGTCATTGAATTTTTAAAATCACTGCAAGACAATATTTGTTCAGCATTAGAAGCCGCCGACGGTAGTGGGCAGTTCGTTGAAGATAACTGGATACGCGCTGAAGGCGGTGGTGGCCGTACTCGAGTATTAACCGACGGGACTGTTATTGAACAAGGTGGTGTTAACTTTTCAGAAGTCTCTGGTGATAAGTTACCCCCATCAGCGAGTGCTCATCGACCTGAACTAGCCGGTAGAACCTGGCGAGCTTGTGGTGTTTCATTAGTTATTCACCCTAAAAATCCTTATATTCCAACGTCACACGCTAATGTACGATTTTTTATCGCTGAGAAAGAAGGTGAGGAACCTGTGTGGTGGTTTGGTGGTGGTTTTGATTTAACCCCTTTTTATCCTATAAAAGAAGATGTTGTTCATTGGCACCAAACGGCTAAATCACTTTGTCAGCCTTTTGGTGAAAATGTTTATAATGAGCATAAAAAATGGTGCGATGAATATTTTTATTTAAAACATCGAGATGAAACGCGTGGTGTCGGTGGTTTATTTTTTGATGATTTGAATCAATGGGATTTTGATACTTGCTTAAATTATATTAAAGCTGTTGGGCAAGGCTTTGTTGACGCTTATGTTCCGATTATCGAAAAAAGAAAGCACATTGAATTCTCTGAGCAACAACGTCAATTTCAATTATATCGCCGTGGCCGTTATGTTGAGTTTAACTTAGTCTTTGACCGAGGAACCTTATTTGGTTTGCAGTCAGGTGGGCGTACAGAATCGATATTAATGTCGATGCCGCCACTTGCTCGTTGGGAATATAATTATCAGCCCGATCCAACAAGTCAAGAAGCTGAACTGGCTCAGTACTTAGTACCGCAAGACTGGTTAGCTCAATAATTATTTTCATTTATAATACTTCAGCTAGATTTTTTTGAACGCCGATTGAACGAGAAGCGTAAAGCTTCTCGTGTTTCTGTCAATGACATTAGCTGTTTTATATTTGCGTCACCAAGCTTACTTGCCACTGTTATTTACCTCTACTCCCCTCTATTCGTAAAATGTTTAAATAAAAGTTAAAACAACGCAATTTTATTGCGCTAGGTCATGTTTTTATTTTTAAGTCTCTATAGAATCCGTTTCATTAAATACCCACAAAATAAACAGGGACTTTGCACATGAAAAAACGTTTACTTACTTTAGCTGTTTTAGCTTCTCTTTCTGTAACTGCCTTTGCTGAAGATTATAAAACCGGAGATTTTGTTTTCCGTGGTGGTGCGACTATGGTTAACCCAGATAGCGGTAAGTCAGGGGTTTTTGTTGAAGCATTAGGAGGTAACACGCCATTATCTCTTTCTGTTGATGACAATACTCAACTTGGCTTAAATTTTATTTATTTCTATGATAACAATTGGGCAATAGAAGTTTTAGCTGCAACACCATTCGCCCATGATGTCATTATTCACGATCAACAACGTATCTCTGCCGGACTGTTTGGTGCGAACGTCGATGGTGCGACATTAGCGGAAGTCACACAGTTACCACCTACAATTAGTGCACTTTATTACTTTAACAGTGCATCGAACATTAAACCTTATGTGGGTGTTGGCATAAATTACACCATATTTTTTGATGAAAGTTTTAAAAGTACACCTGAATCCTTAGGTTTTAATGATTTAGAGCTTGATGGCTCATTAGGCTTATCGTTTCAAGTGGGCGCCGATTACTTAATAAATGATAAGTGGCACGTAAATGCTTCCGCTCGTTATATTGATATTAATGCCGATGCCACCTTCAAAATTGGTGATATTAAAGGGTCTGCGTCAGTAGAAATTGACCCTATGGTTTATTCAATCATGTTGGGTTATAAGTTTTAGTATTATTAATAACACAAACTCTTAACAACACCCTTTTAAGGCAGTCATCTTTTATATAAAGGTAACTGCTTTTTTTATATTCATCATGCCTTTATTACGATAACCTTAAGTATAATTTATTACCCAGTGCTTTCTATGGATCAATATCGCGTCTTTGGTAACCCTATCAAACAATCACGTTCGCCCATCATTCACCAATCTTTTGCGCAGCAAACTCAGCAGCAACTTAACTACCAAAGTGAATATGTAGCACTAGAGCTATTTGAACAAACAATCATTACTTTTATGAATAGTGGCGCTAAAGGTGCCAACATTACCGCTCCTTTTAAAGAACAAGCGATGGCATTATGCGATAAATTAACCGAGCGGGCTCAACTTGCCGGCGCGGTAAATACCTTAACGTTTGCGGGTGGTAAAATATTTGGCGATAACACCGATGGGGAAGGGCTTGTACAAGACCTCCTTAATCATAAAATATTATTAAAAAATAGTCGTATTTTATTACTTGGTGCCGGTGGTGCTGCTAAAGGCGTGATTTTACCTTTATTAGCACAAGGACCACAGAAAATTGTTATCGCCAATAGAACAGTTAGTAAAGCCGAAGAGCTGATTAAAAAGTTTAACAACAATAAATTAACGGCTACAGGGTTCGATGCTCTGGAAGCAGAAAAGTTTGACCTTATTATCAATGCTACATCGGCAAGCTTAACGGGGAAAATTCCACCGTTATCAAAAGAGCTTATTGCTAATACCGACTGTTACGATATGGTTTATGGTAAAGAACTTAGTCCATTTTTAGCTTGGGCGAAAGCCAATGGCGCAAGTAATGTTATTGATGGTTTAGGTATGTTGGTAGAACAAGCCGCCGAAAGTTTTAGAACTTGGCGAAATGTTTCACCTGAAACAGCATCGGTGCTAAATAGGCTAAGAAAAGAGGATTAAGATGAATCAACAAATAATCTTCAACGATGATATAACTTATGATAACAACCAACAGGGCTGGATCTTTAGTGGATTACTCTCTGGTGAGCGTATTAATATTCTTATTAAGTGTACAAAGCATAATGTAATGAGTGATGCATTGAAATTTGATTTAGAAGAAATCGTTGAAGAGTGGCTCGACGATAATGAGCCACTCCCTGAAAGTCGAATAGAGCTGTATTATAAGTAACGGGCTAATAAATTATTATTGAGCAAGGTACTCATTCTTAAGCTCAACATAATTAATCGCAGACTGACTAAGAAATGCTTGCTCACTTTCTTTTAGTAATCTCACTTGTTTTACCGGGTTACCTACATATAGGTAACCACTCTCTAACGTTTTATGAGGAGGCACCAAAGAACCTGCACCAATAAAAACGTCACTTTCAATAATCGCGCCATCCATAATGATTGCCCCCATACCAACAAGTATACGATCTCCTAACGTGCAACCATGTAGCATGCACTTGTGACCAACGGTAACATCTTCACCTATAATGAGAGGATTGCCTGTTGGATTACCTGCGCTTTTACGGGTTACATGCAATACCGTACCATCTTGGATATTGGTTCTATTGCCAATGCTAATAGTATTAACATCACCCCTAGCGGCGACCAAAGGCCAAATACTGACATCGTCACCCATAGATATATCTCCAACGAGTACAGCAGACTCATCAATATAGACCTTTTGGCCCAATTTTGGTGTGATTTTATTGTAGCTACGTAATATAGTTTTATTCATAATGAGAATTAGGTTGTGAACTTGTGCATTAATATTAGCAAATATCGACTAAAGGTTGAAAAAATATCAGTTATAAACTGTATTAATATAAATGTTTAGTTTAACGAAAGAGTATCAGCTAATAGAAGTGTGGTTAATAAATGTGGTATTCGGTCGAATAAACCTCAATAAAAACGTGGCCTGTACGTTAATTAAGCGAACAAACGTTTATTTCAAACTTATTACAAAAAAGGGTTGACGCCCAGCGAGAAATCTCTAGAATGCGCTCCAGTTCCAAGGGGTTCAGTCAAAACGAACCACGAAAGAGCTGTTTTGATAAGTTATCTACATCACTTTAGAGTAAAGTAGTTAACTTAACGTTTTATAGATAAGGTTTGAA
>NZ_JACGVR010000004.1:0-226421 GCF_014077325.1 Colwellia sp. BRX8-5
GAAAATATAGGAAAAATTTTTTATGTTCATTTACGTAAATCACACTAAAAAGACCTTGGCAGTAGTACATAAAAATGGTCGGTAAATTAATTATCTAAGGCTCACTAATGCCACAGAGCAGACCTAATTTAGACACGTATTTATCACAATAAATAGTCCGCTTTGTTTGGCGGTCATTCGACAGAATGTTTTTGGGCTAAAACTATAAACTAGATACAAAAAAAACACCAATCATTACAATTGATGTTTTCTAGGATAAACAATTTTAAATGGTTAAGATTGTTTTTTAAATCGACGCGATGCTAAACCAATAATTCCTAACGCAAAAATAGCAAGTGTTGATGGCTCTGGAACCTGTACACCTACGTCAACCGCATCGAAACTAAATAAGTGTGCATTGAGGTGAGAAAATGCGAATCCCGAACCGTAACCAGCTCTTCTAATTACGGTTTGAGTCGTATTGAAATTTGAGGCTGCATCGGCCCATGTCACATTTGAGAACGCATTTTGCACATCCGTTAGACTAGCGTTGTATGCTCCTGCCGCTACTGCTGAGGCGTTGTAACCACTAAGGTATGATGTGAGGTTAGAGCTCATTGAAACTGATACGGATGTCATATTCACACCGTTAACCAAACCACTAATGTCCTCTTGACCACCACCTCCCATCCCTAAAACATAGAATTTGTTATCACCGGCAGCAAGAGTAAAGCTGAGAGTGGATAAATTTCCTATTTGGGCACCCCAACCAACGTTGTTTTGATACAAAATGTTGTTGATATTTGTGCCGTCTCCACTAAACACTGCAAAGTCATTGTCAGCCACAATTGACATTTCAAAGGTGATAAGGGAGGCATTTGCAGAACCAATCGACATAAGTCCGGCAAGCAAAGTGGCCATTGTCATTTTTAATAATTTAAATTTCATTCGTTGTTCCTTTTTAATCCCTTTCCATTAGTTTTGGTAGGTAATCGTTAAAATAAATATTTATCAACTTTTGTAACTAAATACAAAAAATGTGCCAAGCTTTAAATGTCATTTTATTTCAATGTGATGGGGATTCGATGGAGTTTATATGTAATCATACTGTAAAATATCCTGACACAAAAAAAACTCATCAACCACTTGATTTTATAATATTATTTTTGGCTTCTTGAATTTATGTGAGCTTTAAGCAATAAGTGAACTAAGACCGTTTAATTTATAAGGTTGTGTAGGTAAATACCTAAGAAACTGGATAGTAATAGTCAGTAAAACTAGCCTTCATGATGATAAATTAGTTAGAACTAATCTTATTATCCTTAGTAACCAACCACTAGAGTGAGGGGCAGTAATGAGCTTGCCGCAGTCATATATATTGTTCTCGTTCTATAACTGTATTTTGATTTTTTGATTTTTTGATCATAATATTAGTCTAAAACCAATTTGGGGAACGTCGGCTATGCCAATGATTATCAAGTTAGCTACCTACATGCTTAGGTCAACTAACGGTGTGCTGTTGACCTCGATAAATACTCAAAACTTCAAATGCTAACTTCTTCAATGCACACACAGAAGACGTTAACACCGTCATTTCAGGATGTGCTTTGAATGATGATTAAGGTTCACTTATGCCAGTTGAAGTCAGGTTCCAACTTTATTTGGAGTGTTTCTGGTACTTTATTAATAAATAAAAACTTACTACCCCCATTTGTTTCGATCTTTATTTAGCTTATTCAGATACTCATAAAATTAAATCGTTGCAGGCCAAACACCGCTAATTAATGATAAAAAAGTAACGTCGGTAGCATGGACTTATACCTAAATCATTAAGATAGAATTAAAATGTTATGAGTATATTCATTTAAATCGTAATTATTTATTGACAGATAGAGCAAAACATCTTAAAAATAGGGGCATAAATAACTTTTCTTCGGATTCAATTTACAATGAATGTTACATTTTTACTCATTACACTCCTCTCTGTCGTCGTGGTCATTAAACCATTGCGGAGTTGGTGTTATGTGTAAAAAAAGTTATTAAATAACAAATACAATAAACCCTCGCTCTGCACAAGACCGAGGGTTTTTTTATTGTTGAAACTTAGTTTAACCATACTTTATAGAAGGCAAGCTCATGACAAAGAAGCAATTCACTGGTGCACAGATGGTAGTAAAAGCATTAGCGGCACTCGACGTGAAGTACATTTTCGGCTACCCAGGTGGTACTGTTTTAGATATTTACGATGCCTTATTTCAGCAAACAGACGTTGAGCATATCTTAGTACGTCATGAACAAGCGGCAACCCATATGGCTGATGGGTTTGCTCGGGCCACCGGCGAGGTAGGTGTCGTGCTTGCCACATCAGGTCCTGGGGCAACAAACTGTATAACGGGTATTGCTACCGCTTACATGGATTCAATTCCTATGGTGGTACTTTCAGGACAAGTACCGACCACACTTATTGGCGATGATGCCTTCCAAGAAACTGATATTGTCGGCTGCTCTCGTCCCATCGTTAAGCACAGTTTTAACTGCCGGGTGGTTGAAGATATCCCTAATATTATTGCTAAAGCTTTTTATATTGCTAGTACTGGAAGACCGGGACCTGTGGTTATTGAGCTGCCCAAAGACTTATTAATGCCAACCAGCATGGGCGAATTTCATATTGAAACTGATGTTAAGATGCGTTCATACAATCCAAGCATTAAGGGTCACCCTAAACAAATAAGAAAAGCCGTTAAAGCAATGACTACGGCTAAAAAGCTGGTTGTTTATTCGGGGGGTGGTGTCATTATCGCCAATGCATCAGGCTTGTTAACAAAACTTGTTGAAAAGTTAGATGCCCCAATTACTAATACCTTAATGGGTTTAGGTGGCATTTCAGGCACTCATAAAAACTATATTGGTATGTTAGGCATGCATGGTTCAGTTGAAGCCAACAAAACGATGGCAAATGCTGATGTCATTCTTGCACTTGGTGCTCGCTTTGATGATCGTGTCACAAATAATGTTAAGAAATTTTGTCCCGATGCCAAGATAATTCATGTTGATATTGATCCGACTTCTATTTCGAAAACCATAAATGCTCATATCCCGGTTGTTGGCCAACTTGAGGTCGTGTTACAACAGTTATTAGATGAATTAGCGGCAACAGACTTCGAGCCTAATAAAGAAGAAAGAATTCAGTGGTGGCAAGAAGTTAATAACTGGCGCGACATTAACCGCGTAGCTTATGTCCAAGAAGGAGACCAAATAAAACCCCAGCGTGTTATCGAAGCTATGTATAAAATTACCCAAGGTGAAGCATATGTTTGCTCTGATGTCGGTCAACATCAGATGTTTGCCGCACAATACTACCCGTTTGCTAAACCTCGTCAATGGATAAACTCTGGTGGTCTAGGCACAATGGGCTTTGGCTTACCTGCTGCTATGGGGGTTAAATTAGCCTTCCCTGAAAGTCATGTTATTTGCATAACGGGTGATGGCTCTATTCAAATGAATATTCAAGAGCTTTCAACGTGCCTACAGTACAACTTACCTGTGGTTATTATTTCATTAAACAACCGCTCATTAGGTATGGTTCGCCAATGGCAGGATATGGTTTATGGCGGTCGTCATTCATCTTCCTATATGGAGTCGCTTCCTGACTTTGTAAAACTTGCTGAATCATATGGTCATGTAGGTATGCAGATAAACCATTTAGATGAATTAGAAGATAAGCTAACCGAAGCCTTTGCGATTAAAAATCGTTTAGTTTTTGTAGATGTATTAGTTGACGAAAACGAACATGTTTACCCAATGCAGATAAGATTGGGCGCAATTGATGATATGTGGATAAAAAAAGGAGTAAAAGCATAATGCGCAGAATTTTAGCTGTTTTATTAGAAAACGAACCGGGCTCTTTATCACGTATTGTTGGCTTATTTTCTCAACGAGCCTTTAATATTGAAAGTTTGACAGTGGCTCCCACTGAAGATCCAAGTTTGTCGCGTATTACTATAGCAACACGAGGCGACGATAGAGTACTAGAGCAGATCGTCAAACAAGTTAATAAACTCATTGATGTCATCAAAATTACCGACTTAACCGAGCGTAGCCATGTTGAACGTGAACTACTGCTGATCAAAGTTTTGGCGATGAATGATAAATCACGCACTGAAGTTAAGCGTATTACCGATATTTTCAGGGGTTCAATTATCGATATTGGTAAGCAAGTTTATACCATTCAATTAACCGGCGATGCTGAAAAGCTTAATGCTTTTATCACGACACTCGCCAATGAAACAGAGATAATTGAATCGGTGCGTTCTGGCTGTGTCGGTATTGCCCGTGGTGAAAAAGCGCTTAGGATATAACGAACACTGAAGTTTAAAAACCAAGCAACCTGCTTGGTTTTTTGTTTTATAATAAGCAGCCAATCATCAAAAGACAGATAATGAAAACGACTTTTTCTCTCGCAACTAAAAGTGATAAAAAATCACTGATGCGTTTTTATAAACAGCAAAATTACAGCGCAGGCCTAATGGGTTTAGACAACGCTTACTTGCTTAAGTGCTCATCAGAGATTATTGGCGCGGTTATAATTTCAACGCTGTCAGAAAATAGCCAACAATCGTTTTTACATGCATTGGTTATTGAACGGGCCTTTCGACAACAAACGTTAGCCTCACAGCTATTAACCTCTGCTTTCACTCAACACCAACACCAAGAAATCTTCTGTTTTGCTGATGAAACGCTAAATCACTTTTATCTGCAAAATGGCTTTGAAAAAATATCTGAACAACAATTACCTGAGCCACTGCTAGGAAGATTTCTAAGAGTAAAGAAAGCTAAAAAAAATTTATTAGCTTTCACTTGTAAGCCGCTTATTTTATAGAAAATTAACCATTAGTGCTTGCGGCTATAAGGGTGTTTTTTAATAAGCAGGCAATGGTCATTGGGCCAACGCCACCCGGTACCGGTGTTATCGCACCACAAACCGGTGCAACATTAGCAAAGTCGACATCACCAACAAGTTTAGCTTTGCCGTTCTCATCTTCTATATGGTTAATACCGACATCAATAACAGTTGCGCCTGGTTTTACCCAACTGGCTTGAACAAAATTAGCTCGGCCAACCGCCGCAATTAAAATATCGGCTTGCTGACAAATACCTGCTAGGTTTTTAGTGCGGGAATGAGCAATGGTTACTGTGCAATTTTCTTGTAGAAGTAACAAAGCAACAGGCTTACCAACGATATTAGAGCGACCAATGACAACCGCATGCAATCCTGATAAGTCTTCGCCTAAATGTTGTTTAACCAATATAATGCAGCCTTGCGGCGTACAAGGCACTAATGCGCCTGGCTCGCCATTTAACAAGCGACCCGAGTTCATCGCATGAAAACCATCAACATCTTTATGTGGAGCAATAGCCGCAATAATAACGCTTTCATCAATGTGCTTTGGCAAGGGTAATTGTACTAAAATACCGTGCACCGCATCATCACTATTTAACTGTTGCAGCTCGGCTAATAATTGTATTTGGCTAGTGTCATGAGGCAATTTAATTTCGTTAGAAATCATGCCGACATCACGTGTCTGCTTTATTTTATTACGCACGTAAACTTCACTTGCTGAGTCTTCCCCAACGAGTACCACAGTTAAGCCTGGTACAATTCCCTTATCTTTTTTAAGGTGGGCGACTTGAAGCGTTAGTGTTTTTCGTAAATCAGCAGCTGCCTGCTTACCATCAATGATCATCTATATTTCACTTTATTAGAATTATAATTAGCGTTGGAACCATGGGCAACGAGTCACGACTCAATTAAGCGTTAGCCGTCAATCCTTGTTGCTATCACTCTTTGCACTTACCTTTTAGATAGAGGAAAGCAAAGCATAAAATTAATCGATATCATTTAGCGGCCATGAAACAATAAAATCTTCAAAATATTCTATCGCAACATCGTCATCTTTAACTATTTTTCCTCGAACCGACATCCCCGCTTTATGCATGGCTGTCTTTTTGCCGTTGTTAAGCAGTGGATGCCACGAAGGCATGCCACGTCCCTCTTTTAGACGACGATAGGTACAACTAGGCGGCATGAAAAAAACACCGTCTAAATTTTCTTGTGTTAAGCGCACACAATCAGGCACTAAAGTGGTACGTTGTTCGTATTTTGAACATTGACAACTTTTTTCATTCAGTAAATGGCAAGCAATATTGGTGTAATGAATCTGCTCACCTTCGTTGATATAAGTGGTTGGCAGTAACTCAGTTTCCTGGGTTGTTTCATCATCATCAATAAATTTGTTTAGACAGCATTTAGCACAACCATCGCAAAGAGACTCCCACTCAGGTCGACTCATTTCTTCTAATTTTTTGGTTTGCCAAAAAGGAGCTTGTTCGCTCATAAATATCTTCTCTTTTATTTTCTCTGGTGAATCGAATGAATTTTACTGAATAGGTGGAAATTTTATTCTGTCTGATAAATGACCGACCGAGCTAACAAAATAATAAGATAGATTCCAATGCATTAGACTCTTATAATTATTATAAGCTAAATAAACACGGCCATTTTCGTCATCAGGAAACACTAGTGCAGCCTTAATATCGACTTTAGGTAAGTGAGTACCATCGGCACGCCTAACACCTAAAGCTTGCCACTGTGCTAAGGTTTTTTCTGTTTTTTCCCAAGCTTTTAACCAGTTTGCTCGACTACCCGTATTTTTAGGAATAGCCAACGACTTATCGAAATCTGCTGGTAATTTAACCTGTCTACCCCAAGTTAATTCGTCGCTCCAACCTTCTTTTTTAAGATAGTTAGCCATAGACGAAAACACATCGTCTAAATTACCCCAGATATCTTTCTTGCCATCGCCATCTCCGTCGACCGCAAAAGCAACAAACGAGGTTGGCATAAACTGATTTTGCCCCATAGCACCCGCCCAAGAGCCTTTCATCTTTTCAACACTGATATGTCCTTGCTGAACAATAGTTAACGCAGCCCAAAGTTGTTTCTTAAAAAACACTTCACGGCGGCCTTCATACGCAAGCGTGGTTAATGCCGAAATAACATTATAATTACCCATGATTTTACCGAAGTTTGTTTCTAACCCCCATAACGCCACGATAAAACGGGGTTGAACGTTATATTCTTTACCAATTTTTGTTAACAAGGGTAAATGTTCTTTATACAGTGCACGCGCTTTATTAACTTTCCAGTCAGGAACACGTTTTGGTAAATAAGTATCTAAAGTTTCAACAGTTTCTGGCTGAGAACGATCGGCTTTTACCGCACGCTGGTGAAATTTGACCTGTGAAAAGGCGTTATTAACAAGTGCCGTGTCATAGCCCTTGTCCAGCGCTTCTACTTTGAGTTCGGCAACATATATCTCAAAACCCGCTGCGCTTAGATTTTTTTTTGCCGCTTGAGCAGAGCTAGTTAAACAAAGCAAAATACAACAACTCATTAGCACACTATATTTTTTAATATCAAAGCAAAACGACATGTAACACTCCTTAATCATCATTATTATTTTTTATTTTCATTTCCGTTTTATGTTGGTCAAGTAAGTTTTCTACGGGTGGTGGAAGCTGTAAGTAAAACCCTTGCTCATTTAAATTTGCTTTTACTTTTTCAATGTCTGCTAGTGCCAGCTTTTCTTTTTTTGCTAAATTCATCACAGTAACAAGTGTTGGCGTACCAAAAATCGACATCAAGGGTGCCGGTACTGATGAGAAATCATTACGTTGTTTAACAAAAAGATATGTTTGCGCTTTTTTAGTACTTTTATAAATGGTACACAGCATAAAGTAGACCTATGTTTTTAGTTGTAGTGTTTTAAAATGCCTAATAGACAGTTTATTTAAAATCATTTTTAGCGAATAAATTTAATTGCTCACCGAATAAGGTTTTACGCCAGCCCGACAATATATCAATTGATTCACTATACTCGGGCGCATTATGTAATTTAAAATGCCATGACAAAAATTGATTAATTTGTTTTTTCGAGGCTAAATTTTCAGGGGTAAGTTCAGCGTTTAGCGCTTGTTCAGCGACAAAGTTTTTCACTTTCTTAAAGATTTGTTTATAACCCGGATATTCATCAAGACGAAAAATTTTCTCTGGGTATTGACCACAATCTTCTTGCTCAGCCTTTTTTAAAACCATCAACATTGTTTTGCCCTTGTGGCGAACATCAAGCATTTCGACGCCTTCAAGGTTGGCCATAACCGCAACGTTATCAGGGTTATGAACCGCTAAAGCAAATAAGGTGTGATCTTTGGCAATGAAGCCTATCGGCATATCACGACTCTTCGCTTGCTGAAAACGCCAACTGGCTAAGTGTTGCAAGATGTAGAGTTGCTTGGCGCTGAGTTTCCAGCTTAACTTGATATTACGATATAATTTACTTTCATCGATAGGCGTAAATTTTTTCTCTATCAGTAAATCACTTTCTTCCTGCGCAGCATCGAGCCAGCCTTTTTGCTCAAGTTCATCACGAATACGCGGGTAAAGTTGAAATAGATACTCGACGTCTGCTTGCGCATAATCAAGCTGTTTAGCACTTAAAGGACGCTTCATCCAATCGGTTCTAGACTCTGACTTATCAACTTCTATATCAAGATAATGGTTGACCATTGCGGCATAGCCCATTGATAAACCATGACCAAGAAACGACATCATTATTTGACTGTCAATTAAGTTAACCGGACGACAATTTGCCGCAGTCAGAAAAACTTCTAAGTCTTCTGAGCAAGCATGCAGTACCTTGCAAATTTTTTCATCGGTTAGTAGCTGCCAAAAGGGTGATAAATCATCTATCGCAACGGGGTCAATTAACGCTAAATTTTCCCCGTCGTTCACTTGAATAAGACCTAATTTAGGATACAAGGTACGAGTACGAACAAATTCGGTATCTATTGCCAAAAAGTCTGCTTGCGCAAGTTTCTGACAAAGTACAACCAATGAGGCATGATCTTCTACGTAAGTTTTATTCAAGTTTATCCCTTAAAAAATTAATGACAGCTTATGCAACAATATCAACAAAAGACTAACGGCGACGACGCGTTGCTTGTTGACTTCTTTGTTGATGTTTTTTCACTGAGCGGCGAATACGACGGCTTTTGGCATTATCCATCACTTTTTCGTCCACTTTTACTTTGCTTTGTGTTTCAACAGGCAAACCCACTAATTTACGGTAGTAATTGACTTCAGGTAAAGCTAACTCAGTCCAACCACCATTAGGTAATTGTCGTTTCATTTCCATATCGCCATAGCGCACACGAATTAGACGGCTGACTTGAACTTCTTGGCTTTCCCATAAACGGCGAACTTCACGGTTACGCCCTTCAGAAAGTACCACATGAAACCAATGATTACGGCCTTCACCACCTTTGTAAGTGATCTTTTGAAACTTCGCCGGTCCATCTTCCAATTTAACACCCGCACGCAATGTTTGCAGCATGGCTTCATTGACTTCGCCAAAAACACGCACTGCATATTCACGTTCAACTTTTTGTGAAGGATGCATTAAGCGATTAGCAAGCTCACCATCTGTGGTAAATAACAGCATACCCGAGGTGTTAATATCTAATCGACCAACAGCAACCCAGCGACTATTCTCTAGTGGCGGTAAACGATCAAAAACCGTTGGACGGCCTTCAGGATCTTTACGGGTACACATTTCGCCTTCGGGCTTGTTGTACATAATGACACGACATAAATCGTCTTCTTTAGGTTTTAACTTAACGATGTGACCATCAAGACGAATTTGCTCACTTCCTTCGATGCGATCCCCTAAAAAAGCGGTTTTTCCATCAACACTGATACGACCAGCACTAATGAAGGTTTCCATTTCACGGCGTGAACCTTTACCGGCACGGGCAAGGACTTTTTGTAATTTTTCAGACATGGCTTTAACTCTCTTTACGTCAGTAACTTCACGGTGTTTTCCGCTACGTTGCTGTCTCTAAAATAAATAGTGTTTGTATATTTTTATTAATACGGGTGCTGTTGCTATAACTAAACCAATGCTTGCAAAGGTTTATCTATAGCGCCTAAATCAGCCATAGGCAATAATTCGGGTAACTGGCTTAATGAAGTTAATGAAAAATAATCTAAAAATACTTTTGTGGTCGCATATAACGATGGCCGCCCAGGCACTTCTTTATTACCAACCACTTTCACCCAGTTTCTTTCTAATAATGTTTTCATTATATAACTACTTACCGCTACTCCGCGAATCTCTTCAATTTCGCCGCGGGTTATTGGCTGTTTATAAGCAATAAGGGCAAGCGTTTCTAAAAGTGCTCGCGAATACTTAGGCGTTTTTTCTTTGGTGAGCTTAGCAACAAAATTAGCTAAGTCTTCATTAAGCTCACTAATCGTTTCAAATCGGTAACCTGAAGCAACCTGCACCAAGTTAACCCCTGAATTTTTATATTTTATCACCAATTCACCAATGACATCACGAATTTGCTGGTGATTTAGCTGATAATTAACTAATAACTCTGTTTTTATTTGCTTAACACTCAAAGGTCCATCACTAACAAAAAAAGCCGCTTCAATAAGTTTAGCTATTTTTATTTTTTCAACAGTTGTCATACTGGTAAACGCACTCTTAATTGACCAAAAATGGTAGTTTGTACACATTCTATCAAACTTTCTTTGATCAACTCTAAAATAGCTAAAAAAGTTACCACAACACCTTGTCTGCCCTCAACGACTGTAAACAAAGCGCTAAATTCAACAAAAGCTGAGCTATTTTCGGCAGCACACTTTAACTGCGCTAATATTGATGACATCCGCTCTCTGGTTGATAAAGATTCTTTTTCTATATGGTGATGTTCGAGTGCTTTGGTACGTTTAAGTACTCCTTGTAAAGCACTAACAAGTTCACTTAAGTCGACATCAGCCTGAAAAACGGCGGCTTGAAAATCTTCAGATAATTCAACATTCCCTTGAAAAAAGTCACGTTCAAGGCGAGGGATTTGATCAAGTTGTTGTGCAGCACTTTTGATCACCTCATATTCTTGTAAACGACGTACTAATTCGGCACGTGGGTCTTCATCCTCATCAGCTACCGCTTGTTTTGGTAATAATAAACGTGACTTTATTTCCATTAAAATGGCAGCCATGACTAGGTATTCGGCCGCTAATTCCATTTTAATTTCTTTCATCAATTCAATGTATTGCATATATTGTGTGGTAATGGGCGCAATAGGCATATCTAGAATATCAAATTTTTGCTTACGAATAAGGTAAAGCAATAAATCAAGTGGTCCTTCAAATGACTCTAAAATAACCTCTAAGGCATCAGGCGGAATAAATAAATCTTTTGGCTTATTAACCACCACTTCACCACGGATCAATGCCAGCGGTAATACTTGCTGAACCATCTCTCGTGGCATAGTTTTTTCTTTTGAATTAGCGGGCTGACTCACTCGTTATTAATCCATAATAAGTTGTAGTTATTCAAAAGGGCTTGGGTCGCCTTCACCGACTCGAATAACTTTCACTTCATCATCAGAAAAATCAATGACGGTGGTTGGGTGCTCACCCAAGTGCCCACCATTAATGATTAAATCAACTTGGTGCTCTAAAATATCGCGAATGTGCTCAGGGTCATACTCTGCTCGTTCTTCACCCGGCATAATTAGCGTTGTCGACATAATAGGCTCTTGCAGCTCAGCCAGTAAGGCTTGCACTATGGCATTATCAGGCACCCGAATACCTATGGTTTTTCTTTTCGGATTTAATAACCGTTTAGGTACTTCTTTTGACCCTTTAAAGATAAAGGTATAAGGACCTGGGGTATTACTTTTTAATAACCGATAGGCGCTGTTATCAACACGGGTATACTCAGATAATTCAGATAAATCTCGGCACACTAAGGTGAAATTATGATCTTTATCGATATTTCGGATATTACAAATACGTTCAAGCGCTTTTTTGTCGCCGATATGACAACCTAAAGCATAGCCTGAATCGGTAGGGTAAACGATGACACCACCTTGTTGAATAATAGCCGCCGCTTGCTTCATCAAACGACCTTGCGGATTATCTGGGTGTACATAAAAAAACTGACTCATAAATTTTCTCCACTAAGATGTTGATGTTAATTTCGGTGTTACTTTAGGTGTTACTTTAGGTATTAATACAGTTGTTAAGCTTACTACTCACTTACGACTAGCTCGGGTATACCTATCTTGCTCACTTAGTAACTCACTTAACGGCGTTAGGCCAAAGATCCCAAATGGGTTTCACCTGATCGGGCATACGTAAATTACGACCTAAATCACTCCATCGCGTTGGATAATGAAAGTCTGAGCCCATAGATGCATGTAAAT
This sequence comes from Colwellia sp. BRX8-5, assembly GCF_014077325.1. Lineage (NCBI taxonomy): Bacteria > Pseudomonadati > Pseudomonadota > Gammaproteobacteria > Alteromonadales > Colwelliaceae > Colwellia > Colwellia sp. BRX8-5. The sequence goes on from NZ_JACGVR010000004.1 coordinate 12,316, forward strand.
CATATTCTAAACAAAAGCTTAGCATTAATTTTCGTTGTTCGTTAGCCATTTGCGGTAATACTATTTCTAAACCATCACCTTTTGCCGCTTTAAACTGCACCACTAAGCGGCGTAACCATTTGGTTGATAAGTCATATCTAACCGGATGGGCAATCACCGCATTACCACCGGCGTGATGAATCGCGGCAATCGCTTCTTCAATAGAACACCAGTTTGGCTTTACAAACGCGCGTTGGCCTTTGCCAATGTATTTATCAAAGGCTTTTTGCATATGATCAACATGGCCTTCTTGCAATAATATTTTAGCAAAGTGTGCCCGCGTTATAGAGCCTTGCCCTGCAAGCTCTTTCGCTTGCTCGTAGATGCCAGGGAAGCCACATTTGGTGAGTTTTTCACCCATGGTGGTGGCACGTAATTCTCTTGCTGCTTGCTGGCTGGCAATTAACGTTTGTAATTGTTCATTATTTTCATCGATGTTTAAGCCAACAATATGAATTTCAAAACCATGCCAGCTGGTTGATATTTCGATGCCATTGATGATGGTTAATGGATGATTTTTTTCTAGAATATAATCTTTAGCTATAGATAAACCTTTAAGCGTATCGTGATCGGTAATAGCTAAAACATTCAATTGGAAGTTAACTGCCCGTTCAACAAGCTCTTGCGGCGTCAGTGTTCCATCAGAACATTTGGTATGACTGTGCAAATCGACCCGTAGGCTATAATAATCAGCTAAATCAGAGGTTGACAATACAGTCATAATCGGTTCTTCTATAGGGGAATTAATTGCTAAGGCAATTTTACTGAGATGAAGACAATAATGATACAAGTAAAACAAACTATTTCGATGAATTGTTGGTGGCATAAATCTGCATAAGTGGGTTGTGATGTTTACTTGTACGTAAAAATTCAAAAAGCCTGCTTATTTCATAATGAGTGGGCTTTTTACTTTTTAGCTCAAAGCTAAAGTACTATGGCGAGAAAAACATGATTATTACGCGCGTTAAAAGTTGGTTTATATGGTGGCTATTGCCTATTTATGCAGGTTGACCATTAATTTAAATTAGACGTTAAAAGCTAGGAAAGAATATGAATCATCAGAATACGCTTACCATAGATAAGCAAACTGGCAGTGTTACCACACTATCAGAAACCGTTAAATATCAGACCGATCCCCTGGCGATATTTCACCAGTTAAGCCAAAACAGTGATAACAACTTATTATTAGAATCGGCTGAAATTGATAAAAAACATCAATTAAAAAGCTTATTACTTACCGATGCGGCATTAAAAATAACCTGTCATGGTAATCTTGTTACGTTTGAAGCGTTAACAAACAATGGTCAATCGGCCCTTGAGTTTGCTCAACAGCATTTAGCTGAACACGCTACGTTAAGCGTTAAAGATAAAACACTTAGCGCCATTTTCCCTGAACTGACTCAACAACTGGATGAAAAATCGCGCTTACTCGCTATTAATCCTTTTCAAAGTTTGCGCTTATTTAATAAGCTTAAAAATAGCAATAATCACCCTTTTGCGATATTTTTAGGTGGTGTCTTCGCCTTTGATATGATGTCGATGACCGAGCAATTACCGACAGTAAGCCAAGGTGATAATACCTGCCCAGACTTCGTCTATTATTTGGCTGAAACTGTTGTGGTTATCGATCATGAAGCGCAATCAACTGAAGTTATTGGTAATATTTTTTCAGGAGAAGCGGCCAATCATAATCTAGTGACAATTCGTCAACGGTTAGCCGATATAAAAAATATTTTGGCCCAACAATATATTGCTCAAGAAAGACCTTATGACAAGCCGATTGAAAAAAGTGAAGTTAGTAGCGACATCTCAGATCAACAGTTCTGTGACACGGTTAATCAGTTAAAAGAAAATATTCGCGCCGGTGATATTTTTCAAGTGGTACCTTCTCGTACCTTTACGCTAAAGTGCTCAAATACCTTAAATGCTTACAAAGCGTTAAAGCAAAGCAACCCTAGCCCTTATATGTTTTACCTAAAAGACAGCGAATTTTGTATTTTTGGTGCTTCTCCAGAATCTGCATTAAAATATCAACATAAAAATCGTCAAGTAGAAATTTATCCCATTGCCGGAACTCGTCCGCGCGGACTTAATAAAGACGGTTCAATTTCACTTGATTTAGACAGTCGTATTGAACTTGAATTACGATTAGATAAAAAAGAATTAGCCGAGCACACTATGCTGGTTGATTTAGCCCGCAACGATATTGCCCGCGTTAGTCAAGCAGGTACTCGCTATGTTGCTGACTTATTAAAAGTTGACCGTTACTCTCATGTTATGCATTTGGTCTCTAGAGTTTGTGGCACCTTAGCGCTTGATCTTGATGCTCTGCACGCTTATCAGGCTTGTATGAATATGGGCACTTTATCGGGAGCCCCCAAAGTAAAAGCGACACAATTAATTCGAGAAGTAGAAGGCAAACGTCGAGGGAGTTATGGCGGCGCGGTTGGCTATTTAACCGGTGACGGTGAAATGGATACCTGTATTGTTATCCGCTCTGCTTTTGTTAAACACGGTATAGCGCATGTTCAAGCGGGTGCCGGTGTTGTTTACGACTCAGATCCTCAGTCAGAAGCCAATGAAACCAAGCAAAAAGCACAAGCGGTCATTAATGCCATTCAACATGCAGAACGGTTTACTGTTGAGATCACCGCCGCACCGAGTAGCGACAGCGCTAACCTAAACACCCCGTGCAAGGAGAGTAATCATGCATAGTCATCAAGAACCCGCTATTAATGGCAATGTTAGAATCTTCATGCTCGACAACCTCGATTCTTTTACTTACAACTTGGTCGATGAATTTCAATGTTTAGGATTTGAACCGACCATTTATCGAAACACTCTATCGGCAGATTTTATCTTTGAACAAATGCAAAAATCCACAGAACGAGTATTACTCGTATTATCGCCCGGCCCAGGAGAACCCAATAAAGCCGGCTGTTTAATGGCATTAATAGCCAAATGTGCCGGTAAATATCCAATCTTAGGCATTTGTTTAGGCCATCAAGCCTTAGTTGAACACTATGGCGGTAAAGTTATCCGTGCACCTGAAATTGTCCATGGTAAAGCGTCGAGTATTACTCATCGTCAAACCGGTGTTTTTGACCAGATAAATCACCCCTTACCTGTGGCGCGCTATCATTCACTGATAGCAAGTGAAGTCCCTAATACCATTGATATTATTGCTGAATATATAACATCTGAACAAATCAGTTTACCAATGGCCATTGAGCATAAGACGGACGTAGCCTTAGGATTTCAATTTCATCCAGAGTCAATCCTAACGACTTATGGCGGCACGTTATTAGCGCAAACTATTGATTATTTACTGGCTTCACCACACAAAGCAGCGGAAGGTTCTTATGAGTAAAATTTTACAACAACTTGTTGATGGAAATGATATTAGTCAGACTGAAGCTGAAGATTTTTTTAAAAATATGATCAAAGGTGAAGTTGAGCCCGTACTGTTAGCAAGTGTATTAACTGCCTTAAAAATAAAAGGCGAAACGGCTAACGAAATTTCAGGTGCTGCCCTAGCAGTAAGAGGCTCAGCAACACCATTTCCACAGCAAGAGCATAACGTTGCTGACTGTGTAGGTACCGGTGGCGATGGCGCGAATACCATTAATATATCAACTACCGCGGCAATTTTAGCCGCGGCATGTGGCTTAAAAATGGCGAAACACGGTAACCGAAGTGTTTCTAGCATGTCTGGCTCCGCAGATTTATTGGAAGCCTTTGGCGTCAATTTAATGATGTCGCCAACGACAGCAAGTGCGTGTTTAGCGCAAACAAATTTATGTTTCTTATATGCTCCGGCTTATCACCCGGGTTTTAAACATGCAGCTCCGGTTAGAAAATCTATGGGTGTGCGCACTTTATTTAATATATTAGGGCCATTAGTAAATCCTGCTTCACCGAGCACTATGTTACTCGGTGTTTATACACCAGCGCTTATCGATGTAATGGCAAAAAGTTTACTGTTAACTGGGGTTAAACGTGGTTGGGTCGTTCACGGTAGCGGTTTAGATGAAATTGCCTTACACGGCGAAACGCAAATTAGCGAGATAGCCAATGGTCAGTGTACAAGCCGAACCATTTCTCCCGCTGATTTTGGTTTACCCAGTTACACATTAGAAGATATTAAGGGCGGTACGCCACAAGAAAATGCTGACTATATTCGCGCAATTCTTAGTGGTAATGGCAAGGCTGCTCATAATGCCGCTGTCATTATTAATTGTGCCGCATTATTGTACCTACATGATAAAGCAACTGATTTAAAAATAGCCGCTAACATGGCAAGAGAAGTATTAGCTTCAGGTAAAGCATTAACGACTTTAGAAAATATGGTCGTGATTTCAAACTCAAATTTAGACTCAAAGGCAATGGCATAACATGGCAAATGTATTAGAAAAAATTGTTGCTGATAAACGTATCGAAATAGCGCAACGTAAAATTGATTTTCCATTAAGTGAATTTATTGACACTTTAGTACCCACTCAAAAAGATATGTACGGTGCACTTGATAGAAAAAAAGGTCACGCGCATGCTGGCTTTATTTTAGAGTGTAAAAAGGCTTCGCCATCGAAAGGTTTAATACGCGAAAATTTTGACCCTAAGGCTATTTGCCAGATTTACGATAAATATGCTGCCGCTATTTCTGTTTTAACCGATGAAAAATACTTTCAAGGCACTTTTGAATATTTAAAAATAGTGACTGACTCGGTAAATTGTCCAGTACTTAATAAAGATTTCTTTGTTGATGCCTATCAAGTTTATTTGGCGCGATATTACGGTGCTGATGCGATTTTATTGATGCTAAGCGTTTTATCAGACCAAGAATATAAAGACTTATCTGCTATCGCTGAGCAATATAACTTAGCGGTCCTGACTGAAATATCTAATGATGAAGAGCGCGATCGAGCCATTGATTTAGGCGCTAAACTTATTGGCATTAACAACCGAGATTTACGCGACTTATCCACCGATATCGCTCGAACCTTTGACTATGCGCCGACACTGCCTGCTGATCGCATCGTTATATCTGAATCGGGTATTTATACCAACGAACAAGTTCGCGAGTTAGCGCCAGCAGTTGATGGCTTCTTAGTGGGTAGTTCAATCATGGCAGAAGATGATATTGATTTAGCTTGTCGTAAACTCATTTATGGCAATAATAAAGTCTGCGGCTTAACACAAGTTGACTATGCCCAAAGTGCTGTTGATGCCGGCGCACAATTTGGTGGCTTAATTTTCGCTGAAAAGTCGCCAAGGTATGTCAACGAACAACAAGCAAAAATGATTGTCGAGCAGGTTCCCTCTTTACGTTACGTTGGCGTGTTTGTTAATCATGCCATTGAAGAAGTGGCGAAACTTGCACACAAGCTAAACTTATTTGCGGTGCAACTTCATGGTAATGAAACTTCACAATATATCGCTTCATTGCAGCCATTACTTCCAAAAGGCTGCCAAAGTTGGAAAGCTTTGCCGGTCGAAAACGAAGTACCTGAGTTAATAAGTAATGCGCAGTTTTATGTCTTAGACGGCAAAAATGCCGGCAGTGGTGAAACCTTTAATTGGCGAGCGTTAGCCGATTCTGGGCAAGACTTAAGTCATTGTTTTCTAGCGGGCGGGTTGTCTATCGATAATATAGCGCAGGCGGTTAGCCAGAAAACAACACTAGATTTATTTGGTTTGGATCTCAACTCAGGCGTTGAAACAAGCCCCGGCGTTAAAAGCCGCGAAAAACTTCAACAAGTTTTCGCCGCCATTAGACACTATTAATAAGACCGAACACACAAATTAAGTGAATATTTATACGCTATAAATAACTCACTTAATTCATGTAACTCGTATAAAGCATTAGGAATAAAGAAAATGACAGATCAAACAATTAAACAAGAGACAACCCAAGTAAAAGCAACTTTACCAGCCTATTTTGGCGAATTTGGTGGTATGTTTGTTGGTGAATTATTAGTCCCTGCCCTTGAGCAGTTAGAGCAAGCATTTATTGACTCACAACAAGACGAGAGCTTTTTAACTGAGTTTAATGACCTACTAACAAATTACGCGGGACGTCCGACCCCCCTGACCTTAACCCGGAATTTATGTAAAAATCCATTAGCTAAAATATACTTAAAGCGCGAAGACTTATTACACGGTGGCGCGCATAAAACCAATCAAGTCCTTGGCCAAGCATTACTCGCTAAACGTATGGGTAAAACAGAAATTATTGCCGAAACAGGTGCTGGGCAACACGGCGTAGCTACAGCTATCGCTTGTTCACTATTAGGTTTGAAATGTCGAGTATATATGGGCGCATTAGACTGTGAACGTCAACAACCCAATGTATTTCGCATGAAATTAATGGGAGCAGAAGTTATCCCTGTTACTGCAGGCTCCGGCACCTTAAAAGATGCCGTTAATGAAGCTTTGCGTGACTGGTCTGCAAACTATGAAAACGCTCATTACTTGTTAGGCACAGCCGCAGGTCCTCACCCGTTTCCAACTATCGTTCGTGAATTTCAAAAAATGATCGGCGAAGAAGCTAAACAGCAAATCCTTAAACAAGAAGGTCGCTTACCCGATTATGTCATTGCTTGTGTGGGTGGTGGTTCAAACGCCATTGGTATATTCCATGATTTTATTAAAGAGAGCAGTGTAAAATTAATTGGCGTTGAAGCGGGTGGCAAAGGTGTTAATACCAATCAACATGGTGCAACTTTAGTTGCCGGTACAAAAGGTATGTTACACGGTAACTACACTTATATTATGCAAGATAAATCAGGACAAATAGAGGAGTCGTACTCGGTTTCAGCCGGTCTAGACTACCCAGCTGTTGGTCCGCAACATGCCTTTTTAAAAGATACGGGTCGAGCTCAATATGTGCCTATTAATGACGACGAAGCGTTATCAGCTTTTAAACTGTTAGCAATGAATGAAGGTATTATTCCAGCACTTGAACCATCACATGCCCTTGCTCACACGATTAAAATGGCGGAAGCGGTTACTGAGGAAACCGTATTTCTTGTTAATTTATCAGGGCGCGGTGACAAAGATTTAGCGCATGTGCAAACAGTGTTACAAGCTGAAAATGAAGCAAAAATTCAAGGAGAAGCAAAATGAGCTTAGACACAACGTCAAACAAGCAGATGACCACACGTTATCAGCAAACTTTTGCTGAATTAGCAAAAAAGAATCAAGGCGCTTTTATTCCGTTTGTGACCGTAGGCGATCCAAGTATTGAGCAGTCATTTGAAATAATCAAAGCTTTAATCGATGCTGGCGCAGATGCATTAGAATTAGGTATTCCATTTTCAGACCCAAGTGCTGATGGTATTACTATTCAAATGGCGGCATTGCGTGCACTCAACGCTGGGGTAGACACTGATGTTTGCTTAACTATTTTAGCAAAAGTTCGTGCTTACGCGCCTGAAATCCCAATCGGTTTACTACTTTATGGAAATTTAGTTTTTGCTCGTGGTATTGATGATTTTTATAAAGATATGGCTGCTGCTGGTGTTGATTCAGTGTTAATTGCTGACTTACCTTTGCGTGAAAGTGCCCCGTTCCGTGCTGCTGCACTAAAGTATGGTGTTGCGCCAATATTTATTGCTCCGCCTAACGGCAGCGAAGAAACATTAAAGCAGGTTGCAAAATATAGCTACGGCTACACCTACGTATTAAGTCGTGCGGGTGTAACGGGTGTGGATACGCCTAAAAGTGCATCGGTAGAAGCTACTAATCCTGCTATTCATTTAATTGAAAAGCTAAAAGCAAATAATGCCTCACCGGGCGTGATAGGATTTGGTATTTCTAACCCAGAACAAGTTAAAGCAGCACTTGCAACCGGTGCCGCTGGCGCAATAAGTGGTTCTGCCGTGGTTAAAATCATTGAAAATAATCTTGATGATAACCAAGCAATGTTAGCGGCATTAACACGTTTTGTTCAAGAAATGAAAGCAGCGACACGTTAATAATAAACGCCTGTTTATTATCTATAAAATTAAATAAAGCCAGCTGAATTAACATCAGCTGGCTTTATTTTTATCACTATGTTTTGTTAACTTGCTAATAAAATCTTATTAACTATCACGTTTAAATAATAAATATAACGCTATTGCATTATTTATCACTAGCGGACTTTTTAACTTCGTTAGTTTTTCAAAAATAGCTCGTCTGTTATCTAAACTTTAAAATCACACACCTAAATATATTAAGAATTACGATACCATTCAAAACAAGCTATATGATGAAAAAATTAAAGTATAAATTTAGATAAAAAAAAACCTTTATATACCGGTAAAATTCCAGTAAACAAAGGTTTTAAACGTAATTGCAGGGTAATTAGTTACCCATTTTAGCCCAAGTATCGCGTAAACCTACCGTGCGGTTAAATACTAACTTATCACCTTGTGAGTCTTTATTATCACGACAAAAATAACCTTGACGTTCAAATTGAAAGGCTTGTTCAGGTTTAGCATTGACCAATGATGGCTCTACTTTAGCGTGACTAATAGTAATTAACGAATCTTCATTCATCACACTCTGAAAATTTTCTGCAGCAGCAGGATTTGGTACATTAAATAAACGGTCGTATAAACGAATTTCTGCATCAATAGATTGCTGAGCAGCAACCCAATGAATAACACCTTTTGGTTTAGTACCATCTTCAGGGTTTTTACCTAAGGTATCGGCATTATAATTACAATAAACGGTCGTAACATTGCCTTCGCTGTCTTTGTCACAACGTGTGGCGGTAACAACATAAGCTCCACGTAAACGCACAGCTTTATCAAGTACTAAACGTTTATATTTTTTATTAGCTTCTTCACGAAAGTCTTCCGCTTCAATATAAAGTTCTGCGGCGAAAGGAACAATGCGAGTACCTTGTTCATCATCACTTGGATGATTTTTTACTGTTAATTCTTCTACTTGATCTGCTGGATAGTTTTCTATTACCAATTTAATCGGGTCAAGTACCGCCATAGCACGAGGTGCATTGTCATTGAGGTCTTCACGAATACAAGCTTCTAAAACTCCAATTTCAACGGTATTGTCCATTTTAGTAACGCCAATACGTTTAGCAAACTCACGTAATGAGCTCGGAGTGTAACCGCGACGACGAAAAGCAGCAATCGTTGGCATACGCGGATCGTCCCAACCATTTACAAGCTTTTCATCAACTAACGTATGAAGTTTACGTTTACTCATCACCGTATATTCAAGGTTTAAACGTGAAAATTCATATTGATGTGGTACAACATCAATCGATACATTTTCAAGTACCCAGTCATATAAACGACGGTTATCTTGAAATTCTAATGTACAAAGTGAATGGGTAATACCTTCAATAGCATCAGATAAACAATGGGTAAAATCGTACATCGGGTAAATGCACCATTTGTCGGCTGTTTGATGATGATGAGCAAAACGAACGCGATAAAGAATCGGGTCACGCAAACACATAAAGCTTGATGTCATATCAATTTTAGCGCGAAGAACACATTCGCCTTCTTTACATTTACCGTCTTTCATTTTGGCAAAAAGTGCTAAGTTGTCTTCAACACTCGTATCACGATACGGGCTATTTTTCCCTGGCGCTTTGAGCGAACCACGATGTTCGCGTGCTTCATCCGCATTTAAGAAACAAACGTATGCCAAGCCTTTCTCAATTAATTCAACAGCAAAACCATGCAATTGATCAAAGTAATCAGAGGAGTAATGAACCTTACCCGCCCAATCAAACCCTAACCATTTTACGTCTTCTTGAATTGAGTTAACGTAATCAATGTCTTCTTTTTCAGGGTTGGTATCATCGAAACGTAAATTACATAAGCCTAGGTAATCTTGAGCAATGCCAAAATTTAAACAAATTGCTTTCGCATGGCCAATATGTAAAAAACCATTGGGCTCAGGTGGGAAACGAGTTTGTACACTCGAATGTTTACCACTTTCAAGATCCGCATCGATAATTTGACGAATAAAATTTGTTGGGCGTTTTTCAGCTTCCGACATCCACAAAACCTCTAAAAAGAATTTAAACTACGTTATTTTTCGGCATTATAACAACTGTTAATCAAAGGGAATAGCGCTTATCTTGGCAAATTATAAATTTTACGCATTAAGGGCAAAAGTTGCTTAATAATTAAATAAATATCGGCTTATTCCTAGAAAAATCAATTAACGTCTGATTATCATCAATAGGTATTTACCTAATCCCCATAAAAAAGAGAAGTACCGAACGGCACTTCTCTTTTATAAAGATTTTTTACTGCAATAAGACTTTAGCTTAAGCTTTTTTATTCGCTATTTTTTATTCGCTATATAGGTATCAACTAATTGAGCTAAAACATTTAAGGGTACTGGACCATTACGAAGTACCACATCATGAAACTCACGAATATCAAATTTCTCAGCAAGTTCGACTTTAGCGTGTTCACGTAGCTCAATAATTTTTAACATGCCAATTTTATATGCGGTTGCTTGTGACGGCATAACAACATGGCGCTCTACCATTTTTACAGCGTCAGACTTAGCATTTGGCGTATTTGCGACATAATATTCAATACCTTGAGCTCGCGTCCATTTTTGTGTATGGATACCGGTGTCAACCACTAAACGACAAGCTCTCCATAACTCCATAGCTAAACGACCAAAATCAGAATAAGGGTCTTGGTATAAACCAATTTCCTTCGGGATCATTTCTGAGTACAAACCCCAACCTTCGGTGTGTGCGGTATAACCACCAAATTTACGAAATTTTGGAATATTTGTTAGCTCTTGTTTTATCGCTATTTGCATATGATGACCAGGGATCCCTTCGTGATAAGCAAGCGCTGCCATTTGATAAGTTGGCATCGCTTGCATATCGTAAAGGTTAGCGTAATAAACTCCTGGACGAGAGCCATCAGGTGCAGGCTGTTGATAAAAAGCTTTACCTGAAGATTGTTCTCTAAAAGCTTCAACCGCTTTAACCTTTAGCTTAGCTTTAGGTTTGGTTAAAAATAAACTGTCTAAACGTCCTTCCATATCATCAATTAAAGCAACAGCTTCATCTAAGTAACGTTGTTTACCCGCGTCATCAGCAGCGTAATAAAATTGTTTGTCATTTCGCATGAATTCAAAAAACTCGCCAAGTTCGCCTTCAAAGCCAACCTTTTCCATAATTACGCGCATTTCACCGTGAATTCGAGCCACCTCACTTAAGCCAGTTTGGTGAATTTGGTTAGCGGTTAAATCTGTTGTGGTGGTGCGTTGTAATGCATTATTAAAGAATGCTTCACCTTCTGGGAATTTCCATGCGCCGTCTCTGTTGTCTGCTTTTTTTGCTAGCGTTTCTAAATAACTGACTAATTGCTGATATCCAGGCTTTATGCTGCTCATTAATGCGGTATTAACCTCTGCTAACAGCGTGCTTTTTTCAGCGGCATTGATCTCAAGTTTATTCACCTTTTTAGTGAAGTCAGCTAAAATCGTACTGTCTTTTCCTTCTTCAAATGGAGCACCTGCAAGAATATTTTGAGAGTCACGAATAACGTGAGGAAAAACAAACTTAGGGGCGATAATACCTAAGTCTTCACGCAATTTTAGTTGTGTCGTTAATTGTTCTAAAAGTACTTTAGCACCCTGCACTCGAGCAATATAATCTTGTGCTTCTTTGACATTGCTAATGGAATGCTGATTAATTAAAAATGCAGGTAAACTTGAGTGTAAGCCACGCATTTGATTTACAGGATAGTTATGAAAACGCCACTTATGGTCAGCAATTGTATTTTCTAATTTTTGTACCAATAAGTGATAGCTGATCATTGTCTGCTCATCGAGTTTTTGACTATCGATGGCTTTAACACGTTGGAGGTTTTCATGAGTAATCGCTAATTCTTTTAGCGTGTTTTCTTCTGAAATATCATCCCATTTATCATAATCTGTTTTTATGCCTAAATAAGTTTGCATCATCGGGCTTCGTGCAACACCTTCATCAAAAATAGCATCAAATATTTGGTTAGCTTTTTCTGATTCAGACAGTGCTTTAATCGCACTTTTTTTCTCAGCTTCCTTTGAGCTTGTTTGTGGTGTATCAATACCTTTTTGTTCTGTGCAAGCGGCAAGTAATGAGCTAGAAATAGCCACTACCAGTAATGTACTTTTGAAAGTCATAAGTATCTCTTTTTATAGGAATATATAGTTACATTACAATAACTGTAAATGTTCTGAATTTAAAATGCTTTTATCTAGTCTTGATCAAAAATGATAGTGTTGGCAATAGCTGTTCGACAAATCGCATTGTAATTACGATAAAAGGAACTTTACCTTTTTTATTTTTTATAAGACATAAAAAAGAGCTTATACCGAGGTAAAAGCTCTTTTCAATTAGAGTAGAATTTATATTTTTATGATTAACAAAGGAAAATTTATTCTCAAGAATTACTGAATATAAATAACCACGCCTAAAACCTAATTTTTATAAATATCTGAAGGCTTAAGTTTTAACACTGTTCTTTTAGGTTTATCATCGTTATCTGTTGCTTTAGTGGCATTGGGGTTTATGTATATTTTGCTCACTTTAGGCTTAGCTGTTTGATAGTCTTTTTTTGGTAACTCAGGTTTTTTTACCGTTTCAACTTCACGCTTTGGGGTGAATTTTTCAGGTCGATTAACATGATATTTGGTATCAATGGCTTGAATAAAGTTTCTCAAAAACTGATCTTTACACTCGCGGTAATGTTTGTGATCGGGCTTACGAAAAAATGCACTTAATTCAGGTTTAGTCATACGTATACCTGAGGTAGACATCATATCGAGAACATCTTCTGCGCGCAGCGCTAATGCTATTTTTAATTTGTTGAGCACAAGATTGTTATTCATTCGTTTTTCAGCTGGCGGTGTTTCACCATCACGGGCGCCACGTTTGTCAATAATTAAACCGTTCAAAAAAGTTGCTAGCTGAACATCGGTGCAGTTAACAACTTGTGGATCATCTTCTTTTTTCAACCAATAACTGATTTGTTCACGACTTACCGTTAACTTTGCTAAATTAAATAGGTCGATCATCTTTTGATCATTAAAATTAAAGGTATATCTTAAACGACGTAAAACATCATTATTGGTCACGAAACTCTCCAAAAAACACAGCAGGCTCTACCCAATGTAAAGCTGGGCCTTATTATATCACTATAGTTTTTTAAACAAAAAAGTATTTACTCGTTCTTAAAATTTAACCATAACTCATGTTAAGATAATGCGCTGTTTTAGACGCCTTATTAACAATCATTATTTGATAGAGAAATCATGAGTAAAACTGCTAGCTTATTTGAACCTGTATTAACTAAACGTCGTGGCAAACATGCTGATAAAAAGCATTGGACTAATTTACTAGGTAGTAGTGACACGCTAGCTATATACCATGGCGCCCTCAATGCCGACGCTCCGATGTTGTTATTAACCAATGACACCCAGTCAGCATTGCGTTTCGAGCAAGAATTAAAAAGTTTAAATAAAAAGCGGCAACTGCCTATTTGCTTATTTCCTGATTGGGAAACATTGCCCTATGATACCTTTTCACCGCATCAAGATATTATTTCCCAGCGACTAGCAACGCTTTACCAATTATCAAATATGAAAAGTGGCATTATTATTGTGCCGGTTTCAACATTATTACAACGCCTTGCGCCAACGCAGTATTTGCGTACGAATAGTTTGATCGTAAAAGTAGGTGATAAAAAAGACTTACATCAAATGCGACAAAATCTTGAAGCCAGTGGTTATCGCTGCGTAGAACAAGTAATGGAGCATGGTGAATTCTCGGCACGTGGTGCAATTCTCGACATATTCCCTATGGGCTGTAAAACTCCGTTTCGCTTAGATTTTTTTGATGATGAAATTGATGACATTCGCTTGTTCGATCCTGAAAACCAGCGTTCAAGTGATAAAATAGATGAAATAAATTTATTACCCGCACACGAATTTCCGACCGACGAAGCAGCAATAAATTTATTTCGTCGTCAATACCGAGAAGAATTTCCTAACACCATTCATAAAGAGTCAATATATCATCAGGTCAGTGATGGTATTTTGCCGGCAGGTATTGAATATTACCTCCCCTTGTTCTTTGAAGAAACGAGCACTTTGTGTGACTATTTAGGCGAAAACACACGGATAATGCTCAGTGGCGATATTGATAAAGCTATTGAACAGTACTGGCTTGATATTGATTACCGATTTGAAGAACGTCGTTATGATCTGACTCGGCCATTATTACCCCCCAAGAAACTCTTTTTAAATAGTGAAGAGTTTTATCGTGCCTTAAAACCTTTTGACCGAATTTCAATAGAAAAAGTGCCGGTAATAAACGCGTTACAAGAAACTGACAGTGACGACATTGAAAAGTCAAAAGCCGGTCATATCCGTTTTGATGTCACTCCCTTACCTGATGTTACGGTTAATCATCAACTGAAACAGCCTTTTGAATTAATCAATAATTTTATTCGCGACAAAGAAACCCCAGATAAGATTTTATTTGTTGCCGAAAGCCAAGGCCGTCGAGAAAGCGTTTTAGAGTTATTAGAGCGTAACCATATCAAGCCACAATATTTTGACGATATTGAAAGCTTTGTCGCAAGCCCGGACAAACTTGGCATCACAGTGAATACCCTCAACAGTGGTTTTATCTTTCAAAGTAAAGGCACCGCTAAGAAAAATGCGATAGCCCTAATCACCGAAGATGAACTTTTAGGAGAGCGGATAAAACAAAGTCGCCGCCGTACCAAACAACAAACTATTCAAGCGGATGCTATTTTTAAAAACTTAGCCGAGCTTTCAATGGGACAACCTGTTGTCCATTTTGAGCATGGTATTGGTCGCTACATGGGCTTACAAACCATTGAAAACAGTGGCATAACCACTGAGTTTCTAGTTTTAATTTACGCAGGTGAATCAAAGCTTTATGTACCGGTTGGCTCATTGCATTTAATTAGCCGTTATTCGGGCGCCGACGCAGAAAGTGCACCGTTACATAAATTAGGTAACGATACTTGGAGTAAAGCAAAACAAAAGGCCGCTGAAAAAGTGCGTGACGTGGCGGCTGAACTACTCGATATATACGCCAGCAGAGCCAGTAATAAAGGTTATCAATTCAAACGTGACAAAGCTGAGTATCAAGCTTTTTCAGACAGTTTCCCGTTTGAAGAAACCTTTGATCAAGAGCAAGCCATTAAAGCAGTAGTGTCTGATATGCTCAGCGATAAGGCCATGGACAGACTCGTTTGTGGAGATGTCGGTTTTGGTAAAACTGAAGTTGCGATGCGTGCCGCTTTTGTTGCCGTTAACGACGGCAAGCAAGTGGCTATCTTAGTGCCAACAACCTTGCTTGCCCAACAACATTATGAAAACTTTCGCGACCGTTTTGCTAATTTACCGGTTGCTATAGAAGTATTATCACGTTTTAAAACAGCCAAAGAGCAAAACGTTGTTATTGCCGATGTTGAATCAGGCCAAATAGACATTCTGATCGGCACCCATAAGTTATTGCAAAATAGTATTAAATATAAAGACCTAGGTTTATTAGTGGTCGATGAAGAACATAGATTTGGTGTAAAGCAAAAAGAAAAAATCAAACAATTACGCAGCAATGTTGATATTTTAACATTGACCGCAACCCCTATTCCACGGACCTTGAATATGGCGATGGGCGGCATGCGCGATTTATCGATTATTGCCACACCGCCGGCAAAACGCTTAGCGGTAAAAACCTTTGTTCGCGAACGTGACGACGCCCTTATTCGTGAATCTATTTTACGTGAAATCCTTCGTGGTGGTCAGGTTTACTTTTTACATAACAACGTTGATACTATCGATAAAACCGCTGCAGATATTCAAAAACTGCTGCCAGAAGCAAAAGTAACCACCGCCCATGGGCAAATGCGCGAACGTGAACTTGAACGCATTATGGGCGACTTTTATCACCAACGTTACAATGTATTAGTTTGTACAACGATTATAGAAACAGGTATCGATGTGCCAACAGCTAATACCATTATTATGGACAGAGCCGACCATTTAGGTCTAGCGCAACTCCATCAATTACGAGGCCGAGTGGGTCGTTCACATCATCAAGCTTATGCTTATTTATTAACACCACATGTTAAACGTATTACTAAAGATGCGAAGAAACGTCTTGAAGCTATTGCGTCTCTTGAAGATTTAGGCGCTGGTTTTACCTTGGCCACACACGATCTCGAAATTCGTGGCGCAGGTGAATTATTAGGTGAGGGACAAAGTGGTTCGATGAGCCAAATCGGCTTTACCCTTTATATGGAAATGCTCGATCAAGCTGTTTCAGCGTTGAAGCAAGGCAAACAGCTTTCGCTTGAAAATATGACCGCTAAGCAAACTGAAATTGAATTGCGGGTACCGGCGTTACTACCAGACGATTATATTTTTGATGTCAGCTTACGGTTAAGTATTTATAAACGTATCGCCAGTTGCGGCAATAAAAATGAACTTGACGAAATTCAAGTAGAATTAATTGACCGTTTTGGCTTATTACCGCAGGCTGCTAAAAATCTAGTCCATATTGCGAAGTTACGTTTAAAGGCCCAAAAAATAGGGGTTTCTCGTATCGAAGCAGGTCCAGCAGGTGGCTCTATTGAGTTTAGCGATGAGACAAAAGTTGATCCTATGCTTATTATTGGTCTTATTCAGCAACAGCCAAAAGTTTATAAATTAGTTGGCGCTAATAAACTCCAATTTAAAATTGCCACTGAAGACAGTAAATCACGCTTTATTTTAGTGACATCTATGTTAAATGATTTAGTAAAAACAAAAAAATAACCGTAAGATAACAGAGTAGACTCAATGCCTTAGTTTACAATAACAAGGCAGGTTATAACTCTTTGGATGATTAATGAATTTAAAACATTTAGCGCTGCTCTGTGCAGCCTTAATATTTTCACAACAAACCAGTGCCGCTGATAAAGATAATGACGACCGCTGGTTTGAAGTGGAAGTGATCCTGTTTAGTCAACTGGGCGATAAAGCGCAATTAAAAGAGAAGTTTCCAAATAATACGCTTTTACCCCAATACCGAAATATTATTGACTTGTTAGGCCCCTACCTTAACCCTGATATCGCCAGCTTAAAACAGCAATTACCCCGTTGTGATAATCCTACTTATGCTCAATCACTCCTTGAGCAAGCTATAACGGCCATAAAAGAACAGCCTTACTATGTTGCTAAAAGCTTAGCTGAATTACAAACGCTTTCAGCCCAAACGATAGACGAGTCGTTAACCGATCCATCAATATCAAAATTTAGCGATGGCACACATAGACAAGTGGCTTTAGACAATATCGATGATAGCCCAGCGTCGATAAATAATTCATTAAAAGCGTATGACAACAGCAGCTTAGCTATGCCATTACCAAAACAAGTGATGAGTGAAAAAGAATTAACGCAACGCTTAATGTTACTTGAGCAAGCAGCGGCTGAATTTTCAACTTTGCCCTTAACTTATACCAACGAAACTGCCTCATTTACCGACGGTATTTGTACTATTTCTGTAGAGGAATTTCAGCACTTTAATCAATCAACCGATGCTTATGCTTATCAAAGTTATAACGCTTTTAATATTGAGCAAGTACCGCCTACTATTAATAATATTGAAAATATCTATAGTGATGAAGACTACTTACTTAATAAAGAATCATTACAACTTGACGATATTGTTAAAGAAATAGCCCGCAGTCGAAATTTCAAACCATTACTGCATTTTGGCTGGCGTCAAAAGACAAAAACTAAACAATTAGCTGTGCCACTGAAAGTTATTGCCGGTGAAAATTTTGCTGAACAATACCAAAAAGAATTGCAACAATTTCAACAGCAACGCAAACAAGCACAAAGGCAAGAAGAGGCCCTGCATAGCGTATTATACAAAGATACTTCGGCCCAAATAGAAGGGTCAGATGAAACAGTAAAAGAAAAAATAATGGCAGAACGTTTACAAGAGCTGCTGATAAAGCTACCCAATTTACCTACTGAGACAAAAAGTTTACTCGCTGAAATAGAGCAAGATATAAACGACACAGCGGTAATATTGAATACTAACACAATGCAGGCAGCCCCAATAAAGCCTCCTCAAAATTGGACAGTAGAGGGTTTTATCAAGGTAGAAGTTGACTTTTATTTACATATTACCGCTGATCTTAATGTAATGAATATGTCGTTAGCCGAACAAGCAACGCAAAAGTTATTACCTGGTGATAAACAAAAGTCATCGGCAATTTTAAAAACGATAAACTTTAAACAAGACAGACGAGTCAGAAGCACAGAAATACACTATTTTGATCATCCTTATATCGGTATGATTATTCGTATTCTGCCTTATGACAAACCCACTAAGGAAGTTGAACAGTCAACTCCACTTAACTAAATAAAGAGATGAATATGGACAAAGAAATAGAAATACAAGCTGCTGTTTTTCGTCGATTACTGGCTCACTTAGACAGTAGAAAAGATGTACAAAATATTGAGTTAATGAATTTAGCGAGTTTTTGTCGTAATTGTTTTTCTAAATGGACCGTTGCTGAGGCTGAGAAGTTAGGTGTTGAAGTAGATATCGAGACCGCTCGTCAGCAAATTTATGGTATGCCCTATAGCGAATGGAAAGAAAAACATCAATTGCCAGCAACAGCAGAGCAAATGGAAAAATTTAATCAGTTACAAAAGAAGTAAACAATTTAGCGCAATTAAATTTTCACTGATATTGCATATTGAGTCGTTCGGCGATCATTTCTGTCGCGTGACTCTAACCAACGTCCGCGTTTATTTTTTAAATGACGTCGATCAGCAGATGAGCGGCGTTCAGGTCCTGTCCAAAGCACTTTTTTTATTCCCACTCCATTTTTCACATCATCTGCTACATCGGGCAGACTTGCTGCTGAGTTCATTTGACGATTATATTTATTAGCTTGGCGCTTATCTTTTTTTGATTGAGCGATTTTTACTTGATTGGCCGCAGGCAATAAATCTATCAGTACATCCACTTTACTTGTCCGTTCATCAGTAATTGTCTTGTTGTACATTTAATCGGCAACTAAGAATAAAAGTTTAATCTTTTATATAAATAGTACTGCTAGGCTAACTGACGATTATTTTCAGCCATGGTTTTGATACAAATCAAATAGATGTTCTTCAGCAAGCCATTTAAAAATATGCTCAGGTAAAATGCTGTTATCGTTATAAATAAGTAAAGACTCAGTATTATGGATAAAGCCACGCCATCAATAAAAAAATGGTTAGCATTTGGTTGGTCAAGTTTCATCAAAACTAAAACCATCAGTATAGTATTTAGCAGCTTTTTTTGCATTATCGCCGGTCTACTCTATTGGTTATTATTACGCATTGGTGCCGATTTAGTTATCTTTCCTTTTATCGCCGGTTTTTTCATTGTTGCTCCTATTCTTATTATTGGTTTTCAGCAAGTTGCAGGTCTATTAGAAAAAAATAAAATACCTACATTTAAAGACTTAATTGCGATTAAGGGACAAAAAAATAAAGGCATTTGGTTTTTAATCTTTATTCTATCCTTGTGTTATTTTATTTGGATAACCGATGCTTTAGTGATTTACGGACTGTATTTTGGCATAGAGCCCTTACCTTTAGACCACACTTTCATTACTGATCCAGCGTTAAGAGAATCATTACTTTGGTTTTTACTTTACAGCGGTTTAATCGGCTGGGTAACTGCAGTGATTGGCTTTTTACTCGGTGTGTTTTCTATACCCTTGATTATTCACCAACAGTTAAATTTTGTTGATGCGGTAAGTATCAGTGTTAAAACCGTATTTAAACATAAAAAATTAATGTTTAAATGGGCGCTAACCTTAGTCATGATAACGTCTTTAACTTTAGTGGTAGCACTACCGCTATTAATTATTGTCTTTCCTGTGTTGGGTTATGCAAGTTATGCGGTTTATGCTGACTTGTTAATCAACAAGGATAATAGCCCGTAATATTGTCAACACTCGAAAACAATACCTTGATAATTCAAGTAAAGCTATTTACCTCAGCATTCGCTAAATAGCGCCACTTGCCCACTTCAATACTCAATTAATTTTACCTGTTAATTGACGAACTAAACCAACCCCTTTATTAGCAACACCGGCAAATATTTGTTTAAGCTAATGGTGTTTACCTTCGGTGATAGTCGTTAATACTTATTTTTCATTTCCCCTTTATAGCTCGACATCTAAGTTAGTTGCTCATGTTTTTCAAGAGGCTTCAGGGTAAAGTGGTTAATTGGCTAAGCTGACTTGTCTGACCATATGGCCTTACGTAAATTGTTTGTCTTATAGTGAATAAGTAAAATAACGATGCTGCAGTTAATTGTTGATGCTAGGATATATGACACCCCATCAGAATTGTTTAATATAAAATAAAAATTCATAAAAATTAAATATTTTAAGTGTTTATTATGAAAGACTTAAAATTGTGTCTATACTTCTCAGGACATTAACTAACGGCGCGGTAATATCACTTGAGTCTCCTATCAAAGAATAAGAATCAAACTCATATTTTAATTATTCTCATTCTTATCTTCGTTGCCATTGGCTTTACCCAATTTTTAATTATGCAGTTCTTGCCTTGGATACAAACCTTATTTCCATTTTTACCTGAAGCGTTATTGAACGCTATATTACTGAGCCTATCGATTACACCGATTATTTATTTATTAATTAGAAAGCATATTATCGATGTATCATCTGACGAATCAAACATTCGTAAAAAGCTTATAATTTCTGCCGGCTTACCTCTTATTATTGCTATTACATTAATGCTAAATATTGTTCACAATAAACAACAAGATATTTCAATTTTACACAATACTGAAAGCATAATAGCGTTGGATAGTAATATTGCTAAGCTCATTGATGCCCTCAACAAAGAATTAGAACTCAGTGCGCTTTTTTTAATTAGTCTTGATGAAAAATCAGCAAAAATTTCGTCAAATACTCGATCACTAGATGACTTGAAAGTACTCCGTATCGCTGTTGATACATTGCTGTTGTCAATAAAGAAAAGCATGACATCTGAAGACATTGTTGTTGGCGAATTTAATCAACAATATGTTGCTGAGCTAAAGTCAGCGTTAATAACTCTTAGAGAAGGGATTGATGCTAACAATATATCTTGGCAGCAAATCATTGATTTTCATATTGATTGGAAAAATGATTTTTTATCAAAATTACAATCATTTTCAGATCAAATAAGAAATAAAAATATTGCAAAGATGCACAGTAATTTCCTTATTTTATTGAAGTTGAAATCTTTAAACCTGCTCAATAGTACTATTTTAACAGTGACCCTTGAAAATGAAGAAACAAATGATAATACCATTGACATACGTCCACTTAAGCTAAGTATCCGCCAACAAAATAGTCAAGAAAGACTGTATAATAATATATTTATCTCTTCACTATTTAAAGACAACGAAAGCCATGTAATTCAATTACTTGATAATAAAACAATAAGTGAAGCTAATCGACTTCAAAATGTTTTGCTCGAACGGAATACTGAGGAGCTTGTCGCTCAACTAAAAACTTCTATAGGCTATAATGGACTGATACATCAATTTAAAAATTATCTACTGCGTGATGATGAAAAATATCGAATCGCTTTTTTAACGCTTCATAGTGATGTAGAACAACTTATCAGTAAGTTACGAACGCTTAAACAATATAATCGTAAAGCCTTGTATCAGCTTGACAGTTTTTCAGCTGTATTGAATCAATATAAACAAACGTTGTCAGATATTTCTCAATATAGACAGCAAGGAAAATCGGCATCAGAGATTGACCAATTGGTTATTATTAATGATGACCCCGCCAATGAAGCATTAGAGTATTTGCAAAACCATTTATGGGAGAATGATCCTTTATACACCTTAGGGGTGCTTAAAAATAAAAACCTAATATTACAAAGTATTGAAAATCATCTCTCTGCACAAATACAAAAAACGCTCACCCATTTGTTGGTAGAAAAGCGAAATGATTCTTACATATCCGCAGTAACTGCACTTTTACTCAGCCTTTTCGTTATTGCACTTTTATTGCTTATTAGCCGAAATATTAATGACTCATATCAAGAAAGAATTGCTGCACTTAATAAAGCGGAAGAAGGCGCGAAATTAAAGTCAGAGTTTTTAGCAAATATGAGCCATGAAATACGCACCCCCATGAACGGTGTATTAGGCATGCTAGGTTTATTACTTAATAGTAAACTTGATGATGAACAAAAACACCGAGTTAATATCGCAAAATCTAGTGCTGACTCCTTATTAACTTTAATTAATGACATTCTAGATTTTTCAAAAGTTGATGCGGGTAAACTCGAACTTGAATACTTAGATTTTAATTTAAGAAACTTATTAGGTGACTTTGCTGAAGCTATGGCCTTACCTGCTCAAGATAAAGGTTTAGAAATAATCCTAGATCTTACGGGTATAAAAGAATCGATGATCAAATCAGATCCGGGCAGAATTAGACAAATACTGACGAATCTTGTCGGCAATGCAATAAAGTTCACAAATCATGGAGAGATAGTTATTACCGTAAAACTCATCACTAAAAAGAGTAATTATGGTGATGAATTAATATTACATTGTCAGATATCTGATACAGGAATCGGCATTCCGGCAGATAAAAAAGAAGGGCTTTTTTCAGCATTTAGTCAAGTAGACTCATCGACGACACGTAAATATGGGGGCACAGGGCTTGGGTTAACAATAACGAAAAAACTCTGTAATTTAATGCACGGCGATATTAATGTAGTTGATAAAATGGGTGAAGGTAGTTGTTTTGAATTTAGCTTATTAGTTGAGAAAAGTAAAAATTCGACCCTAGTTATACCCGAAATAGATATTTCGGCATTGCACATTTTAATTGTTGATGACAATAAAACCAATCGCGATGTCCTTCGCTCACAGTTACAGCTGTGGGGGGCAAATATTGAAGAAGCTGATAGCGGTGATGCAGCATTGGCTCTATGTAAAAAGCGATATGAAGATACCGGCACACCCTTTTTTGATATTGCCATACTTGATATGCAAATGCCTAATATGTCAGGAGAAACCTTAGCGAAAAAATTAAAAAACCAACAAGAATTTAAAGCAATGAAACTCGTTATGATGACCTCTATGGGTGAAAGAGGTGACGCAAAACATTTTGCAGATATTGGTTTTAGTGCTTATTTCCCTAAGCCAACAACAACATCAAATCTATTTAAAGCCTTATCTGTAGTTGCTCATGGAGGAGAAATACTAAAGCAAGCGTCACCATTAGTTACTCATGATTATGTTAATGCAATGAAAATAGTAACAACAGAGGATAAAAAACCATTATTCGTTTCATCTGCCAAAAATATAAGAATATTAATTGTTGAAGACAATCGCATAAACCAAATGGTCGCTTTGGGTGTTTTAGAAGAATTAGGATTCACAGCTGACGCAGTAGCAAACGGCTTAGAAGCACTGATAAGCTTAAAAGAGTCATTAAAAAGCCACCCTTACTCTTTGGTCATAATGGATTGCCAAATGCCAGAAATGGATGGCTATGAAGCAACACGACTTATTCGCAAAGGAGATGCAGGCCAAAAGAATAAAGTTATTCCTATCATTGCGATGACAGCAAATGCAATGCAAGGAGATAAAGAGAAATGTTTAATAGCAGGCATGGATGACTACTTAACAAAACCTATAGAAATAAATAAAGTTAAAGCTAAATTAAAGTTATGGCTTGGAGTAACAGCTGATAAAGAAGAGCGTTTCGATACTGATACCTTAAATTCAGACCACCTCACCTTAAGTAGTCAATCAATTGAAAAATCTAAAAGTGAGCATGATAGCCCTTGGCACAAAGCTCATTTATTAAAACGGCTGGGTGGAAACCCTAAAAAAATGACATTATTGGTAAAATGTTACCTAGATGATAGCGAAGAAAAAACACGCGAACTGCAAGAGTCAATAAAGGCAGAAAATTGGCAAAAGATAAATTATAACCTGCATTCAATTAAAGGTGCAGCAGGTAACTTAGGTGGAGCTCAAGTACAAAACTTAGTCACTAAGATAGAAATACTATCAAAAGAAAAGAATATAACGGCATTGAATGAGAGCATAAGTGAATTATATACCGCATTGGAGACGTTTAATTCATTACTTGCTGACCACTTAAAAGCGCATTAAATTTTCATCACTTAACTTGGTGAGAAGCACCATGAAAACTTTATCAGCTTGACTATTAATCAGAACAATTGATTACTGAGTTTCTGTATCACTAGTGGCTAAATCCGCTTTTATGTCCCAATAAATATTAAGCCAAGATAAGCCACTGTTTTACATAAATATATAAAAATCAGTTGCAGCCCTGATAGATAATTAATATGGAAAACGCTCAAAAAACGCCTAGATATCTTATTGCATTCTTATACTGTAAAACTTCCGGTGATGGCTATTTGGCTGACTTTTTCTTCATTTGAGATAGCTTTGTTACTCGAGGCAAAGACAAAGATAACAGTCAGTGAGGGTCACAACACCAAAGTAGCCAACTAAAAGCTATTTACCTCGGCATCCGTTAAGTAGCGCCACATGCCTAATTCAACATCTAAGTTAATTTCGCCGATTTGCTGGCGATGTAAACCAATCACTTTATTACCAACAGCAGCAAACATTCGCTTAACTTGATGGTACTTACCTTCGGTGATGGTCAGTAATACTTCTTTTTCATTGAGTATTTCTAATTTAGCTGGCAGAGTCAGTTGATCTTCTCCTTGTAACTGTAAGCCAGCTGTAAAGCGCTCAATTAGCTCCGCTGACTTTTCAGATAATATTGCATTACGTAAATTAACGCGGTAAACCTTGGCGCAGTTTTTTTTGGGTGAAATAATATTATGCGACCAACGGCCATCATCGGTAACTAATACTAAACCTGTGGTATCTGCATCTAAACGTCCAGCAATGTGAAGATCAAACACTTTATCCACTTCAATATAATTGAGTAAAGACGGATAAACTTCATCGATATTACTGCAAATAGTATCTAAGGGTTTATGCATCATGATATAACGAGAAGTGCGCGCCGTGAGCGCTTCACCGTTAACAGTAACGCTGTTATTTTCATGCACTTGTGTTGCTGCGTTCTTAATCACCTCACCATTAACTAGAACATCCCCCATTTTTAGCAGTTTCTTCGCTTCACTTCGGGTCAGTTCAGTGCTCTTACATATAAATTTATCAATACGCATGGTTAATTAGGTCAGTGTTTAGTCATTATAAGTATCGCTATTATCCTTCATAGTCAGTAAGAATCAACAAAGAAAAATAAAAAGCCAGTAAGCGAAATCAATTTAACCAATTTTAAAAAGCACTTGTCAGGTTAATAAATCAATATTGCTTTTTTATAAGCTTAAAAAGTGAGCTCAACTCATTAAACACTTACCCTTTTTTATCAGTATTGAAAGTTACGATTTACAGCATAAGATCAGATATCATGCTAACGACATGCCTGCAATTTTATGCCAGTAACCATTACATTCTTCAACACCATTTAGTGGATAATGTTTAGCTTGATTAAGCTGTTCTCTAAAGGTAGATATTTTAGTAAAGGCGTTCACACTGTCTGCACTTATACGGACAATATCGACGCCTATTTCCGCCATATTCGGTACTTCATTTATTAAGTTATATTGATAGCCCGACATTGTCTGTATGCCATTTAGTACAAAAACACGTTCACCTTCACGACTGTTCATTTTCCTGCCTAATGGGTATTTAATACAACAGAGCTCGCAATTGTCTTTAGCTTTGTCTTCAGAACGAGCGGTAAAACAACGAGCAGAATAAGCCAATGGCATATAACCCCAAGCAAAGACTTCACACTCAAATTGTGAACGAACATTATCTTCCTCTGCCTGTAGTAATAATGTTTTTAGCCAATCACCTGATAACTCAACAGGCATAACCCAACGACTCATCCCTTGCTTAATTAAGACTTTCAATGTTGATAAGTTATAACAATTGATTGCTGGACCCACAACAAATGGCATTTTCAACTGATGCATAATTTGTACAGCGCTAAGGTCATTCGCTTCAATAAGCAGGTCGCCATTATCACAAAGTTTTCGCATGGTTTGGATTTCAGCAGGTGATTCAAGTAGGGTCATGGTTGATAGAACGATTTCTTTATCAAGGTCACACGCCAAGTCTTTTGCTAAGCCAATCCAATCTTTAGCACGCAACTGGCGGCGTTTAGAACAGACTGTTTCACCTAAATAAATAATATCCGCTGCGCTATCTTTAGCTTGTTGATAATAAGTTTCAACTTCAGCTTTGGGCCAAAAAAACTGACTAGGTCCAAGAGAAAATTTCATAGTATTTCCAATTTTTATTATGCTGTTTAAAATAAGGCTATCGTGCAAAGTAAGTTCGTTTAACTGCCGTCATTAATGCCTATGCAAATAATGGCAAGCTACGAGCATGGATAAACAAATATTTAGCGCTAAGCGCTTACCTTATTGCCATTTACGATGGTAAGCGCCAAGTGTCGTCTGCGTGCCTTCTGAAAGGTTCGCTAAGGTGTTCATCCACGCACCTTCAACGGCAAAATTGTCTGGGTTTTGTTTAAATCGGTCAATGGCACTACGCCATGTTTTAGTAACCTGTTCAACATATGCAGGGCTTCGCTGTCGTCCTTCAATTTTAACTGAAGCGATCCCCATTTTACTGAGATCAGGAATAAGCGCTAAAGTGTTCAAACTGGTTGGCTCTTCAAGCGCATGATAAATATTATTATCAACCTCAAAACGTCCTTTACACAATGTTGGATATCCTGCTTTTTCATTGGGTTGATAACGGTCTATTAGCACACCATTTAAACGACTCTCTAAACCTTTTGTTGTTTCTTGCCAGCGAACATATTTTGCTGGTGAGCAAGCGCCCGCAGTATTTGGTGACTCACCCGTCATATAAGAAGACAAATAGCAGCGCCCTTCCGACATAATACATAAGCTACCAAAAGCAAAGACTTCAAGCTTTACCGGGCTTATTTTTGCTAATTGTCTAACTTGCCCAATCGAGAGTACGCGTGGCAAGACCACGCGTTCAACGGCGAAGTTATTGGCAAAAAAGTTTATTGCTTCAATGTTAGTGGTTGAGGCTTGCACAGAAACATGACGTTCAACATCAGGGTACTTATTCGCAGCATAATCAAGCACGCCCAAATCGGCGATAATCAAAGCATCCGTTCCAATAGCCACGGCGTTATCAACAGCTTTTCGCCATCGATGTTCACCGCCAGCATGAGCAAAAGTATTAATGGCAACGTGTAATTTTTTACCATGACGATGTACATAATCAGCAGCTTTTTCAAGCTTGCCATCATTAAAGTTTAATCCAGCAAAATGACGGGCATTGGTATCATCTTTCATCCCAATATAAACGGCATCAGCGCCATTATCTATGGCAGTTTTAAGTGCAGGCAGGTTACCTGCTGGGCATAAGAGTTCCATAAGGTAGACAATATAATTAATAAGAATAAATGTACGCGAAGTGTAGCGCTAAAAAATTTGTACTTTTTTGACCTGAAATAACTTCTTTGTTTTTAATGCTGTTTGATAATATTTGTCCCTAAACTTGATCTACCCCCAAATAATAAATAAACAATTAGGTAAACTTCTCTTATGACTCCTTTTAAATGTTGCCTCAATTTTGCTTAATATTACTGAATGTTCAAACTTACTTAGCGCTGTAAATATTAAAAGAATCCCGCTAGCCTTTAGGGCTACTGTAGTTACTTTAGTGCCTAAAATATTAAAACCAACGTTAAGTGTCGTACCTTACAGCCTTCAAAAAAAGTTATTGTTGACCGCACTACAATCGGTATTTAAAGAAGCCTTAGCCGACAATGACTTCGCGTTTTTAGAAGATAAATGGCTACATATTTCAGTAACCGACTTGGCATTAAATTGGTTACTCAGCTGTAACAACGGTCAATTAATTATGACCGAAGATAACCAAAGACAAACAGCTGACGTAAGCTTTTCAGCCAGTAGTGATGACTTACTATTAATTGCTGGGCGTAAAGAGGATCCCGATACCTTATTCTTTCAACGACGATTAAAAATTGTCGGTGACACTGAGCTAGGGCTTGAAATAAAAAATTTGATTGATGCGCTTGATCTTGAACATTTGCCCAGTATCGTTCATAACGTGGTTAACCGCCTTGCTATTATTGTCCAACAGACAAACAATAAAGTGATTTAATATAAAGACAAAAACATCACGTCAATGCCGAATACTCAAATACAGATCCAAGAGTAACTTTAAAGATACGGGTAAGTTTTTTCAGAAACTAAATAAACCTTAGTTACTCGGCAATTCATTACTTGCTGAACACGTCAAAGAACATTAAAGTTTCACTAATCATATCAATGAGAAACACTATGGAACTTTTACAAGGTTTACTGTTAATTAGTTCAATTCATTTATTAGCTGCCGCTTCACCTGGGCCTGATTTTGTTTTGGTGTCTCAACAAACACTAAGCCATGGCAAAAAAGCCGGTTTTATGTGCAGTATTGGCATTGCACTCGGTTTATCGATACACATAATTTATTCTGCTTTAGGCTTAGCTGCTGTTATCGCTAACTCAGCAACAACGCTATGGGTAATTAAGATCTTGGGGGGCTGTTACTTATTATATTTAGGTATTCAGGGACTCCGTGCAAAAGCCTCGACACAAATCAGTAACAAAGCGGATTCAAAACCCTCGATGAAACGTTCATCCCTCAAAAATATCGGTGTTGGTTTTCTATGTAATGCTTTAAACCCAAAAGCGCCGATTTATTTTGTCGCGCTTTTTACCGTGGTACTTTCTCCTGATTTACCGTTATTACACTTAGTTATTTATGGACTTTGGATGATGGCTATTCAACTCGCTTGGTTTTCGTCTGTGGTCGTTTTGCTATCTCAGCCAATAATAAACGAAAAATTTCAACGCTTGGGTCATTGGATAGACCGAATTTTAGGCGGAGCAATGATACTTATTGGCTTAAAAATATTGACCAGTAAAATTAATTAACATCACTGACGAGAGGAATAACTGATGGCGGTAAAAAAATACCAGACCTTTAGCGAGTTTTATCCATTTTATTTAAGCCAACACCAAAATATTATCTGTCGACGCTTACATTTTATCGGTTCGTCGTTAATAATATTACTGATTATTTATTGTATTAGCTATGCGCTATGGCAAGGCTTATGGTTTATTCCCGTGATAGGTTATGGATTTGCTTGGCTGGGACATGTTTTCTTTGAAAAAAACAAACCTGCCACATTTACCTATCCTTTCTATAGTTTACTCGGCGACTGGGTGATGTTTAAGGATATGTTGACAAGAAAAATTAAATTTTAACTGAATTAAGGCATAACGATAAACACTTGCATTCAAAAAATGCGATAACAAAACCTTAACAATCAGTTAAAACAGCGACTTAGCTATTTTAACTTTAATGTTTACTCCATATTAACCAAGAGTGAAATAGCCAATAACACTAATAACCTGCCTTTTATCGATATTGAACGAGAAGGCAGAAAGTTTTTTGAATGCACTTTATTATATCGCTAACTACCCTATATAATTATCAAAAAATTAAATTAAGATCCGCTAAGATCATTGCTGCCCTTCTCTGTATATAACAAAATGTAAAAAAAACCAATCATGATGTACAAAATATTTGACACTGAGTATGTTAAGTCTTATGCTAACTCATGTCAAATATAGTAGACACAGTGTCAAAATTATCAACCTAGGAAAGCTCATGTCTTACAGAGAAACCAGTATTTTAGTATCACTTTTAATTACCCTCGGTATTTGGAGCAATTATGCATTGGGTGTCGTCAATTTATATCAGCGGCAATTATTCTCAGTAGAGGCTATGTATGGCTTATTGTTTACTGCAGTAATTTATACGATTTTTTTAGAAGTTGTTTTACAAACTATTCTCGCTATTTTTAAGTATAGAGAAGCAAATGATAAAAGTGATGAGCGTGATAAAATAATTTCAAGGCGGGCAAACTCATATGCTTATAAGGTATTGTCCTTGGGTGTTTTCTGTGTGACCTTCTATATTCTATTCCCCGCACTATCAAAATTTACTTTTTCAATGCCTGGTTTAGCTAAAGAGTATGAAGTTATGCATTTAATTATTGCCTTTTCTTTGCTTGCCGAAATTGTTTGTTCGTCAGTTAAATTAGTTTCTTATCGTCGAGGCTATTAATATGGCTAAAGTTATTACCAATAACATTAGAAAATTGCGCTTTGAACATCAAGAAATGACTCAGCAAAAACTTGCTGATAGCGTTTCAGTCTCTAGGCAAACCATAATAGCCATTGAAAAAGGAAAATATTCTCCCTCTTTAGAAGTTGCTTTTAAAATTGCAGATATATTTGAACAACCGATAAACCAAGTGTTTATATATCAAGAGCAGCGTTAGCGGATGAAGACTAAGTGGAATAATCCTACCAAAGCACTTGGTCTATTTCATTAAGTAGGTTTTGCGCCGCTTCACTGATCAGCTGAGAAGAGCCAGTTTTAATATGTTTTTCTAATTTTATCGCACTCACTGAAACCAGTGAAAAACCAAACATTTGTGCGGCGCCAGCAATACGATGAGCCAATTCAGCAAGCTTCTCTAATTCATTATTTTTAATATGAAGAATGATATCTTGCTGTTCTAACACTAAATTCGATTTAAATTCTGTCACTAAATCGGACATATCTACGCTTGAAATGGCTTGTTCAGCTGCACTTTCATCCATTTGTTCACCAAAATATTTAGCTATGGTCGCAATAAATAATTTTCGCTCAATAGGCTTTTTTAAATGTCCATCGAAACCAAGCGCTAAATATTTGTCAACTTCATGAGACATGGCATTGGCAGTTAATGCGACTATTGGGCTAGCGCATCCTTTTTGTCGCAATACTTTAAAAGCCTCAATACCATCCATTTCTGGCATTTGTATATCCATAAGAATGAGTTTAGGTTTGTTTTTTAAACAAAGCTCAACTGCTTCTCGACCGTTTTTAGCTGACAATACCTCTAAGCCTAGCGATGTTAATAAACGAGCGATTAACCGGCGATTATCATCATGGTCATCGGCCAGTAATACTTGCCCTTCAAACTTAATATCACTAGCATCTGCAGTGAATGCAGAGGCGATAATTTTAGTGGGAGGAAACTCGGCTAATTGAATCGATTCGAGTTGCTTGCAAGGTAAGACTAAAGTAAAAGTACTGCCCTTATTTAGCGTACTGATAACGGTGATTTTTCCTGACATTAATTTGGCCAATTGCTCTGATAGACATAGACCTAAACCTGATCCACCAAATCGTCGGCTAATGCTGCTGTCGCCTTGAGTAAAGCTGCTAAAGACTTCCTGCAATTGTGTTTCACTCATACCAATACCGGTATCGCTAACCGCAATAGTTAACGCGGCGTTTTTGACCGATATATCAAGAGTAACTGAGCCTTTACTGGTAAATTTAATGGCATTGGAGCATAAGTTAATTAAGATTTGTTTTAAGCGAAAGCCATCAATGGTCAGCATAAACTTGTTTGGCAAGGTGTGTACTATCTGAAATTGTAATCCTTTGACTGTCGCTGATTTAATAAAAATATTAGCAATGTCATGCAAAATAACGTGTAAGTCTTGCTCGACAAGTTCTAACTCTAACTTATTGGCCTCAACGCGACTTAAATCTAAAATATTATTAATAAGCTCTAATAAATGTAAACTATTGCCGTGAATTATTTTAACTTCTTTTTGCAGGTAACTTTCATCAACATCACCATTTATTATTGCCTCTGCTTGGCCAATAATTGACGTTAAAGGGGTCCTTATTTCATGGCTCATATTGGCGAGAAATTGACTTTTAATGGCATTAGCTTTGACCAACTCGCTGGTTAGAAGCTCTAGCTCTTGAGTACGGTTTTTAACTCGCTCAGATAACTTTAATTTGGCGCGTCTTTCAACATTTCGGTTGAAAATAAATAAGGCCAAAACAATGATAAAACAAGCGGCTACTAAGCTAAAATTACGTTGTTGATCGGCTTGCTCTGTCTCTAATGCCTGAAGTTGCTCATTTTGCTTGAGCTGGCTAACTTCTTGTCTTAATTTATTAGATTCAAAGTCTGACAATTGACTATTGAGCTGATTGTTCGCTATTTTTCTTGTTCTTTTAATATATTTTTGATGTGTTTCAAAGGCCGCACTTTGCTTGTTTTGTGCCGAATAAATCAACGCCAGCAGCGCCATATTATTCGTCATTTGTTCTTCATGACCAGATTTTTTAGCTATTTCATCAGAGAGCTGCAAGCTTTCATAGGCTTTTTCAACATAGCCCAACGAAAACTCTGCTTGCGCTAGACTATACAAGCCACCCGCATAAGCGGTGTTATGATTTGAAGCTTTAGCCAAATTTATCGCTTGTGTTGCATACTTAATTGCATTTATTGGCTGGTTCATCATATTATAAAGACCGGCAATATTATGACTAAAAGACGCTAAATAATAGTCGTTATTAGATTGTTCAAAATACGCTATTGCCTGTGACAGCAATTTAAGAGATTGCTGATACTCTCCTGAATATTTATAAACAGTGCCCAATTCTCCCCTGGCTTTTGCTAAGGTGAGTTTGTCATCGACAAAAGCAAGCTGTGCAATAACATCGAGATAGAGTTCAATCGCGATATCGTATCTTTTTAAAGTTAAATATAAACCGGCAATGTTATAACGGACATCTATTTTATCTTGCTTAGTGCCCAATTTATTGTAGATGCTTTCGGCTAGTTGAAAATTGACTAAGGTTTTACTGGAATTACCCAGATTAATATAAGCCAAGGCAATATTATTATATATCCCAGCCAATGTAAGCGGCTCAAGTGAGTTTATATAATAACTTAATGCGGCTTGAGAAGCGGCTACAGACTCTGGATAATCACCAATTAAATAGTGATATATACCGATCATTTTATTAGCATTAGCGGCTATTTTTTTTAAGTTATTTTCAGTGGCAATTAATTGTATTCGTTGAGCGCTAGCTAATCCTAATCGAAGCTCGGTTAACTGATAGTAACGTTTTTGTTGAATATCTAAGATGTCAATAATTTGCTTGGGAATTAAAGCTGAGCGCGTTAATAATAAAATTGAGTAATCAACCGCTTCCTGATCATCTTCAATTTTTTTAAGAATTTCAATTTCTTGTGATATCTTTTGCTCATCACTGAGCAGGGTATTTTGATCAGCGGCAAGCGCCGCAGACGAAAAAAATGAAGCTTGAACAATAATAACGATAAAAAAGTAGAAAATTCGCTTGAAAGCAATCATTAAGAACAACCAAAACACTTGAATTAAATATGATTTTTATTTTATACCATCTTATTTAATTAAATCCCACAAGTGTTCGGTTATCTATAAAAATTAATCTCAGCGATGGTTGAGTTTTTCTTTGAGTAAAGTCTTAATTTCGGCAAGCTCACGCTCAAGGTTTTCAATTTGTGCTCGGCTAGCCGGCTCTCCACCTTCACCTGATTCGCCATGTTGTTCGGCGCGATAAATTTCATTTTCTTTGCCCATAACTTCTAGAATAGTACCGACCATCATGTTTAAAAAGATAAAAGCCGTTAAGAAAATAAAGGTCAGGTAAAAAATCCAGCTAAGCGGATAAATCGCCATCGTTTCATACATCACATCCGTCCAATCTTCAAAAGTGGCTATACGAAAAAGGGTCAACATCGATATTGAAACATCGCCCCAAAGCTCTTTATTAATATTATTAAAAACCATACTGCCAACTGCAGCATAAATATAAAAAATAACAAACATGAGTAAGGCGATATAGCCCATACGAGGAATAGCTTTGAGCAGCGAATTAATCAGCAGGCGTAATTCAGGTACCATAGAAACTAGACGTAACACCCGAAACACTCTCAACAGCCGTGCTAATAAGACACCTGAGCCACCTGTTGGTATTAAACTACCAATAACAATTAAGGTATCAAAAATATTCCAACCACTTTTGAAGAAATTCTTTTTATCTTGAAAAGCCATAAAACGTATTGATAATTCGATGACAAAAAATACCGTGATAACACTGTCTAAAAAAACCAATATTCTTAATGCTTGCGGGGGCAAGTTATGGGTTTTTGCGCCAATAAGTAATGCTGACATAATAATAACGGCAATAATTGACCATTGAAAAAACGGGCTAGCGTCAATTTTTTTTAGCCGTTCTTGGACACGCACCACATAGGAATTCATAAATAAAGTTCTCTCAAAATAACATTCAACCGTGTTAACGCCGACAAACGGGTTATTACAACGTTCTTATTAAAATAAACGTAGCTTCGGGGGATAATGTCCAAGCTTATCTTGATAACTTTAACAACACCCACACTTTTCATACGTATTTATAATGACATTAATTTAACTTCAACCTATATAGGGGTAATATTTTTGAAAGCAAGTTTATCAGCCATTAGTTGCTAGGTTTACAGTGTTTATATTTTATCAGAAACAAATTTTTAAAAAACCGTTGCTATATGATCTGAACTCGGTAAGCTCATCACCAAATAAAAATAATTTGCATTCAATACTATATGACACACACTAGAGATTCTTTTCATTCCCGTATCGGGTTTGTCTTGGCCGCTGCAGGATCAGCCATTGGTTTAGGCAATATTTGGGGATTTCCAACCCAAGCCGCTAATAATGGCGGTGGTGCTTTTTTATTCGTCTATTTACTCGTGACACTTTTACTCGCCCTCCCCGCTTTGTATGCAGAAATATATATTGGTAACCAGGCGCAAAAAAATCCGGTAGCCGCATTAAAAGAGGCCTGTAAAGACACTTGGCCCAATGTAGGTAAGTATGCCGGCATAATAGGCCTATGTGGCGCTATAATGATGTTAAGCTTTTACACTATCGTCGCTGGTTGGATGTTAGCGCATGCTCTATCAGCATTTACTGAGCTGTTAGGCCTAACTAATATTTCACAGTGGTTAGCCACATCAAGCACCGAACGTAATTTATTATTTACGCCACTTTTTATCTTACTCGGCGCCGCCATTATACATCAGGGCGTTAATGCCGGTATTGAAAAATGGTCAGGGCGTTTAATGCCGTTATTGTTAGTGATGCTAATTGGTTTAATCATTTATATTTTACGCCAACCCGGTGCAGAAAAAGGCTTAGCGTTATATTTAATTCCTGACTTTTCACAGGTGACTAACCCTAAACTCATCATATCAGCAATGGGACAAGCCTTCTTTTCATTGTCTATTGGCGTAGGCGGTATGATGGTGTACGGCTCGTACATGCAAAAAGGTAAAGATATCGGTAAATTAGCCATCTCTATCACCGCACTTGATACTTTTATCGCTTTTATGGCCGGTCTGTTAATCATACCGGCACTTTTTGTTGCTCAAGAAGCCGGAGTTGAAGTTTTCAGTAATAACGAGTTGATTGGTGAAGGACAGTTAATCTTTAAGATATTACCTGAGCTGTTCAATTCAATGGGTAATGTCGGCTTGATTGTCTCAAGCTGTTTCTTCTTGTTGTTATCCATTGCGGCATTAACTTCAACTATTTCTTCAACTGAAGTACCTGTCTCTTATTTAATGGAAGACAAAAGCTTTACTCGTTCAAAAGCGACATGGCTAGTCTCCTTCGTGGTGCTTTGTGCCAGCATGTTGTTAATTGCTTTTTTTGACGAATTATTTGGTTTAGTGATTCGAGCATTAACAACCATATTGCAGCCATTAAGTTGTTTATTCTACTTTATTGTGGTCGGTTGGTTATGGAATAGAGGTAATAAATTACGTGATAAAGCGCTACAAGAAGGCAGGAAGTGGCTACCCATTTGGGGAAATTACCTTCGTTTTGTCTGCCCACTATTGTTAAGTGTGGTTTTTGTTAACGTTGCGATATTAAATTAAGCGTTAATAACTGGCTTACCCAGCATTATTACAGCCTTTTAACATCAGCCCCTGAAGCAAGTTCAGGGGAGCCGGTACTTTGTGCTCGGTGGCGATTAATAATATCACTGGTCACGTTAACGTCAATAAACAATGCAAGGTTTGCTCAATAATGATGCTTTGCATGAGCGTGGTTCACCTTGCTTGTGAACGATGATTTTTACTGGTCCAGTCTTATACTTGCAAACAATCATCATATTTAGCCCGCTTTAAACACTAACGTTGTTTCGCCCTTTACTCTTAGCTTTGTATAACGCTTGATCCGAGCACTTTAACGCTTGTTCAAAGCTTTGTTTACTTTCCCGTACTGCAACGCCAATTGAAATAGTGACATTGACCGTTTTAAACTCACTATTTTTGCTTACTTTTTTAGCGTTTCGTTGTTGTTTTGTTTTTCTTTGTGGTTGACGAATGACAATTTTATAGGTTTCAATAGCTTGACGTACCGCTTCTAACTCAGTTAAGGCTTGCTCAATAGTTTTACCAGTAAATACGATGGTAAACTCTTCTCCGCCATAGCGAAATGCTTTCCCTCCCCCTTTAACGTTGCCAATTTTTTTTGCCACTAGTTTTAATACTTGGTCGCCAATATCATGGCCATAGGTATCATTAAACTTTTTAAAATGATCAATGTCTAGCATAGCAAGGGTGTAGTTTCGTCCAAGTGATAAGGCTAACTGATTGAGCGCCCGACGCGATGGTAAGCCCGTTAAGTCATCTCGATAGGCAAGAAAATAAGCGTCGACAACAATGACTAACACGAAATACAAACTGAGTAATGCCAGCGTTAAACTTAGCGGTAGCTCAATTAATTGATATTGATAACATAGCCAAAACAGTAAAGAAAGCGCAACCGCTGAAGTCACTAAATCCGCTTTAATCACTGCTCGCCAAACAATAACCATAGTGCATAAAGCTAGTGGTAACTCTAAACGAATAACCTTACTAAAGCCTGCAATATGGGGAAAGGTTTGTACAAAAATGATAATTGGCTCACTCATCGTTAACCAAGCATAACTAATGATAGCCACTAAGGCGATAGCGACTAATCGATAAAGACCATGAATTGAGATGACGCCACGGTCTTTTATCAAAGACAATAAAAGTAAAACACTACAGCCAAATAACGTTAACCAATCACCCTGCTGCAGTAACCAAGTTGACCAAGGCGGTGAAAAAGTAATACTGGCGTAATATAAAAGCCACAATAATGATAAGTAGGCTAACCTGCTACGATTAAAATAACTGGCAAAGACGATCACAACAGCCAAGAACACCACTAATAATTGTTCGACAATCACTACTTGCTTTAGCCAAAAAGCTTGGCTTTTCATCATCAAAAAATAAACTAAGGCAACTGTGCCTAAACTAATAAACAGAGTTTTTAGTCCTTTAATTCTTTGCAACAAGATTAACTCCTTAGATTAAGTTATCGCTAAAGGGTAGAGAAGCAATCAGGTTAAACAACAGGTAGAGCTTGCTCATTATCTATTTTACTGTCTGTACCAGTGGGCTTTTCATCACTTTCATTTTTCAACTCAACCTGTTCAATTTTATCAAAGCGTGACGATATTTTATCTGCAGAGGTATGTATTTGTTTTACGTCACTCGCCGCTTGGTCTATGTGCTTTGCTAAATTGGCAAAACGAGATTTAAAACGACTAAAGTCCTGAGATAAGTGTGAGAGATGCGCTTGAATAACATGTATTTGCTTACGGGTTGCTTCATCTTTTAGTACCGAGCGTGACGTTGTTAATATAGCCATTAACGTGGTTGGCGATGCCAGCCATACTCGCTTTTTATTGGCGTAATCAACTAAGTCACCTTGATGTGCATGAATTTCAGCAAAGATAGCTTCTGCAGGAATAAACATAATAGCGCCGTCGGCGGTTTCTTTTTCAATTAAGTATTTAGAACTAATATCGTTAATATGTTTTTTTATGTCGAGTTTAAACTGACGCTCTGCCGATTTTCGGTCATGTACCCCTAATTGGTTATCCAGCATTTTCTTATAGTTTTCTAAAGGGAACTTAGAGTCAATAACGACATTACCGGTTGGCTCAGGTAAAAATAAAATACAATCAGCAATTTTTCCATTTGATAAAGTGTGCTGTAAAGAAAAGTTTTGCTCGGGGATCACGTTGCGAATTAAACTGTTAAGCTGAACTTCGCCAAAAGCCCCCCGCGAACGCTTATCACTTAATACTTCTTGTAAGCTGACGACGTTTGAGGAAAGTTCCGTTATCTTCTTTTGCGCGTCATCAATCAAGGCAAGGCGTTGCAAAATATCATTAAAGGTTTTTGTTGTTTTCTCAAACCCTTCCGCTAAACGTTTCTCTACTTGCCCGCTAATTTCTTTCAAGCGGTTATCGGTAGAGACGGTTAATCCATCAATACGTTTAGCCATTTGCTCACTCGATGCTTGCAATGACTTAGTTAACTCTTCGCGGCTAATGTGCGTCACTCGATTTAGGTGTTCAACAAGTTGATCAACCGATTTTAGCTGATTCTGATTAAAAACGACTTGGTGCTCGTGTAATGCGCGGTGTAACTTTTCACTACTTGCATGTAAACTCGATGACTGCTTCTCACCTTGCTCAGCATGTTGATACAACAGCTTAATTTTAAAGTCAGAGATTTGTTGTTCAAAATAAGTCTTTAACTCAACTTGTTGGTTTGCCAATTGTTGATGATTAAAGCTAGTTTGCTGCTGTTGTTGCTGTTGATATTTATTTGAGACTTCACTATCAACGGTTAATTTTTCAAACAATAGCTGTAACTTTTCATGTTGCAAAGACAACTGTAGTGACATTTTTTTTATTTTAAAAAATACTATAAAACTGATTAAAAAACACAATACCAATAGAATAACGCTAAACAGCATAAAAATTTCGGTAGGGATTTTCTCTAAAAAAACAAGGAGTTCATCGATAGGCATAAAGTCACATCAGTAACACTGTAAATATTATCAGTATTAAACCATAGAAATATACTCAGGTTAAGTTTATTCTAAGCTTGTTCATTAACAAGTCCATATTTAATAATCATTAATAAGATGAATGCGATCGCCAACTTTATTAAGAATGGTTATTTCTCCATCACACACAGCAACAATCGATTTATCTTCTTTAAATTTTTCCGGAATAATGACCCGCCCACTGGCATTTTCTGCAAATTGTCCAACAAAGTGCATTAACTCAAGTGAATCTTCAATATAATAAATAATAGTAACAGTGCGCAGGTTAGTGTTAGTCATAGTTAATGTTTTCAAAACTTAATTTTATTAATGTTCTTTTAGTATAGACAAAATTTTCAACTTATTATCGTCAATAAAAAAGCGCCCTAAGGCGCTTGTTTTAAAATTATTTGCTTACACAAGCATCAATTAATTTTTTGATTTGGCATCTTGCACTTCAATCTTAGCTTTCCAAATAGCAGGACCCGTGACATGAGCCGACTCTCCTTGGCTATCAACAGCTACAGTGACTGGCATATCTTCAACTTCGAATTCGTAAATAGCTTCCATCCCCATATCTTCAAAAGCAACAACTCTTGCTTTTTTAATAGCTTTTGATACTAAGTATGCAGCACCACCGA
This sequence comes from Colwellia sp. BRX8-5, assembly GCF_014077325.1. NCBI lineage: Bacteria > Pseudomonadati > Pseudomonadota > Gammaproteobacteria > Alteromonadales > Colwelliaceae > Colwellia > Colwellia sp. BRX8-5. Next base: position 52,032 of record NZ_JACGVR010000004.1, read on the forward strand.
CGGCCATTAGATAAACTGACTTATGGTTTTTGATGGTTTCAACGGTCTCGGCACCTCGTTCAGCCTTGCCGATAGTGCCAAGTAACCCTGTTTCAGAGAGCATCATTTCTGTAAATTTATCCATGCGTGTTGCTGTCGTTGGGCCAGCTGGGCCAACTGCTTCATCGCCAATAGCATCGACAGGACCTACGTAGTAAATAAACTTGTCAGTAAAGTCTACTGGTAACTTTTCGCCCTTGGCTAGCATATCTTGAATACGTTTATGGGCAGCATCACGTCCGGTTAAGATAGTCCCGCTCAATAATACAGTTTCACCGGTTTTCCAGCTACTGATATCGGATTTTTTCAAGGTATCAACATTAACACGACGTACGTTTTCACCGACTTCCCAAGTTATTTCTGGCCAATCTTCTAATTTTGGTGGTGTTAAGTTAGCCGGACCAGAACCATCTAAGTGAAAATGAACATGACGCGTTGCCGCACAATTGGGTATCATCACCACAGGTTTTGATGCAGCGTGGGTGGGTGCTGACATAATTTTAATGTCTACAACCGTCGTTAAACCGCCAAGACCTTGTGCGCCAATACCTAATTTATTAACACGCTCGAAAATTTCTAGACGCAGCTTTTCTTCGGCTGTTTCAGCACCACGGTCAATAAGGTCTTGAATATCTACCGGTTCCATTAAACTTTCTTTGGCAAGTACCCCTGCTTTTTCTGCTGTTCCGCCGATACCTATGCCTAACATTCCCGGTGGACACCAACCTGCGCCCATTGATGGTAGTGTTTTAACTACCCAGTCAGCGATTGAATCACTAGGATTTAACATCACCATTTTAGATTTGTTTTCACTACCGCCGCCTTTCGCTGCGATCATGATATCGACGCCACCACCGGCAACCATATCGATATGAACAACAGATGGTGTATTATCTTTAGTATTAATACGCGCGCCAGCGGGGTCTTTTACAATAGAAGCGCGCAATGGGTTGTCTGGATTTAAGTAAGCTCTGCGAGTACCTTCATCAACCATTTGCTGAACTGTTAAGTCAGTTTTGTCCCACTGAACATCCATACCCACTTTAACAAAGCAAGTCACTATGCCGGTATCTTGACAAATAGGACGCTGGCCATGGGCTGACATTCTAGAATTAATTAAGATCTGAGCAATAGCGTCTTTAGCTGCGCTGCTTTCTTCTTTATGATAGGCTTTTTCAAGCGCTTGAATAAAGTCTAAAGGGTGATAATAAGAAATGTACTGTAATGCATCGGCAATACTTTCAATTAAATCTTGTTGTTTAATGATAGTCATGAGGGTCTCTTTTTATGCAGATCGACAGATGTAGTTCAACGGCATTTACCTACTTACCTGAAATTATAGATAAACGAGGGAAGCTGAAAATGGTTGAAAGTTATAAATTTGCAGATATCATACCCTTCTTGTTAACGAGCTTCCACAATATTATCGAGTAAAACCTGTCATGTTCACTATTTCTGCCCAGCATTTTACTGTAGAAAAATCTATCGATGTAAAAGCTTTATTTTCAGCTTTTAGTCATCAACCTTGGGCGATGTGGCTTGACTCTTGTGGTGAACAACAGTCACCTGCCCACGTTGATAGCAACTTTGATATTCTGGTTTGGCAACCCGAAATTACGCTAACTACTCGCGGCGATCAAACTGAAGTACGGTGGTTAAAAGAGGACAAAAAACAAATCAGTCATCAAAATCCATTAACGCTGTTAAAAGAAATTCAACAACAATGCTTCAACAACATAACCGTTGCCACCAGCCACTTACCTTTTAATGGCGGCAGTGTCGGTTACTTTTCTTACGATTTAGGCAGACGTTTTGAGAACTTGCCTCATCAAACAACGCAAGATATAGATTTAGCCGACATGTCGATAGGGCTTTATTTTCAGGCCTTAATCTTTGATCACCAAGCTCAACAGTTTTGGTTGGTTTGCCCGCAACCACAACGAGAAAGCCTAACAAAAGCAATAAATCAGCAGTTAGCTTTGATAAAGAAAGCCACACAAGTAAAAGAAAAGTTTTCATTAATGACCGACTGGCAGTCGAATATGAGTAAAGCGCGTTATGATGAAAAATTTAAGCGCATACAAGACTACTTATTGTCTGGAGATTGCTACCAAATTAATTTAGCACAACGCTTTAGTGCTCAATATCAAGGTGATGAATTCGAAGCTTATTGCGCGTTACGTGATAAAAATAAAGCACCGTTTTCTGCTTTTTTACGTTTTGAAAAAGCCAGTATTCTTAGTATTTCTCCTGAACGATTTTTACAAAAAGCAGGGCGTAAAGTACAAAGTAAGCCGATAAAAGGCACTAAACCGCGAAGTGATGATGCCGTCATAGACCAACAAAACTCAGTTGATTTACAGCACTCAGAAAAAGACCGTGCCGAAAACTTAATGATTGTTGATTTACTGAGAAATGATATCAGTAAAGTCTGTATTGCTGGCTCGGTAAAAGTTCCTAAGTTGTTTAATATTGAAAGTTTCCCTGCGGTTCATCACTTAGTTAGCACCGTTGAAGGTGAGTTAGCACAACCTTATCAAGCGACTGATTTATTAGCGGCTTCATTTCCTGGCGGTTCAATTACTGGCGCTCCAAAAATAAGAGCCATGGAAATAATTGATGAATTAGAGCCTCATCAACGAAGTATTTATTGTGGTTCTATTGGTTATATTTCTGCTTGTGGCAATATGGACACTAGCATTACTATACGTACCCTACTGTGCGAAAAAAATAACGCGACCAAAGCGAGTATCATTTATTGCTGGGCCGGTGGTGGCGTAGTAGCTGATTCAAAAGTTGACGCTGAATATCAAGAAACCTTTGATAAAGTAAACAAAATATTACCTGTGTTATCAGCGCTTTAACTTATTGTAGTTTTGGCTTTCGCCATTGATGGATTTATAATGAACAAGCATGATTTTTTACAAAACTTTCAATTTTCAACACTTGATGTTTCCCTCCATCAATACCAGCACCTTGGCGCACTAAAACCTGCAGCCGTGTTAATCGCGCTAATAGAAGAGAATAAACAACTCTCTGTTGTGTTAACAAAACGTGCTAGTCATTTAAAACATCATCCTGGGCAAATCAGTTTTCCCGGTGGAAAAATGGAAGACTTTGATACAAGCTTTATTAGCACCGCCATAAGAGAAGCTGAAGAAGAGATTGGTTTAAATAGTAACAACATTAATATTGTTGGCCAATTACTTCCTTATGAAACAATCAGTGGTTATGTGGTTACGCCCATCATTGCTTTTATTGATAAAAAACAAAATTATGTGATCGATAAAAATGAAGTTGCTGAAATATTTCAGGTGCCATTACAACATTTTCTAGATTTTAATAATCACTACATGGTGACCATTGAGCGTCATCGCAAACCCTTTTCAATTCACTTTATGCCTTTCGAACACCATAATATATGGGGCGCAACCGCGGTAATGCTGAAAGATTTGGCCATTCAATTATCTTGAACCTTTAGGTTTTTAATTAATATCAACTATAATTAAACTATTATTGTTTTTCATGGTGGTAGCTTTCAGTTACAATTACCGAAGATAATTCCATCTTTTGATAATTTTATCAAAATAAATTCAGGTTTTAGTATGATTAGTGTATTTGATATGTTTTCTATTGGCATTGGCCCGTCAAGCTCTCACACTGTAGGTCCAATGAAAGCAGCGAAATTGTTTGTTGAACAACTTAAAGATGAGCATAAATTAACCCAAACAACGCGGGTAAAATGTGAACTTTTTGGTTCGTTAGGGCAAACAGGTATTGGCCATGGTACCGGCAAAGCGGTAATTTTAGGTCTGTCTGGCGAAAATCCGGATACGATTGCCGTCGACGCTATTGATTCAATTCTAGAAGCCGTAGTGGCTAGTCAAAAAATTTCGCTTAATGGCGAGCACTTAGTATCATTCCCTAAAAATGATGCAATTATTTATCATCGCCGTAAAACGTTACCTGCTCATTCAAATGCCATGACTATTTTTGCCTTTGAAGATATCCCAGGAAAAGAAAGTACGTTATTACTAGAGCAAACATATTATTCAATCGGTGGCGGCTTTATTGTTAACGCCCGCGACTTTGAAAAAGAAAAAGATAAAGCATTATCTCTGCACAACAATATCAAACGTCCTCATTATTTCTCATCAGCGACTGAGCTTATCAACGAAGCTAATGAGAAAAATCTCAGGATCAGTACCATCATGATGAATAATGAGAAGTGCTTAGCCGATGAAGCCACGGTTAGGGCTAAACTAGTTAATATCTGGCAAGCAATGAAAGATTGTGTTGACCGTGGTATTAAAACAGAAGGTATTTTACCCGGTGGCTTAAAAGTTGCGCGCAGAGCCCCTGCCCTTTATAAAGCATTATCAGTTGAAAATAACAACGATCCGCTTATAGCGATGGACTGGGTTAACTTATTTGCTCTTGCAGTTAATGAAGAAAATGCCGCAGGTAGTCGTGTTGTAACGGCGCCAACCAATGGTGCAGCCGGTATTATACCTGCCGTATTATGCTACTACGATAAGTTTGTTAGACCTGTTGATGAAGATACCTGTGTACGCTATTTATTAACTGCCGCAGCCATTGGTATTTTATATAAAACTAACGCGTCAATTTCTGGTGCTGAAGTGGGCTGTCAAGGTGAGGTTGGCGTAGCTTGTTCTATGGCAGCTGGCGCATTAACTGAAATTATGGGTGGTTCGCCAAGTAAAGTAGAAAACGCGGCAGAAATCGGTATGGAGCACAATTTAGGATTAACCTGTGACCCTGTTGGTGGCTTAGTTCAAGTTCCTTGTATCGAACGTAACGCTATGGGCTCGGTAAAAGCGATCAACGCATCGCGTTTAGCTTTACGCGGCACCGGTAATCAAAAAGTCCCGCTGGATAAAGTGATTAAAACCATGTGGGAAACCGGCAACGATATGAAAACCAAATATAAAGAAACTTCTCGTGGCGGCTTAGCGGTCAACATTACTGAATGTTAAGACGTTTTTAATCCCAAAGCTGCAACGGACAAAGGGTTAATGGCTGAACATTTGTCGTTCCTTGCTATCGCCGTGCAGCGAAACACTTATGCTTTGAAATACAGGATGTCTGAGAAAGGCCATCCTGAACATTCGTCGTTCCTTGCCATACTTTACATAATTGCCACCACGACATACCCTTCATCCTGAACATTCGTCGTTCCTTGCCATACTTTACATAATTGCCACCACGACATACCCTTCATCCTGAACATTCGTCGTTCCTTGCCATACTTTACATAATTGGCATCACGACATACCGTTCATCCTGAACATAAAAAAGCGACTGATATCAGTCGCTTTTATGTGTTTATTGATTTATATCGCAGCTGCTTTAACGAACAGGCAACTTAATATTTGCAAACATCTCATCTATTTCAGCATTATTTTTCAATAAAACAGCTTTAGTGACTAAATCACGATTTAAATGAGGAGCAAAACGCTCAATAAAATCAAACATGTAACCACGTAAGAAAGTACCGCGTCTAAAGCCTATTTTAGTGGTACTTGAATTAAATAAATGACTGGCATCAATAGCCACTAAATCACTATCAATTCTAGGGTCGATAGCCATAGTAGCAATCACACCAACGCCAACACCTAAACGCACATATGTTTTAATTACATCAGCATCGGTGGCAGTAAAAGCAATTTTAGGCTCTACTCCAAGACTATTAAAAGCAATATCAAGCTCTGAACGTCCAGTAAAACCGAACACATAAGTCACTAATGAATACTTGGCTAAGTCTTCAATAGTAATGCCTTGTTTTTTAGCTAAGGGATGATCGGGTCGCACTATTATACTGCGATTCCAGTGATAACAAGGTAACATCACTAAATCGTTATACAAGTGTAATGATTCCGTCGCAATGGCAAAATCTGCGTCACCTTTGCCTGCGGCATCACTAATTTGCGCTGGCGTTCCCTGAGACATTTGCAAAGAAACTTTTGAATACTTTTTCATAAAGCCTTTGATCACTTCAGGCAATGCATATCGCGCTTGGGTATGCGTGGTTGATATACGTAATTTACCTTCATCGGGTTGAGTATGCTCACGCGCAACCGCTTTAATCGCTTCAACTTTAGAGAGAATTTCTGTGGCAATATTAATAACTTCATTGCCTGGGGCAGTAACATGGGTTAAATGTTTGCCACTGCGGCCGAATATTTGAATACCGAGTTCATCTTCTAGCATGCGAACTTGCTTGCTTATGCCCGGTTGAGAGGTGAATAAACTTTCTGCTGTTGCAGAGACATTTAAATTATTGTTGAGTACTTCAACAATATAGCGCAGTTGTTGCAGTTTCATAATTATACTTCAAAATTTTTGATGCTGATTGCTTATGCAAAAAATATATACTTAAATGAAGACTTATTCCATATTAATTTTCATTATTCTGCTTATATGCGAGATTTAATTTAAAAATGTAGGATTATTACAACAAAAACCACGTAACTAAGTTAAAAATGACTTTTATAGGATAAAATGAAGTTTTTTATTCAAAATAAAAAGTTATATAAATAGCCTTCATTAGTATCAGAGATAAAAGGTTGATATAAGGCTATGCTAATGTGTCCATTTTTTGTAGACTGCATAAAAGATATTTCTATTTTAACAGACGAGTAGTTAACATTATGGGCATTATCATTGCTTTAATTATCGCATTAATCATTATAGTTGTGAGTGTTGGCGCAATTCAACAGCACAAAGAAAAACAAGAAAAAGACAAACGCACAAAAGCGGCTAAGCAAAAAGCAATTATAGATGAAAGTGAAGACCTTATTCTTCATCTTGCTAACCTGCCCAGTAATCCTGGCATCGTCAACATTCTTAATCGACGCAGTTTAACCGCAGCAAAAGCGATGAGATCAATTTTACCTGATTCAAAACAAATTAAAGGTAAAGTGAATGAAATTGAGGCAAGGTTGAAGGCGTCACAAGAACTTGCGGCTTCAACTTCAGGACAAGAGGAACCATTCCTTCTCCCTGATAATGAACAACAACTCGTCAGTATTTTGCAATGTATTAAAAAATTACGAGCTACACTTAAGTCAGAGCAAGTAAAAGGAGCTTTAGACGCACAAACATTTACCCATGAAGATAAAAAGCTTGATGCTATGCAACTACAGATTGGTGTTGAAAGCCTGCTAAAACGTGGCAATATGGCTTACCAAAAAGAAATGTTAGGTTCAGCGCGCCAATATTTTGAGAAAGCTTTGCAAACATTGTCCGCTCATCCTTCGCAAACAGAATATACCGTCAGTAAAAAAGCTGAGGTTGAGATCCAACTTGAAGAAATAACCGATGCACTTAAAAGCACTAATGCTAAAGATGCAGCGAAAAAAGCCAAAGATCAAGAAGATGATTTAGACTTATTATTTCAACCGAAGAAAAAATGGTAATCAACTATTATTAGTAAACTGAAACCAGCATTTTGCTGGTTTTTTTATTCTCTGTTAACGTTACTCGCTCCTTATGAAAACATCGCCGAATCATATACCTGTCATTAATCTGCCCTCATTGCTTAGAAAAGTAATAAAAGCTTATGCGTTAAAAGCAGGAATAAGAGCTAGTGGCTGTGAGCTTTATAGAATTGGCCGTTCACGCAATTGGCAGCTCAAAGCTAGCTTTGAACAACTAGAACACGTTGTCGCTTTTATACAAGACTCAGAAGAGCCGAGTTGGCAGTGGCTAGTTAATTACTTAATGAGTCAAAGGCAGGCACTTAGTCACGATGAACTTATGCGTATTGCTAAATTAAAGTCAGACATTACTGTTAACCAATTGATGGCTCGCACTGATTGCACGATTGCTGAAGCCAGAAAAGTCATTGATGAATTAGAGTGGTTGGTCGAATAAAAGCACTTACCTGCTGTATTCCTTGATGTTATACGAGTATTATAAGCTGAATTAGCATTTCTTACTTTACGGATAATCATGGCACTAAAAGCAACAATAAATAAAGCCAGTATACAACTGTCAGATATGGACAGAAATTACTACGACACCCTCAATTTAACCATCGCCCAACATCCTTCAGAAACAGATATTCGTATGATGGTGCGCTTGTTAGCTTTTATTTTAAATGCAAATGAACATTTGCAGTTTGGTAAGGGTGTAAGTGACGAAGAAGAAGCGGCTCTGTGGCAAATTAATTACTCTGAAGTGATTGAGCTATGGATAGAGCTTGGGCAACTGGATGAAAAACGTCTCAAAAAAGCCTGTAATCGTGCCCAAAAAGTGATTCTTTATGCTTATGGCAGCAGTGCTGAAACCTGGTGGAAACAGTCGCAAAACAAATTACGTCTACTCAATAAACTTTCCATTGAGCTCATTAGCCAAGAAACCTGTGATGCATTAGCAAAACTTGCTGGTCGCTCTATGGACTTTCAGTGCAGTATCCAAGATGGCCAATTATGGTTAACTGCCGGTGATGAAACACTGTTAATTGAGACAACAAAATTACAATAATTAATACCAACATGGATAGGGAAATAATAAGCATGAAAAGTCACCTTACTAAAAGCCGCTTAACTTTAGCTCTTTTTACTGGCATTACACTCCTTTCGGCATGCAGTGAGCCTGAATCACCTAAAGCCAAAATTGCTGAAATGTCATCGGAACAAGTTATTAAAGATATTACTTATCTCGCAAGTGACGATTTAAAAGGCCGAGCCAGCTTCTCTGTTGGTATTGACCAAGCGGGTGATTATATTAGCCAAAGGTTTACCGAAATTGGACTAAGCCCAATGGTAGGCAATAAAGATTTCAAACAAACATTTAATGTAACCAGTATTATGCCAACAGCATTAACGGTGACCTTAAATGGTAAGACTATTGCTGACGCTAACTTAGGCATGGCAAGTACTATGGCCACGCTTTCATGGCAGAGCCTTGAAAATGTTAACACCCATATTATTGCTGAAGCGGATGATATGCGCGCGGCCCTTGGTAAAATGAATAATGACGGTGGCCAGCATCTGGTTATTATCCATAGCGCTCACGCTAAAACCTTTGCCGGTTACCGAGGTTACTTTCAACGAGGCTTAACTAAGCTTAACCTTGAGCACCAAGGGGCTATTGTTATGGTTTTAGCCGATGATAATGAAATTACCACGGTAGACGTTAACGCGAGTACTTCGATAACTGAAAAAACCTTAACCAATATTGTTGCGATACTACCGGGTAAAGATAAAAATCCAGCGACAGCAAAAGAAGTGGTTTTATATTCATCACACTATGATCATTTAGGTGTAACGGCTGATGGTAAAGAGGTTTTTAATGGTGCTGATGACGATGCGTCGGGCACCTCTGCTGTTATTAATCTGGCACAACACTATGCCCATCAAGGTGAGAACAAAAGAACCTTAATGTTTAGTGCTTTTACCGCCGAAGAAATTGGTGGCTTTGGCTCTAAATATTTTTCACAACAACTAGATCCTAACAACGTTGTGGCAATGATAAACATTGAGATGATAGGTAAACCTTCAAAGTTTGGCGCTGGTTCAGTTTGGATGACAGGAATGGAGCGTTCAAATTTAGGTGAATTACTTAACGTCAGCTTAGCGGCTAAAAACAGTGAGATTTACCAAGACCCTTACCCTGAACAGGGTTTATTTTATCGTTCAGACAATGCAACACTTGCCCGTTTAGGTGTTCCAGCTCACAGTTTTAGTAGTACCCAACTTGATAAAGACCAGCATTATCATAAAACGTCTGATGATATTAGCAGCCTAGACTTAGCGTCGATGTATCAGGTTATTGAGTCGTTATCAGTGGCTACGCAAGGACTAGTTGATGGCAGTATTACCCCAACACGTATTGATGTAAACACCGTTCGAGCGAGTGGTAAAATCTACTAAGTTTGACCGTTCATCCTGAACATCGTCACTCCTTGCCATCCATGGCATCGTGACATACCGTTCATCCTGAACATCGTCACTCCTTGCCATCCATGGCATCGTGACATACCGTTCATCCTGAACATAAGGTCAGTGATTTGTTAATTACTGGCCTTATTTTATTGTAACCAGCACATTTGATACTCAACTTTATTCTGGCCAGTGACAACAAAACCATGGCGTAAATATAAAGAAATAACCGGATTTGCTAACAAAACATTTAATGTTATTGGTAGTTTTAACTCTTTTGCTTTTCTTTTAATTAAGGCTAAAACCTTACCACCAATTCCTTTTCCTTGATGTATAGGTATAATTTGTAGCTGCCTGATGTGTAACTTATCCGCTAAAACTGCTATTTTTATTAAGCCTATCGGGGCATTGTTCATCAAGATAATAGTTGAATCTGCAAAAAATTCATTCACTCGTGCAAGGTGTTGCTGATCAGATAAATCCAAACCTGCGGCAATAAGATGTTCACCCATTGAGGCTTTTCTTAATTGTAATAAATAGCCTATATCACTCTGCTGGGCTTGTCGAAATCCTATGGTTACTTTTTCATCAGTGATCATATTTATTACGATGGTGTTTAATCACTAAATCGCCCCATTGATAAATAGCTAAACCAGCAATGATAGCTAATGCGCCAACGATTAAATTAATATTAATTGTTTCATTATTTAATAGTAACCCCAGTGAAATGGCAATCACTGGGGTGATCATAGTGATCAATGCCACCGTACTCGCTTTTAGGCGTTGTAATATATAGAAATAAGCAATAAAGCCCACTAAAGAGCCAATAACACCAAGATAAACGACACTTAATATTGATTTGTTACTCCATGTTTGATGCGCAATATTGCCATCGAAAATAAGCCAAACTAAGATAAATAAAGGCAGACTTAATAATAGTGAACCTAGGGTTGTTGCCATAGGGTTTATAGCAACTTCAACACTTTTTACCAATACACCACTTAAACTAAAAAATGAAACAGCAATCAATACCGCGATAATGCCAATATATCCATCATCTTTAAGTGATATTTTATCAAAACATACCGTAGCTAAGCCGCAAATAGCGATCGCCAATGCTATTTTTTTTGCTGGTGATAATGCAGACTCAGCCAAAATGCGCTGACTTAGTACCCCAGATAAAATAGGTGCCAAGCCGAACATTAACGACATCAGCCCAGAAGAAATGTAGCCAGCGGCTAAATACGCAAATAACATCCCACCAAAAATACCTATCGCTGAAAAACTATAAAGTTTAAGCGCACTTTTATGCCAAGGAAGCTCAATACGAAAAGCTTTCAGTATTAACCAACCAGGTACAACCGCAATCAGCATCCGCAACAAAACCGCTAAGGTTGGATGAATAGTTTCACTGCTCCACACTATCGCTAGAGGTGTTGTTGACCAGATAAGAATAACGGCAAAATAAGCGATGGGGACTGACATTTCATAAATCCTTTATCGGTACTATATTGAAAATTTAACAGGAAGAAAGCTAAAGAAACATAACGAGTATACAAATGAACAATGGCGATATTATCTGACTACGTCAATAACACCTAAAAATAAACTTATCGAATAGTGTGCTTAATAGCCACTAATACCTGCTAAAATAACAGCCAATAAACTTTTTAAGCTTAAGGTAAATCATGGAGTTAAAAGTAATACCCGTTGTGCAGATATTAATAGCCGTGTTATTAATGATGATTTTTTATAAAATATCACCCGATCTCACCTTGAGCTGGCCGGCTCATGTGCCTGTTGCCCTCGCGCTGTTATTTATCGCGATAGTTGTGGGCCTTTGTGCAATAGTCAGTTTTAAAAAACACAAAACAACTGTTAACCCCACTAAACCAGAAACAAGCTCAACCGTGGTAAGTTCTGGTATATATTCATTTTCAAGAAATCCAATGTATTTAGCCATGCTGATTTCACTGATCTCGCTCGCTTATTACTTACAACATTTAGCATCTTTACCTATTATTTTAATATTTATTGGCTACATGACACGTTTTCAAATAATCCCCGAAGAAAAAATGTTAACAAAAATATTTGGTCAACAATACCGTGATTATCAGCTAAAAGTAAGACGTTGGTTATAAACGATATGAGTAAGACAGTAAAACCGCAATGTTGGGGCTTTACTGACTTACTTTGATGCTTTTTTTGACTTTACATAGCTTTTTAAGGCGATTATAAACAGCAAGTTTTGCTTAAGCTTTTTTCAGATACGCCGAGACTAAAACAATACGTGTACCGTTAACTTTTCCTTCAATATGCTCAGGATTATCCGTTAAGGTAATGCCACGCACCATAGTGCCCTGCTTAGCCGTAAAGTTAGCGCCTTTAACTTTTAAATCTTTAATCAAGGTAACATCGTCGCCGTCTTGTAAATCAGTGCCATTACTGTCTCTTGTTGGCCCCTCTCGCTCAGCAGCGGCAATGCCTTGCTCAGCCCAAGTTTTAACATCATCTTCCATGTAAATCATTTCTAAAGCGTCTTGTGCCCAACTCTCTGCTGACAGTTTATGAAGCAAGCGATACGACATAACTTGCACAGCAGGTTCTTGATTCCACATACTGTCGTTCAAACAGCGCCAGTGACTTACATCCATTGCAGTGTCACCATTAATTTGTGCTGTGCATGTAGCACATAGATATACACATTGCTGAGCACTTAAGTCGCTGGTTGGTGGCACAGGAAACACCGCTAATTGTTCAGTTGACGTACATAATTCACAGCTAGCATTACTGCGTGCTTTTAAGGCATTTTCGGTAGGCATAATATTAATTCACTAATTTTTGAAGAAGATTTTTCGCTATTATGCTCCTAATTCAGTGATTTAAAAAGTGCTGATTAAAAACGGGGAATAATTGACCTGAGCCATTATTTAAAGGCTGCACTTTACTCTGGCTAAAACGTGACCATATAGCTTAGTTGCTGAATACTAAAGTGGCGGTATAGCTCTGTTGCTGAATATTAAAGTGAAAGTATAGCTTTGTTGCAGGGCTATAAAGTGGCAAAAAAGCTATCACCCTTAATTAGCTTCAGGGTCTAAAATCAACCACCTCTATATGAGGTGGTTAACGAAGACTTCATTTATTCTAGATTTTTAGTGATGTGATGCGAAGCGGCTGCGGTGAAAATAACATCGGTAGAGCTATTTAAGGCTGTTTCGGCAGAGTCTTGAATAACACCAATAATAAAACCTATCGCGACTACTTGCATAGCAATATCACTGTCTATACCGAATAAACCACAGGCTAATGGAATAAGTAACAATGAACCACCTGCAACACCAGAGGCACCACAAGCTGATACTGAGGCGATGACACTCAATAAAATAGCAGTTGCAAAGTCAACTTCAATATTTAAAGTATTGGCCGCAGCCAGCGTTAATACCGTAATGGTGATCGCCGCACCAGCCATATTAATGGTGGCACCTAAAGGAATAGAAACCGAATAGGTATCTTCATGTAAATCAAGTTTTTCACACAGTTCCATGTTAACCGGAATATTTGCTGCAGAGCTACGCGTAAAGAAAGCGGTAATGCCGGATTCTTTTAAGCAAGTAAAGACTAGCGGATAAGGGTTTTTACGCGTAATAAAATAAACAATCAGCGGGTTAACCACTAAAGCAATAATAACCATAGAACCCAAAAGTAACAGTACTAAGTGTCTAAACTCACCTAAGGTATCAAAGCCTGTGGTCGCAACCGTATTAGCGACTAAGCCCATAATACCTAAAGGTGCAAAACGAATAACCAATTTAACAACACTTGAAATTGCTTCGGCTAAATCATGAACCATAACCTTCGTTGATTCACTGCCTTTTTTCAACGCAAAACCTAAGCCTAAGCCCCACGCTAAAATGCCAATAAAGTTTCCAGTAACAACCGCATTAAACGGATTATCAACAATTTTAAACGCTAAGGTTGATAAGACTTCACCTAGTCCTTGTGGCGGATTAGCACTTGCGCCAATAATATCTAATGTTAACTGTACCGGGAACGCAAAGCTTAGTGCTACAGCAACCAGCGCAGCACTTATTGTGCCGAGTAAATAAAGCCCAACAATCGGTTTTAAGTTAGCATCGCTATTTTGTTTTTGGTTAGCAATAGATGATGCGACTAAAACTAACACCAAAATAGGAGCAACCGCTTTTAGTGCACTAACAAATAAACTGCCGAGTATTGAAAATGACTGTGCAACTTCAGGTAAAACAAGCGCTAAAACAATACCAACAACAAGTGCAATAATGATTTGATTGACGATGTTAATAGCTTTTAGCTTACCAAAAAGTGATGTTTTTTCTACAGAGGTATTTTGTGTTGTCATAGTTTGTCTTATTTTAGTTATTGTTTTTGTTATTAAGATAACGCATCGATGAAAGATTTTTACCACTTATGCACCGACACTGTCTAGTTTATTCGTTACACGGTACCTTTAAAGAGGCAGTTGACCATGCCATGATAGCCTAAATGCTGAGTCACTGTTCTCGGCTAGATAGCGCTGACAAACAAACTGTCCGACTACCGCAACCAACTCATTATCATAAAAGATAAAAGGTAACCTTTTTCTCTGCCATGTTGGTATAGCAAGCTCTTGTAAGACTTTCTTTAATGGTCTTGAATGCTGTCGATATTGTGGCAAACACCTTGGGTTTTCGTGAGAAAAACTAATCGTCACTTTTTGTTGCTCTGCCGGTTTTTTTATCACCGACTGCCAGTCACTGTTTTCTTGTACTTGTGCTGATAAATTCGAAAAACTTAACCAACCTAATTGATCGGGAAGACAAACATCTAACGGTTTATCATCGGCTAACAGCCCTAATGCTAGATTTTGTTGCCACAGCGACAGTTCCTGATAGATACCCGTTAGATGTAACTCACCTTGATAACGTCTGATGCAACACTCAGCTAATTGCACAACTGGCGACTTATCCGCTTGTGCATTAAGCTGCTGGCATATTTGCATTAATTGCTTTTGGCTTGGCATTAAAAATCCATGGCAAGATAAAAAATAGCGCAATAGATTTTTAAGACGTGCTTCGCTGAGCTTATTTAAATCAACAACACTCAGCTTATTAGCTGAAGACTGGCAAGCAATTAAATCTTGCTGCGCTAATTCATCGAGTAATTGTTGTGCTTCAAAGCAATGTTCAGCACTGCGTGCAATCGTCTTATTGATGCTTGGCCAACGTTGATTTAACTTAGGTAAAATTTGATGGCGGAGAAAGTTTCTGTCGAAACGCTCATCCGTATTCGATTCATCTTCTATCCAAACTAAGCCATACTCTTTCGCATAGGCTTCAATATCGGCTCGTGAAATAGTTAATAACGGTCTGACCAGTAATTGCTGCCCCAACATCATTTCACTTTGCATCGCTGAGAGCCCTTTCAAACCTGCGCCTCTTTTTAGGGCGAGTAGAAAAGTTTCAGCCTGATCGTCACTGTGATGACCAGTAACAATTAAATCACCGGCTTTAGCTACTGATTTTAGTGCTTGATAGCGGGCATCGCGGGCAAGCGCTTCTAAGCTTTTTTGGGCAACAGCTTGCACGTTTACTTCAATAATGTCTAACGGCAGGCCAAATAGTTGGCATTGTGCTTTAGCAAAGGCTTGCCATTTAACGGCATTAACACTCAAGCCATGATTAACATGACAAACACGAATATCGCTATTAATAGCATGTTGTGTTTTTAAAGCACCAAGGCAATGTAACAGCACTTGAGAGTCGATACCGCCACTGTAGGCAATAAGCAGTGATTTTTGAGGGTGGTTGGAAAAAAAATCTATTAAGGTCTGTTTAATCATAGAATACTTGGTTAATTGACACTGAAAACAAAAAAACTGTAGCCTTAACTTAGAGATAGAATCAGTAAGATAAGGCTACAACTTCATCAGCAAAGCATTCAATACTACTTTGCTCGTGTCGATTTATAACAACTTAACAATAACCGAAAGACATTAATCTGTCATAACGTTTTTCAATTAACTCTTCTTTTGACAAGCCTTCTAGTTCGGCAAGATTTGATTTTAATTCTTGCTTTAAGTTAGCCGCCATAATATCCATATCACGATGTGCACCACCTAATGGCTCTTCAACGATATTATCGATAAGTTCTAATTCTTTAATACGCGTAGCGGTAATACCCATAGCGGCAGCGGCAGTAGGTGCTTTTTCAGCAGTTTTCCACAAGATTGATGCACAACCTTCAGGAGATATTACCGAGTAAGTAGAATATTTCAGCATGTTGACACGGTCACCAACACCAATCGCTAATGCACCACCAGAACCACCTTCACCAATAACCGTACAAACAATCGGCACGGTTAAACGTGACATAACCTTTAAGTTCATCGCTATCGCTTCACTTTGGCCGCGCTCTTCTGCGCCTATTCCCGGGTAGGCACCAGGAGTGTCAATAAAGGTAATAATGGGCATATTAAAACGTTCAGCCATTTGCATTAAGCGTAAGGCTTTACGGTAACCTTCTGGACGAGGCATACCAAAGTTACGTTTAACTTTTTCTGCTGTTGAACGCCCTTTTTGATGACCAATAATCATCACAGGTTTACCGTCTAAACGCGCAGTACCACCAACAATGGCTCTATCATCCGCATAGTGTCTATCACCGGCAAGCTCGTCGAATTCAGTAAAAATGCGTGGTATGTAATCAAGCGTATAAGGACGCTGAGGATGACGTGCCACACGAGCTGTTTGCCAAGGGTCAAGATTTGCAAAAATCTTTTTGGTTAACTCAGCATTTTTACCGCGTAATTGAGTAATTTGATCTTCAAGGTCAAGATCTAATTCTTGACCGTTATTGACTAATTGTAGCTCTTCAATTTTGGCATCAAGCTCAGCAATAGGCTGCTCGAAATCTAAAAAATTTAATGACATATGATTATTCTTACCTATGTTCTATGCCGTTTTATAACAACAGCATGATTATTCAAATAGAGTACTTAATAATTTTAATTTGACTATTAAGTTGCTAACAAAGCCGTCATCGACCTTGTTATAAATTTTTTATAATGGTTAACAATAAATAACCCTTTAATGCGCCCTAAATTATTTAAACCTTAAAGTAACGTCGCCATCACCTAATAAGGTTCTTAATTCATGTAATAAAGGGTCTGCAGGCGTAACGCGCCATTGTACGCCTAATTCTAGCATAGCTTTTGCTTCATCTCTTTGATAAAACAACCGAACAGGACACGTACCATCCTTATAAGGTGTTAATACCTCGGTAAATTTATCAATAAAACCTGCGCCTGCCTTGTTTTTATTGACATTAATATCTACTGAAGAGACATAGTTTTCACGAGCATCACCAACCGTCATGATATCTCGAGCGGTCATTGTAATGCCTCCGGAGTATTCATCAAAGCTGACCTGTCCGCTACAGACCAAAATAGCATCACTTACCAGCAATTCAGCAAAATTATCATAGTCATCGGGAAAGAGTCTAATGTCCATGCGAGCGCTTTTATCGTCAAGCGTAACTAAGGCCCATCGTCTGCCGCGCTTATTGACCATAACTCTAACACCTAACACTAAACCAACCGCAACCGTGGTTTTGTCTTTACTGGTCGGTTGCAGACTTACTAACCGTCCAGTCGCATAATGCTTTATTTCACTTAAGAAACGATTAATAGGATGACCGGTTAAATATAAACCTAACGTTTCTTTCTCTGCATTGAGCCAAACTTCTTCAGCCCACATCGGCACATCTTTAAAGGCTTGTCGCGGCTCTGCTGACGCTTCATTAATTAAGCCGAATAAATCATTCTGTCCAACTGCCTGTGCTTTTGCATATTGGTCTGCAGCCTTTATTGCTTCAGGTAATGTTTCAAATAAAACAGCACGATGTGGTACTTCTTTACCGTTGATAATTTTTTTAGGCCCTAAACTGTCCATGGCCCCAGCTTTAACTAATTTTTCTAAAACACGTTTATTAATTTTTTTAAGATCGAGTCGCGCGCAAAAATCAAAAAGATCGGTAAATTCACCGCCAGCTTCGCGTGCGGCAATAATGGCATCAATAGGACCTTCACCCACACCTTTTACTGCGCCAATACCGTAGACAATTTGATCTTGCTCGTTAACGGTAAATTTATAT
The DNA here is from genome assembly GCF_014077325.1 of Colwellia sp. BRX8-5. Lineage (NCBI taxonomy): Bacteria > Pseudomonadati > Pseudomonadota > Gammaproteobacteria > Alteromonadales > Colwelliaceae > Colwellia > Colwellia sp. BRX8-5. The sequence continues at coordinate 70,148 of NZ_JACGVR010000004.1, forward strand.
TGACCGGCATTAACATCAGGAGGCAGTAAATCTATCCCCATATTGCCACATTCATCAACTAGGGTAACAATTTTATCGGTGTTATCTATGTCGGCTGACATTACCGCTGCCATAAATGGCGCAGGGTAATGTGTTTTCATCCATAAGGTTTGATAAGAAACCAAGGCGTAAGCCGCTGAGTGCGATTTATTGAAACCATAACCCGCAAATTTCTCCACCAGATCGAAGATCTTCATCGCAAGTTCGCCGTCAACACCTCGGTTGATCGCGCCTTGCTCAAAGCCATCACGCTGTTTGGCCATTTCTTCAGGTTTTTTCTTACCCATAGCGCGGCGTAGCATATCCGCGCCACCTAACGAGTAACCCGCCAATACTTGCGCAATCTGCATAACCTGTTCTTGATATAAAATAATACCGTAAGTCGGTTCAAGAATAGGCTTTAAGTCAATATGTTGCCAAGTAGCATCCGGATAGCTTACTTCTTCACGACCATGCTTACGTTCAATAAAGTTATCAACCATGCCAGACTGCAATGGCCCCGGTCTAAAGAGCGCAACCAAGGCGATAATATCTTCAAAGCAATCAGGTTTTAATTTGGCAATAAGTGATTTCATACCACTAGATTCGAGCTGAAACACTGCCGTCGTCTCAGATCTTAATAACACTTTAAAACTGGCTGGGTCTTCTAAATTAATCCGGGTAATATCAATAGGCGCTTTGCCTTGTTTTAACAATTTTGCATCAGCCATTTCGATGGCCCACTGCAAAATTGTTAACGTGCGAAGTCCCAAGAAATCAAACTTAACTAAACCGGCATCTTCAACATCATTTTTATCGAACTGAGTAACCGGGTTTTTACCCTCTTCGTCACAGTAAAGTGGCGCAAAGTCGGTAATGGTGGTTGGTGATATAACCACACCACCGGCATGTTTACCGGCATTACGTGTTGTGCCTTCTAAAATACGGCACATATCAATTAAATCTTTGACTTCACTGTCTTGTGCGTAAGCTTCTGGCAACTTAGGCTCTTCTTCAAAGGCCTTGGCTAGTGTCATGCCTGGTGTTGGCGGTATAAGCTTAGAGATGCGGTCAACAAAACCATAAGGGTGACCGAGTACTCGACCAACATCTCGGATAACCGCTTTGGCTGCCATGGTGCCAAAGGTAATAATTTGCGACACGGCATCACGGCCATATAGTTCAGCAACGTGATCAATAACTTCATCACGCCTGTCCATACAGAAATCGATATCAAAATCTGGCATGGAGACACGTTCAGGATTCAAAAAACGTTCAAAGAGCAAATCGTATTCAAGGGGATCTAAGTCGGTAATTTTTTGGGCATAAGCAACCAGAGAGCCTGCACCAGAACCACGACCAGGACCAACAGGAATATTATTATCTTTACTCCACTGAATAAATTCCATCACGATTAAAAAATAACCGGGAAAGCCCATATTGTTAACCACTTTAAGTTCAATGGCTAAACGTTCGTCGTAGGGTTTACGCTTTTCAGCAAAATCTGCTGCGTCTTTATCAAATAAGGTCTCTAAGCGGTCTTGTAAACCTTCTTCAGACACTTTAACCAAGTAATCTTCTATCGATAAACCTTCTGTTGGAAAATCAGGGAGAACATACTCTCCAAGCCTAACCGTAACATTACAGCGTTTGGCGATTTCAACCGTATTCTCAATCGCTTCAGGGATGTCTGAAAATAACTCACACATTTCCTCTTCAGTTCGAAGGTACTGCTCTTTAGAATATTTTTTCGGGCGACGTTTATCGTTGAGGGTAAAACCATCATGTATGGCAACACGTATTTCATGGGCATCAAAGCGCTTAGGAGAAATAAACATCACTTCGTTCGTCGCTACCACAGGGAGTGACGCTTTTTCTGCCAGCTCGACTGCCAAATGGATATAGTTTTCTTCGTTTTCTCTGTTGGTTCTGATCAGTTCAAGATAAAAGCAATCAGGAAAGTAGCTTTGGTAGAAATCGACCATTTTATTGACCAGCTCGAAATTTCCCTTAATCAGCGCTTTACCAATATCACCTTCGCGACCCGCCGACAATAAAATCAAACCCGGAGCATAGTCAATTAACCAATGCTTATCAATAACCGCCTTGCCTTGAACATGACCCCGAAGGTAGGCTTTAGAAATGAGTTCAGTGAGATTTTTGTAGCCGACATTATTAGTGGCTAAAACAACAATGCGGGAAAGTTCATTCTCTAATTCATCACTTTTAACCCAGAGATCGCAACCAATAATTGGTTTTATACCCGCGCCGTGAGCGGCATGATAATATTTAACCAGACCACAAAGGTTTGTTTGGTCGGTTAGCGCGATGGCTGGCATCCCTAAAGCTGAGGCTTTGGCGACAATAGGTTTTACTTTATTTAAACCATCACATAATGAATAGTCACTATGCACTCGCAAATGAATAAATTTTGGTTGAGCTTTGACTGACACTAATTCGGCTGCATCAACTAATACTTGCTCTGACATTAACACTTCACCTGAGAGTCTTCTTGTTTAGTTTTTGTTGGTAAAACACCCTGCATAGCAATAACTTGTGCTACTGGCTTAAAGCTTGCTCGGTAGCAATCAAGTACACCGTGCTCTACTATTTTTTCTAAATGGGCTTTGGTTGGGTAACCTTTATGTTTTGCAAAACCATACTCGGGATGTAATTCATCTAAAGCGAGCATTTCATCATCTCGAACAACTTTTGCAAGAATTGATGCCGCACTTATTTCACTAACCCGATCATCGCCTTTAACCACAGATTGGCTAGCAATGTTGCCGTTCACCTGCATAAAAATAGGGCAACGATTACCATCAACTAAAACATAATCAGGTGTTACTGATAAATCTTGTACTGCTCGCTGCATCGCTAACATAGTGGCATGAAGAATATTTAAGGTGTCTATTTCTTCCGGGCTTGCTCTTCCAACAGCCCAAGCAATAGCTTTTTCTTTGATTTCCACCGCAAGTAACTGACGCTTTTTATCTGATAGTTTTTTTGAATCCATTAAACCTTCAATAGGGTTTTCGGGATCAAGAATAACCGCCGCGGTAACAACGTCACCCACCAAAGGTCCTCGCCCAACCTCATCGACTCCTGCGATACAGTAAGCAATAGGGTATTCAAAAGGTGGGAAAATCTTTTTAGCTTTTGCCACTTTCTTACGGGGGGTTAAACTGGTATCGCTTACCGCTTCATTACTCATTTTGACATTAGATCCATTACAGCTTTCGCCGCTTCTTGACTGGCATTTTGTTTTAAAGCGAGATGAATTTTCATATATTCATCTTCAAGTGACGATTGGTCTTGGTATAAACGTTCTTTAACTAACGGCACAATGTTATCAACGCTGACTTTACCTTGCAGTAATTCAGGTACCAGTGTTTTTTTCGTCAATAAATTAGGTAATGAAAACCATTCTAATTTTACTAGGCCTTTAAACATGTGATAAGTAAAAGCATTGAACTTATAGCAAATCACCATGGGGCGTTTAACTAAAGCAGCTTCCAGTGTTACCGTACCTGAGGCCATGAGTAAACAATCACTGGCAGCCATCACTTGTTGGGTTTTATTAGTAATAATTGTTACCGCTAAATTTGGCGCTATCTTTTCTTTCAATTGGCTAAATTGTTCGGTTCTCTTATCGCTGATCATCGGCACAACAAAATGTAATTGTGGGTCTTGTGCTAAAAGTTGTACCGCAGAAAGTAAGAAAGGCTCGGTTAATCGAGATAACTCACCACCACGACTACCAGGCATAAGCGCAAGTATTTTTTTATCAAGCGGTAAGTTGAGTGCTTGTCTCGCTTCACGCTTATCCGAATGAAATGGAATGTCGTCTGCTAGCGGATGGCCGACAAAAGTACAGGGCACTTCATATTTATCATAGAAATCTTTTTCAAAAGGCAATAACGACAGCACCATATCGGTAGCCGCTTCAATGGTAAAAATACGCTTTTCACGCCAAGCCCAAACAGATGGGCTAACGTAATGAACTGTTTTAATACCCGCTTTCTTTAGTTGTCTTTCTAGCCGTAAATTAAAATCGGGTGCATCGATGCCAATAAACACATCGGGTCTATTATTTATAAACTGCGCGGCTAAACAGTCTTTGACATGAAATAAGCGTTTGAGGCGGCCCAATACTTCAAAAATGCCCATCACGGAAAGCTCTTCCATTTCAAACAAACTTTCGAAACCCAAAGCTTGCATTTTTGGACCACCAATACCGATAAACTTGGCATTAGGATAGACAGATATTAGAGAGCTCATAAGACCAGCGCCGAGCGTATCGCCAGAATGCTCGCCAACAACAAGCCCAAACACGGGCGATTGTTGAGCAGTTGAACTATTTATAATGGGTGATGTTTGGAGAATAGCCTGTTTTTCTACTGTTTTTGTCATTAACCTTTACTCTATACTTTTAACAATCGTGTTTAGCGGGCAATGCCACGGCTAGAGTTTTTAATAAACTCAGCAAACAAGGTTAACTCTGGCATATCATCGGCTAATGCGGCAACTTTTTCTAAAGCTTCGTTAACGTTTAAACCTTTACGATAAACTTCTTTATAGGCTCGTTTGATCGTTAAAATAACCTCTTTGTCAAAACCTCGGCGTTTTAACCCTTCTGAGTTTAAACCAAAAGGAGAAGCCGGTTGACCAGACACCATCAAATAAGGCGGTATATCTTTTAAAATCAGCGAATTTGCCGCAACAAAGCTGTGCGCGCCAATATGACAAAACTGATGAACGCCTGTCATACCACCTAAAATAGCGTAATCACCTACATGAACATGGCCAGCAATAGAGGCATTATTTGCAAGAATACAGTGACTGCCAACAATACAATCATGGGCAACATGGGTATACGCCATAAACAAATTATTACTGCCTATTTGCGTTAGGCTGTTATCTTGAATCGTGCCGCGATGGACTGTACAAGATTCACGAAAAACATTATTGTCACCAATAATCAATTCGGTTAACTCGCCGGCATACTTTAGATCCTGACAATCTTCACCAATACTGGCAAATTGAAAGAATTTGTTGCCTTCGCCAATTTTTGTTGGGCCTTTAATGACAACATGAGAATTAATCACACAGTTGTCACCAATAACGACATCTTTAGAAATATAACTCCAAGGGCCAATACTAACATTTTTGCCAATGCTAGCGCCTTCTTCGATAATCGCCTGAGGGTGAATTAAGCTCTGCTTATTGGAAGTCACCATTTATACCACTCTTCTTGCACACATAAGTTCAGCGCAGCAAACAACTTTACCTTCAACCCTAGCTTCGCCATAAAATTTCCACATACCACGACGCTCTTTTAAGAACTCGACATGCAAATGCATAGTATCGCCTGGCACAACAGACTTTTTAAATTTTGCCTTATCAATTGAAGCAAATAAGTACATTTCATTTTTATCTCTGCCATCTGTACTTTTAAAGCCTAAAAGCCCAGTTGCTTGCGCTAAAGCTTCGAGGATCATCACACCAGGAAAAATAGGGAGATCAGGGAAATGACCATTAAACACAGGTTCGTTAATACTAACATTCTTAATAGCATGCAATGTTTTCATTGGCTGATAATCTAAAACGCGATCGACCAAAAGCATGGGGTAACGATGTGGCAGTAATGCTTTGATTTCTGCAATTTCAATGGTGTTTTTTGGTAATTCCAACGGACTATTCCTTTTCAATAATATTGTTTAAGTGCTCGATGTCATGCTCTGCACTCTTAATGCGCTTAAGTATACTTTCTAATTTGCGAATTCTGGCATTATTTTTATTCCATTCTTTATTTGGTTGGCACGGCATGCCCGAAGAATAAACACCGGATTCATTAATATCTTTGGTCACCATGGTCATGCCGGTAAAAACACAACCATCAGCAACTTCAATATGACCATTAATACCAACAAGGCCCGCTATCACACAATTTTTGCCAATAACGGTACTGCCTGCAATAACACTACAAGCTGCCATCGCGGTATTTTCACCAATAACAACATTATGAGCAATTTGAATTTGATTATCTAAAATAACACCATCTTTAATCACTGTATTTTCTAGCGCGCCACGATCGATAGTCGTGCTGGCACCAATTTCGACTTTGTTACCAATAATAACGCTTCCCAGCTGAGGTATTTTCAACCATTTACCTTGGTCATTTGCATAACCAAAGCCATCAGAGCCAATAACCGTATTCGCTTGGATTAAACAATCTTGGCCAATTTCAACACGATGATAAATGCTAACATTGGACCATAATTTAGTACTTGCGCCGATTTTTGCTTGAACACCAATAAAACAGCCCGCACCAATGGTAACATTATCACTAATAACTACGCCCTGCTCTATCACAGTATTAGCGCCGATGGCGACATTATCACCTAAAGTAACATCCGCTGAAATTTGAGCCGAGGGATGAATACTGTTAGCCGGTTTTGGAGTGGTATCAAGTAATTGTGCGGTAAGTGCATAACCCAAATAGGGATTATTCATCACTAGCGCATGGGTATTACAGTCATTAAGGTGTTGAGAAGAAATAATAACCGCACCAGCTTTAGTATCAGCAAGCTGTTGGCTGTATTTTTTATTGGCTAAAAATGCAATTTGTTGTGCATTAGCGGTTGATAATGTGGCAAGTGAATGAATGATATATGTTTCATCACCATGAACCTCAGCACCAATTTTTTCAGCTAGCTGTTTGAGAGTATAAGACATAAACACTTAATATTTTTATGGATGCTCAATGAGCATAACTGGAAAAGACGCTAAAACCAATATGATTTTATTAGGCTAGAAAAAAAACTTGCAACTAATATTATTAATAATAGTTGCAAGTTTTATAACGGTAAGGCTTCAATTAACCTTATATCTACTACTTAGCGGTAGACTTAGTTAAGTTTACTAACCTGTTCAACAACCTTATTAGTGATCATTGCATCTGGCTTAGCAAAAATAACGGCTTGCTGTTCTAAAACAAGGTCATATTTGTCTTTTGCAGCAATGCTGTCGATAGCTTGACGAACCAAGGCTATAATTTTGTTTGTTTCTTCGTTCTTACGCAAGCCAGTTGCTTGTTGGAACGCTTTACCTTTAGCTTGGTAATCTTGATATAATGTTGCGATTTGAGTATCAAGTTCTTCGATATCTTTAGCGCTCATTAATGAACCGTCACGCTGTTTCTTTTCTTGGTAGTACTTAATGTCTTTTTCTAACTGAGCTAAAATAGCTTTATCATCTTTAAACTCAGCTTCTAGTACCTGCATTACTGCCGTTGTTTGTGGGATTTTACTCATCACTTCTTGGAAATTAACCACGGCGATTTTTTGATCAGCAGCCATTACAGAGCTTGCTAATAACAACGTTGACGCTACTGCAGAGCAAGTAACTGTTTTAATGAATTTTTTCAATTTTATCTCCAAAATATTATTACTTCACAACTTTGATATAAGTTGCATTAATTTTTATAATTGTCATGTAATAGCTATGGGGGCTAACTATAAGAATTAAACCCCCTTAGTAAATTTATACGCACTATGCCTGAAAGTTCTCTTTATTAAAATGTTTTACCTATATTAAAACTAAAGAACTCTTTATCATCGTCTTTTTCTGATTTTAGTGCTTTCGCGAAACTAAAGATCATTGGGCCCATAGGAGATAACCACTGCACTGATAAACCGGCAGAGCTTCTATAACGACCAACATCTGAATAATCATCAATCTTTTCAAATTCAGAGGTTACTAAATCGTTGTAGTCTTCTAAGTTGAACTCTGTATCCCAAACATTACCAACATCGACAAAAAAGCTGGTACGAACACTGTTCGAGAAACCTTCATCAAGTAATGGTGTTGGTACAATAAGTTCGATACCCGCGACAATAATGGCATTACCACCAACAGAACGCTGTGAGACGTTAATAAAATCGTGATCTTGCCCTAAACAACAACTACTTCCACCCTCGACCGGATCAGGAGTACCTGTGATTTGTGTTGGATAGCGAAATACCGCACGTGGGCCAACAATGTTATTTTCGAAGCCACGTAATGTATCAGAACCACCCGCTCTAAAGTTTTCCCAGAAAGGCAATATCTGGTCATTACCATCTATGGTGCCATAACCATTACCGTAACCGGCGTTTAAACGTGCTAGCACTGTCCAACGTTGATCTTGTGTTAATGGGAAGTACCATTTAGTGTCTAAGTTAATTTTAAAATAATCAACATCTGAATTTGGCGTTGTCATTTTATAAGTCAAACTTTGACTTGAGCCGTCTGTTGGAAAGGTACCACGGTTCAATGTCGTGCGAGATATAGCCATCGATAAATCGAAACTTTTAAATTCTAAACCACCATCAGGGTTATTAGGATCAGAATATATCTCGTAAAATTGTTGAATTTGTTCATAAGTTTGTAAACGTGTAATACCGTTACTTTTGTAACCTACGCCAAAGTTTAAACGAACATATTCATTAATAGGAAAGCCTAAGTTAAGCCCAACACCATAAGTTCTATTGTTGTATTCAACTAAGTTCGCATTACCCGCATTAAACTCGCTGTAATATATTTGCCCGCCTAAAGAAACAGCATCTACAGTAAAGTATGGGTCGGTGTAAGAAATACTCGCACTTTGCTGATAACTCATGGTATTAACATTAAATGCCAAGCGGTTACCCGTTCCTAAAAAGTTGTTTTGCTGTATACCTGCACTTAAACTTAAATTAGTCGTAGAACCATAACCAATACCGGCAGTAAAAGACCCTGAAGGTTGCTCTTTAACCGTAAAGTCAATATCAACTAAGTCATCATCACCTGGTAACTGTTTAGTTTCGTATTCAACATCTTCCAAATAAGGTAAACGCTGTAGCCATGCTTTTGAACTTTCGGCAGCATTGTTCGATAACCAAGCACCTTCCATTTGACGCATTTCACGGCGTAGTACTTTATCGGCAGTAACATTATTACCTTCGAAGTTAATACGGTTAACGTAAACACGTTTGCCAGGGTCAATAGAAATAGTCAGTTTAACCGTTTTTTCTTCTTCATTAATTTCAGGAATAACGGTTACTTTCGGGTAAGCATAACCATAACGGCCTAGATAACGGCTGATAGTTTCTTCGGTATACGTTACCTCTGCACCATTATAAAGTTTACCTGGTCGTAATGGGTTAATAGCTCGGATCGTACGTTCAAACCCAACCATATCACCAATAAAATCTATTTCACTGACTTTAAATTGTTCACCTTCAGTGATATTCAAGGCAATATAAACCGCTTTTTTATCAGGGGTCATTGACACCTGAGTCGAGTCTACTTTGTATTGCAGATAACCACGGTCTAAATAGTAACTTTTAATCGTTTCTATATCACCTTGTAAGGTTTGTTTTTGATAGCGGTCTTGCGCCATAAAATCCCACCAAGGAGAATCAAAGGTAAGTTCTATGCGTTCAAGAAGCTCAACATCAGAAAATATCTCATTACCAACGACGTTAATCTGCTCTATTGCTGCAGCATCGCCTTCGGTGAAAACAAAATTTATGTCAACACGGTTACGAGGCAAGTGAATAATTTCAGCTTTTACATCGGCATTATATTTACCAATACTGTGGTAGAAATCTTCTAAGCCTACCTCAATACCGGAAATTATAGTCATGTCGAGTGTTTCACCGACTCGAATATTACTGCCGTCAAGACTCTCAGTTAGTTGCTCTGCTTTTAAGTCTTTATTGCCATCGAAGGTGATTTCACTGATCGTTGAACGCTCATGAACACGATAGATAACTCTGTTACCTTCACGATAAACGACAACATCATTAAAATGTCCTGACTTGTAGAGAGACTTTATCGACTGAGAAATACGGAATTCATTGAGCGTATCTCCCGTATTAAAAGGGATATGAGTCAAAGCAGCGCCGAGTGCGACACGCTGTAACCCTTTTACTTCAATATCTTCTACTTGAAATTCTTCAGAGGCTTGTGCTGTTGTACCTAAGGCACCTAATAATACCGCAAGGGCAATTTTTTTAATTATCATAAATGCTAACTTTTATTACTTCTTTTGTTATAACCGCGAAAAATCGTTAAATAATGCGATACTCATTAAGCCTAAGAGGGCTAGTGTACCAAACTTAAAACCTATTTCTTGTATTTTTTCTGATACGGGTTTACCTGTGACAATTTCCACAAGATAATAAAATAAATGCCCGCCATCAAGCACTGGTAAAGGTAATAAATTTATAATACCTAAGTTAATGCTAATTAAAGCCAGAAAACCTAGGAAATATACCAAACCATATTGTGCACTACTTCCTGCTCCTTGTGCGATAGAAATAGGCCCACTTAAGTTCTTAACAGAAATATCACCCGTCAAGAGCTTGCCTATCATGTCAAAACTCAATACTACTAAGTTCCAACTACGCTGTAAGCTTTGTCCTAAAGCATCAACAACGCCGTAACGTAACTCAAATAAATATTCTTTTGGGTAAGAGTCAGATTTTGGAACCACACCCAAATAACCTATTTTCTTACCCGCACGTTCAATTAAAGCCGGTGTTACCATTATCTCTTTGTTTTCACCAAGTCTTTCGACGACTAAAATAACGTTTTGTTCCGGAAGTTGACTAATATTTTTTGAAAACATCACCCAACTGCCATTAATACTTTCGTTATTGATGCTAATTAACTTGTCATCAACTTTTAGGCCGGCCTTATCTGCAACACTACCTTCTTCAATAAAAGCTAGCTCAGCATAAACAGCGGCTCTATAAGGAGCAATACCTAAACTACTAATGGCTGATTCTTTATCGGGTGAAAAAGACCAGTTAGCCGCATCCAAATTATAAGTTTTCGGTGAAGCACTACCTTGTTCTTTTGTTTTTATAGTAAAAGCGCTCTCACCTATTTGCGAGACTAACGCTAGATTGACATCTTGCCAATCTAAGGTCTTTTGACCGGCAACTTCAATGATTTCACTGTTACTGGTAAGATTCGCCCGCTGCGCTATAGATTCTGGCATTATTTCACCAACAATCGGTTTTACACTCGGCACACCAATTAGAAACATCAGATAAAAAGCAAAAATAGCAAAAGCAAAGTTTGCTAGAGGCCCAGCAGCAATAATCGCTATACGCTGATAAACTGTTTTATTATTAAAAGTTTTATCGATATCTTCGGGTTTGACCTCATCAACGCGGCCATCAAGCATTTTAACGTAACCACCCAATGGAATTAAGGCGATAACAAACTCTGTACCTTCTTTATTAACTTTTCGCCATAATACTTTGCCAAAGCCAATTGAAAAACGCTCTACTTGCACGCCGTTTCTGCGGGCAACCCAATAATGGCCGTATTCATGCACCGTAATTAAAATACCTAAAGCGACAACAAAAGAGGCTAAATTCCAAAAAAAATCAAACAACTATAGATTACCTTTTTCGTTAACTTCATTAATCGCCACATCATTGACTACAAAGCAGCCACTAGCAATTAAATTACGTGAAAATTCTCTAGCACTTGCATCAAGCGCAACGACATCATCAATTGATGCCACCCTTTCTGAGACAAATTTATTCACAGAAGTTTCATTTATTTTTGCAATATCAGTAAATTTTATTTTTTCGTTCAAAAAAGCATCAACGGCAATTTCATTAGCAGCATTTAAAGCTGTACATGCACCTTGGCCACTTTTACAAGCCGCTATAGCTAATTTTAAATTAGGATACTTTTGATAATCGACATCTTCAAATTCAAATGATGGCGTATTGAAAAAATCTAAGGGTGCGACACCTGAATCAATTCTCTGCGGATAAGCCAAGGCATGAGCAATGGGGGTACGCATATCAGGATTACCCATTTGAGCTATCACGCTACCGTCTTTATATTGCACCATTGAATGAATGGTACTTTGCGGATGTAAAACAACGTGGATATCGTCAGGGTCGATATTAAATAACCATTTTGCTTCAATAAATTCTAGGCCTTTATTCATCATGGTCGCAGAGTCTACAGAAATTTTACGGCCCATCTCCCAATTAGGGTGGGCACACGCTTGTGCTGGGGTTACTTCTGCTAACTGTTCGACTGAAAAAGTTCTAAACGGACCACCTGAGCCGGTCAGTAATATTTTACTGACGCCATTACTTGCTAAGTCGCATCGACCTGGCTTAGCTTGTACATTAGCGGGTAAACACTGGAAAATAGCATTGTGTTCACTGTCTATCGGCAATAATTCTGCACCATACTTTTCAACCGCATCTATAAACAAAGCGCCTGAAGTCACTAAAGCTTCTTTATTTGCTAACAGTACTCTTTTACCCGACTTAACTGCAGCCATAGTAGACAAAAGACCTGACGCTCCAACAATAGCAGCCATAACAGTATCTGAGGTATCAGCTTGAGCAATATCAATTAAGCCTTGTCCGCCACTGAGTACTTCAATATTTTGTAAACCGTTTTGGTCGAGTTTTACTTTTAAAGCTTGTGCCGCATGCTCCGCCACCATAACGACAGTGCTCGGTTTAAATTCCAGACACTGCGCCAACATTTCATCAACCCGGGTATTCGCCGATAAAGACTCAACAGAAAATAACGTGGGATGAAGCCTAACAACCTCTAAGGTGCTAACACCTATCGATCCTGTTGAACCTAAAATACAAAGTTTACGCATCGTTTATATCAACCTACTGCCAGCCTAATAAGGCATAACATAATGCATAAATCGGCGCAGTAGCCGTTAAACTATCAATTCTGTCCAAGATACCGCCATGACCAGGTAAAATTGCGCCACTGTCTTTTATGCCTGCTTGGCGTTTAAACATACTTTCATTTAAATCACCTAGCACTGACACTGTTGTGATGATAGCGGTGACAATTAACGCTAACGTAAACTGATGTTGCTGCCATCCGAGCGAGTAACCGGCAATACTGATAAAGATACAGGCACAAACAACACCACCAATAAAGCCTTCGAGGGTTTTGCCTGGACTGACATTGGGTAAGAGTTTACGTTTACCGATAGATTTACCGACAAAATAAGCACCTACATCAGCACTCCACACCATTAAGAATAAAAACATAATGAGCTGAGCGCCATTATACGGATCTTGGTTGTAATCATTACTACGCAGCACCATAAAAGCGAGCCAAGTAGGAATAAGCGTTAACCAGCCAAATACACCACGAATAGAGCGATGGCTTGACCAAAACTTACTGTAGCGAGGATAAAGAAAGGTCAGCGTTGCAGATAGCACCCACCAAGCGACAGCAATCCATAATACCAGCGACACACCTGAATGAAGCTGTCCATCAATAGACCAGAGTTGTAACAATGGTAGTGCGTACCAAAGCGCTGATATGAGAATAATCGTCGCACAGACAAAAGCAAGACGACGGCGCTTATTGGCAAAGCCCATTAAAGGTCCCCACTCCCATGCACCAATAGCCATAACAGCCATAAACAAAGCCGCAAATTGATCTAGAGGTAAATAGAAAATGGCGAAAATAGTTAAAGGCGCTAAGATAACAGCGGTAATAATACGTTGTTTTAACAAATGGAAACCCTTATAAATGCTATTTAATTTTATTGTTATTATTGTTTTTAATTTATAGTCTTAATTTTTTATTTGTTCACCTGTTTGACCAAAACGTCGTTCTCTTTGGTCAAAGCATCCCATTGCGTTAATGAGCGCTTGTTCATCAAAATCAGGCCATAGTGTTTCTGTAAAATAAAATTCTGCGTAAGCTGCTTGCCATAATAAAAAATTACTTATACGAAAATCACCACCGGTACGAATAAGTAAATCAAGTTCAGGTAAGTTAGCTAAACAAGTATATTGATGGAGTGTTTCTTCGGTTATATCATCAACAGACATGGTGTTATTGGATACTTTTTCAGCTAAAACTTTAGCGGCATTAGCGATGTCCCAACGTCCGCCATAGTTAGCTGCAACAGACAATACCATACCTTTATTGTTTGCGGTTAAATCTTCTGAAACTTTTATTTTTTTCTGTAACGTTTCTGAAAAACGTGAAACATCGCCAATCACTTGGAAGCGCACATCATTTTTATGAAGCTTCTTCACTTCTCGTGTTAGCACAAACATGAATAAATCCATCAATACGCTAACTTCTTGTTCTGGACGTTGCCAATTTTCACTACTAAAGGCAAAAAGTGTTAATGCTTTCACCCCGTATTTTATCGCAGTACTCACTGATGTTCGAACTGATTCAACACCTGATTTATGACCTGCAACCCGTGTTTTTCCACGTTGTTGTGCCCAGCGTCCATTACCATCCATTATAATGGCAACGTGTTGCGGCACTTTGATTAAAGTATCTGTTATTGCTTCAGTCATAATCGTTCCGTCATACTAATCAAGCTAGATTCAAATTTTCTGTAAAAAAAACCGTAGTGATCATTTAATAACTACGGTTTATATTATCGGTTAAAGAAGTTATATTTCCATTAACTCTTTTTCTTTAATAGATAAGATATCATCAACCTGTTTTACATAAGTATCGGTTAATTTTTGAATATCATCTTCAGACTGATGCATCTCATCATCATTAATTTCTTTTTCTTTATTCAATGATTTTACATCTGAATTAGCATCGCGGCGAATATTTCGAATAGCGACCTTGCCATTTTCAGCTTCATTTTTAACCACTTTAACAAGATCTTTACGACGCTCTTCTGTTAAAGGTGGTAAAGGAATACGAATAAGTGTTCCTTGAGATGATGGGTTCAAGCCCAAATCAGATTTCAAAATTGCTTTTTCTACCGCGCCGATCATGCCTTTATCAAAGACAGTAATCGCTAAAGTACGCGCATCAGGTGTAGCAATGTTGCCCACTTGACTTAATGGTGTTTCCATACCGTAATAATCAACAACAATATTATCAAGTAAAGAACGATGTGCTCGCCCTGTTCTTACTTTGTTTAAATTGCTTTTTAATGATTCGATACTTTTACTCATACGGTCTTGAGCATCTTGTTTTATTTCATTTATCACGTTGAATTTCCTTTAAATCAAAAATTAAACTAAATTTTCTGAATGGTCGATAGTTGTACCTTCATTACCGCCCATTACCACTGCTTTTAGTGCACCTGGCTTATTCATATTAAAAACACGAATAGTCATATTGTGATCACGCGCGAGCGTAAATGCGGCTAAATCCATTACTTTGAGTTCTTTTTCTAATACTTCGTTATAACTTAATTGGCTATATAAGGTAGCATCAGGGTTTTTAACAGGGTCATCTGAGTAGATGCCATCTACCTTAGTCGCTTTTAAAACCACATCAGCTTCAATCTCAATGCCGCGTAAACAGGCTGCTGAATCTGTGGTAAAGAAAGGATTACCGGTACCGGCACTGAAAATAACAACACGGCCAGATTTTAATAAACTGATGCCTTCAGCCCAGTTATAACGGTCACAAACACCTGCCAAGTCAATAGCAGACATTAATTTAGCATTAACAAAAGCGCGATGTAAGGCATCACGCATCGCAAGACCGTTCATTACGGTTGCTAACATACCCATTTGGTCACCAACAACGCGGTTCATTCCTGCTTCTGCAAGACCAGCGCCACGGAACAAATTACCGCCGCCAATAACTAAACCCACTTGGATGCCCATTTCAATCAGTTCTTTAATTTCTTGAGCCATACGATCCAAAACTTTAGGGTCGATACCGAAACCCTCTTCACCCATTAAGGCTTCACCACTAAGTTTTAATAAAATTCGACGATATATTGGTTTTGGACTGATGCTCATAAAAAACATTCCTGTATTTTGTCTATAAATAGGCGAAAAAAATAGCCGTGATCAATTTGACCGCGGCTATTTTAATACGTTTAGCTGACTATCGAAAGTCTAAACTGAAAAAAGAACTGTTTTACTGAATTAAATGCTTAAAAATTAAGCTTTTGATGCAGCAATTTGTGCTTCAACTTCAGCAGCAAAATCTTCTTCTTTCTTAGCAATGCCTTCACCAACTTCTAAACGAACAAAGTTAGAAACCGTAATGCCTTTCTCTTTAAGAACAACACCAACAGTTTTCTTAGGTTCCATGATGAATGCTTGACCTGTCAAAGAAATTTCACCGGTAAATTTCTTCATACGACCTATGATGATCTTTTCAAGTAATTCAACAGGTTTTTTCTTTTTATCATCAAGAGCATCGTTTTCAGCTTTTAAGATATCTAGTTGAATACGCTGTTCATTTTCTACAACACTATCAGCAACATCTTCAGGTGTTAAAAATTCAGGCTTACTTGCAGCAACGTGCATAGCAATGTGCTTTAATGATTCAGCATCGCCTTCACCAGCAACAACAACACCAATACTAGCGCCATGGCTGTATGAAGCTAATGCAGCACCTTCAACGTATGAAACGCGACGGATATTGATGTTTTCACCAATTTTAGTCACAAGCGTAATACGCTTTTCTTCGAATTGAGCTTGTAACTCTTCGATTGTCGCTTTTGATGCTAAAGCAGCGTCTGCAACTTCGTTAGCAAAACCTAAGAAGTTAGAATCTTTTGCAACAAAATCAGTCTGACAGTTAACTTCAAGAAGTGCAGCAACGCCATCAGCGCTTTTAATTAAAATAGCACCTTCAGCAGCGATGTTACCGGCTTTTTTAGCCGCTTTTGCTTGACCGTTCTTACGCATATTTTCAATCGCAAGTTCCATGTCGCCTTCAGCTTCTTGTAAAGCTTTTTTACAATCCATCATGCCCGCAGCTGTGCGTTCACGAAGTTCTTTTACCATTGCAGCAGTAATTACCATGAGAGAATTCCTCAAATTTTGTTATCCCCTAAACTATTTAAAGCCGGGCATAAATATTAATATGTTGCCACAAGCGCTAACACGCTTGTGGCAATAGCAAAAAAGATTATGAAAAACTGAAATTATTCAGCTTCTACAAAACCGTCTTTTTCAGCTTGAACAACAATGTTCTTTTCACGACCAGCTAAAACTGCGTTAGCAGCAGAATCAGTGTATAAAGTCACAGCGCGAATTGCATCGTCGTTACCCGGGATAATGAAATCAATGTTATCTGGGTTTGAGTTTGTATCAACTACAGATATTACTGGAATACCTAAGTTTTTAGCTTCTTTAATAGAAATGTGTTCGTGATCAGCATCAATGATGAATAAAACGTCAGGTAAACCACCCATGTTTTTGATTCCACCAAGACTTTTGTCAAGTTTTTCCATTTCACGTGTACGCATCAAAGCTTCTTTTTTAGTAAGAGCTTCAAAAGTACCGTCAGAGCTTTGTGCTTCAAGATCTTTTAAACGCTTGATTGATTGACGAACTGTTTTCCAGTTAGTCAACATACCACCTAACCAACGGTGATTAACGTAAAACTGATCACATTTGATAGCAGCATCTTTAATTGCATCGCTTGCAGCGCGCTTAGTACCAACAAATAAAACTTTACCTTTTTTCGCAGAAACACCTGATAAGAAAGCAAGGGCTTCATTGAACATAGGAACAGTTTGTTCAAGGTTGATGATATGAACTTTATCGCGTGAACCAAAAATGTAAGTTTTCATTTTTGGGTTCCAGTAACGGGTTTTGTGACCGAAATGAACACCTGCTTTAAGCATATCGCGCATAGAAACGTTTGGCATGATTTTTCCTTTATTTGGTTTAGGGGGTTAAGCGTTCATACATTCAAATATACCTGACTCTTTATTGTTCGATTATTTGCTTATAATTAAGACAAATTCAAACTGAGCACCCCGACATATTCTTAATAAATGTATGTGAATTTATAATAAGTATTATTATTTTTAATAATACAAGTTTAAAAGCTAAACAC
Organism: Colwellia sp. BRX8-5; assembly: GCF_014077325.1. NCBI lineage: Bacteria > Pseudomonadati > Pseudomonadota > Gammaproteobacteria > Alteromonadales > Colwelliaceae > Colwellia > Colwellia sp. BRX8-5. The sequence continues at coordinate 88,016 of NZ_JACGVR010000004.1, forward strand.
TATCGATAACAACAAGTTAGTAATCGGATAACCGAAAACACTGAGTAATACTTAGATAAAATCTAAATAACTATGCTATTCAATCGACAAATTTAACGGCGCACTTTATACCATATTAATTTACCAAAGGCTAGAAATTAACAATTAAAGGTCAATATTTCTTAATTAATATAGTAATAATATTACTGGGATAATTTTACTGTACGCGCTAAAATTAGCGGTTCTATATTTTATTAAATTTTTGACTTAACACTACGGCGATATATGACCATGTCTACTGAACTCTTTTTTATTTATGACACACACTGCCCTTGGAGCTTTGCGACAACTTCTTTAGTTAAAGAAATTGCTGATGCTTATCCAAATATCACTTTAAATTTATGGCACAGTGCTCACTATGAAGGAGATGAGAAAGTCAGCCGAAAAACTATTGATGCCGTTGAAGATGACGCTAACATTGAATTTAGTCACGAATATGTGAAGACACTTAACGTAGAGAAAGACTCAACATTAAGTGCTAATTTAATAGGATGGGTCAGTCAAAAAGTGCCTCACTTAACTTTAGAGCTTATTACCGCTATCCAAAAACAGCATTTTGAACAAGGCACAGCGTTTACGCACGAAAGTGATTTTCAGCCTATCATTGATGAACTTAAGCTATCACCGCCTGCAAAAGTATTTAAAGAAGGTAAAATAGCTAAGGAAGCCGAATTTGTTTTACAAGAAATTTATGACTTTCAAGAGTATATTGGTACAAAAGCGATCCCCGCATTACTAATTGCTCATAATGAAAACCTAACCTTACTCAATCATAACTTATATTTACAAAACCCTAGTGCAATAATAGAAGCTGTTGAGCTTGAACTTGCAAAAAACTAGACCAATAGACAATAACGACACTTTTAGGCAAAATAACAACCGTAGCCTTTACACTAAACAGACAATAGAGGAATAAATGGGTATTACAATTAAAACTCAGCAAGAAATAGAAAAAATGCGTATAGCAGGAAAACTTGCCGCCGACGTATTAGAGATGATCACACCTTATGTAAAAGCGGGTGTGACAACCAATGAGTTAAATACCCTATGCGCTGATTATACTGACAAAGTGCAAGATGCCATTTCAGCGCCATTAAATTATCATGGCTTTCCTAAATCAATTTGTACCTCAGTTAATCACGTGGTGTGTCATGGTATTCCTAACGACGTGCCATTAGTTGATGGCGACATCGTTAATTTGGACATCACTGTTATTAAAGATGGCTATCACGGTGATACCAGTAAAATGTTTCTTATTGGCGAAGTAAGTCTTGAAGACAATCGTTTATGTCGTATCACCAGAGAAGCTTTGTATGTCGGATTGAAAAAAGTAAAACCTGGCAACACCTTTGGTGAGATTGGCACTGCTATTCAAAAGTTTTTAAAAAAATCAGGTCGTTACTCTATTGTAAAAGAATATTGTGGCCATGGTATTGGCAGCGTTTTTCATGAAGAACCACAGATCGTTCATTATAAAAATACCGACAAAGAAAAAATGCTTGAAGGTATGTGTTTTACTATCGAACCTATGGTTAACCTTGGTCGTGCTAATACACTACTAGATAAAGAAGATAATTGGACCGTTTACACCTTAGACGGCAAAAAGTCGGCACAATGGGAACATACACTTGTGGTTACTCGCACAGGCTGTGAAATTTTAACATTACATAGCGATGATACGATTCCAAGACATCTACATAACTAGTTTTATTACTGGTTTTGTTAACAAAGTATAAGTTAGCGATAGTCGTTATTTGCTTTTTAATGGCTAAATAAAGCATGATGTCTATCGCCTTAACTTATTGAGTAAAATATTCAGCTATGCAAACTCTTTTTCCGATAGAATATAGTACCCCATTAGCCGTTAGCTCCCCTTTTATTTCTACTCAAGATATTTGTCAACTTAGCCGCGATTTTCAGCAATGGCAAAAAGATAAATTTCCTTATGTAGAGGTATCCATATTAGTGTCAACGCGTTCAGAGTTTGTTGACAAAATTCTCCATAAACTTTGGTGCCAGCACAATTTAGATGAAGATCAAATTAGCTTACTTGCTGTTGGTGGTTATGGTCGAGGTGAATTACACCCTTATTCTGATGTCGATATATTATTACTGACTAAAGAAAAGATCAGTGATGCCTTATCCGAAAAAATATCCGCTTTTATTACTCAGCTATGGGATGTAAAGCTCGATATTGGTCACAGTGTCCGCAGTGTTAAAGAATGTGTAAAACAAGCAAAAAGCGACGTTACCATAGCGACAAACCTGATGGAAATGCGCCAAATTTGTGGCAATGAAGCACTCACTCAGAATTTATATCCGTTATTGGCAAAAGATGGCTTTTGGACCTCAAAAAAATTCTTCTTGGCCAAACGCGAAGAACAATACGAACGCCACCAACAATACCATGGTGCATCTTATACGCTAGAGCCCAATTTAAAAGCTAATCCGGGTGGCCTGCGAGACATTCAAACCATAGCTTGGGTTGCCAAACGACATTTTGTTGCCGACTCACTTGAAGAACTTGTTGCCCATCACTACTTAACACAAAACGAATTTTTTGAATTATTAGAGTGTCAAGACTACCTATGGCGGATGCGTGCCGCTTTGCACATTATTGCGGGTCGTAATGAAAACCGTTTACTCTTTGACTACCAAGGTGAAGTTGCCAGTTTAATGGGCTTTGGTGATGAAGGTAAATTTGCTATTGAACGCATGATGAAGCGATTTTTTCGTATTATTGGCCGTGTTGCTGAACTTAATAAAATGCTATTACAGCATTTTGAATATGCCATTATCAAAAAGAATCATCCGGTTGAAAAGATCCCTCTGACTAAAGATTTTATTATTATTGATGGCCAAATAAATGCAGTAAATGACAGAGTTTTTATGAGTTCAGTAAAAATTATGGAACTGTTTTTACTGGTTGCTCAAAATGAAAATATTACCGATTTACACCCTCAGACACTAAGATTATTAAGAAATGCCCGTAGACGTTTAATTTCAGGGCTGATGGATTACGCCGAATGTCGACGAATCTTCATCGAAATTATGAAGCATCCTAATGGCTTAGGATTAACCTTTAGCTTAATGCATCGCCATTCGATTATTGCCGCTTATTTACCACAATGGCGAAGTATTGTTGGGCAGATGCAGTTTGATTTATTTCATGCATATTCAGTTGATGAACATAGCTACCGCTTAATTAAAAATATTTACCGTTTTAGCCAACCTCAACACGACAATGATTATCCGCTTTGTAGCAAGATAATGCAGCGTATTCGTAAGCCAGAAGTATTATATATTGCAGGCATTTTTCACGATATTGCGAAAGGTCGTGGTGGTGACCATGCAAAGTTAGGTGCAGTTGATGCCTTAGAATTTAGCAAGGTTCACCCGATAAGTGATCACGATGGGCGCATGATAGCCTGGTTAGTCAAAAACCATTTAGTGATGTCGGTAACCGCACAACGTCGAGATATTGCTGATGAAGAAGTGATCAGAAATTTTGCTGCTATTGTCAGGGATGAAGCTCACTTAGATTATCTCTATTGTTTAACCGTTGCTGATATGCGTGCAACCAATGAAAGTTTATGGAATAGCTGGAAAGCAAATTTACTGCAAGAGCTTTATTTTAATACCAAAAGAGCCTTTCGCCGCGGACTCGAAAAACAAGTTGATTTACGTGCAAAAACACGAGAAAACCAAGAAAAAGCACTTGAACTGCTCAAAGATTACGAGTGCGATGCTAATCAAATTAGAACCTTTTGGAAAAAGCTTAAAGCCGAATATTTTTTACGTTATTCACCGGTACAAATTGCTTGGCATAGCCGTCATATAATAAAACATAGTATCGTAAAACCTTTAGTGTTGATCAGTCCTAAGCCTTATCGAGGCGGTACTGAAATATTTATTTATACCAAAGCCTCAGCAAATATTTTTGCAAAAATGGTGACCTTACTCGACGCGCAGCGTTTATCGATTCATGATGCTAAAATAATTAGCAGTAAGAAAGGCTATACCTTAAATACGTTTGTGGTATTAGATCAAAAAAACAGAGCGATTACGGACAGCAGTCGGGCATTAGATATAGCAAACAAACTCACTAAATCATTAATGAAGCCACTGCCAAAAGTAAAAAACAAACCTGCTCCCGCTTATATTGATAACTTTAAAGTTCCCACTAAAGTGAGCTTTATCGAAACAGCAACCGATAAAACTACGGTATTAGAAATAATTGCGCTTGATCATCCCGGCCTATTAGCTAAATTTGCCAAAATTTTTCAAGAAAACAAACTAAATATTCACTCAGCAAAAATCACAACTTTTGGTGAAAAGATAGATGATGTTTTTACGGTTTCAAACACTGATAATTTAGCGTTAACACAAGAACAACAGCAAAAACTTTCAGCGATGCTATGTGAAAAACAATTTAGCATTTAACACTTTAGACCATAAATTTAAAAGAATAGGAATTACCATGTCAAACTTACAAAGCACCATAGAACAAGCTTTTGAAGATCGAATGAACATCACGCCAAAAACGGTTTCAACTGAAGTAAAGCAGGCGGTGTTAAACGCATTAGCCGCCTTAAATGATGGTTCAGCACGTGTTGCAGAAAAAGTAGCCGGTGAATGGGTTGTTCATCAGTGGCTAAAAAAAGCAGTTTTACTCTCTTTTAGAATTTGGGACAACGCAGTCATCGACGGCGCCGAAAGTACCTTTTTTGATAAAGTTCCGATGAAATATACTGATTACACACAAGCAGACTTTGAAGCTGACGGTGTTCGTGTCGTTCCTGGCGCATCTGTGCGCACGGGTAGTTTTATTGGTAAGAATGTAGTGGTTATGCCAAGCTTTGTTAATATCGGCGCTTATGTTGATGAAGGCTGTATGGTTGATGCATGGGCAACTGTCGGTTCATGTGCTCAAATTGGTAAGAATGTACACTTATCTGGTGGTGTTGGTATCGGTGGAGTTTTAGAGCCTTTACAAGCAGGACCAACCATTATTGAAGATAATTGCTTTATTGGTGCACGATCGGAAATTGTTGAAGGTGTAGTTGTTGAAGAAGGCGCTGTAATCTCTATGGGCGTTTACATTGGTCAAAGTACTCGCATTTTTGACCGTGAAACGGGTGAAATACATTATGGACGTGTGCCAGCAGGCTCAGTAGTCGTACCGGGCAACTTACCTTCTAAGTGTGGTACCTACAGTTTATACGCAGCGATAATCGTTAAAAAAGTTGATGCTAAAACACGCGCAAAAGTTGGTATTAATGCTTTACTTCGTTCGGTATCAGAAGAATAAAGCGATAAATTCTTTGTAAAAATAGCGGTGAATTTATCACCGCTATTTTTTTGACAGCTGAACAGTCTTTGCTATAGCTTGGCTGTCAAAGTTAATGTTCTTTACAAAAACACCTGCTTTCATTAAATAAAAAATTTAAAAATTCTTTATAAATAACAGTTAATTAATTATTCTCACTTCATTTAGCTCAACTGATTTAACAATCAATAAAACACTTGGCATACCATTTGCCATCTAGAGGTATCACTTGTTTTATTATTGACTGATCATGAAAAATATTTTAACTTTGCTTGTTGTTCTTAGTGCTTTATTTCTGACGGCTTGTCGCTCGACCCCTCAAGTAGCAATAGAAAAAAAACCATTGCTCTCTGACCATCATTTGATGATGTCATTGCTTCATCGTCCAGTAACGGAAGATCAGCAAATGATGTTAGCATTTGCTCAGCAACGCGAACGTTATAGTAATGATATTTTTGTTAATACTGTCAATATTAAAGGGCCAAAAATTAGCGACGATAATAGCCAACGAACCACACATGTTTATGCTGCTTTAATTGCTAGAGATGTAAATTCTATTCGTATTATTACCGCTGAATAAGCTAATGTAATGATTACGTTAAGGTCTTTATTATTTTAGTCTCCCAAGATAGTTCATCAAAAACCTCTAGCCATTGCTGATCAAATTCAGCTTCAATTGTCAGCTGTACCTTGGTAATAGGGTGAATAAATACAACTTTTTTAGCGATTAACATCAGCCGCTTAAAGCCAAAATGTTCAATGAAAAATGGATTTTGTTTATTATCCCCATAATTAATATCACCTAAAATAGGATGGCGTAAATGCGCTAAATGACGGCGAATTTGATGTCTTCTTCCCGTGGTAGGCAGTAATTTAATTAATGAATAACGCACACTATCAAATTTACCGACCTTAATAGGTAAACTTGCAGTTAATAAAGACTCGTAGTGAGTAACAGCATCTTGCGGCGCTTTATCAAGGCTAACATTTTTATCACCTAATTTATCGAGCTTCTCTTTAAGGGGATAATCTATTTCGCCTGCACCCAGTAAATGACCACGCGTCAAAGCAAAGTATGTTTTTTGAATTTTTTTATCAATAAACACTTGCCCCATTAATCGGGCTACTTCTTCGTTTAAACCAAATAATAGAACACCTGATGTCGGGCGATCTAATCGGTGAAGGGGATAAACATATTTACCCACTTGGTCACGCACCAATTGTAAGGCAAAATATATTTCATCTTTATCCATATAACTTCTATGAACAAAAAGTCCTGCTGGTTTGTCAACGGCAACAATGTAATCATCTTGATATAATATCGTTAAGATGGGTTTTTCATCAAAAGGCATGATTATCTCTAGGTTTCTTATCTGCTATGCAAAAAGCAAATAGTATTGATCTATTATTATCTCTATAATGCCAACATTATTCGATTATTATTTTATTTATTATTTAAGCTATGAATACTATTTCTTCTATTTCTGAATTATTAAAGCTTTCTGGCTCTCAATATCGGGTATTTGATATTGGCCGAAAAATAGATAAATTATCAAAAGATAGTTTTACTAAAATTGAAGCAAACCAGATCCCTTATCCATTCCCTTCTCAAGGCCATGCCTTTATAGCAATAGCTTTTTGGCAAAAGCAAAACGCTTCACCATATTTATGGTTTGTAAAGATACCTCTTGATGAGCGTGGTTTACTTAACTTAGCCGCAAGGGATCATTTTATAGCTATTATTATTGAAGCATTAGGTGCTGAACTTAGTACGGCGCCAAGCGAGCAACAAGAAGCCTTACTTAAAAATAATCCTTATCATTTTACTCCGCCACAATACAAACTAGCCTATATGAACAGTTTAATTTCGCTAGAAACAAAAAATAATAGTAGCCAATATTTTTCAGGCGCATTAAGTTATTTATCGGGCGAAAATTCTTGGCAGGATTACCACAACGTAGGCGTGCAAGGCTTAAATGATTTTGCCGTACGTTTATCAGCTAAAGAAATACAAAAAATAATAGTCAACGCTCTTCCTCAATTACCTTCGCAGGTTCTTAAGCCATTATGTTCAGCATTAGAAAATGTTAAGTTATCAGTAGATATTATTGATAGACTCATTGCAGAATTTAAGCTGCGTGAGAGTGCAAAAGATGAAGACAGTAACGCTGAGCTGAGTTTTATATTACGAAGTTTATCATCAAGTTGTGAACACCCTCATGTGGTAATATTTATTAATACCCTGATTAAGCAAGCGTCGCCTGCACAAGGAATGTCTGAAGAAATAGCGATAGTGATTGCTGGAAGATGTTGGCAAGTTTTCACCAGTGAACCGCAAATCATGTCTTTTTTGGAGTTATTAGTAACTCAGCATGATATTGCCGTTTTCCAAGCTATTTTTAAAGATTTAGTGGCTATTCCTACTTTACGGCCATTAATATTTCAATGTATGAGAGCGCCAAACCGTAGCGATGAGTTAAGTAAAGCTATTGGTATGTTATTTCAACGCTAATGATAGAGAGCTAGAATGGAAAATATTTATTTATTACTGATTGTCTGTTTATTTTTGTGGTATTTCATTTACCTTAGAAAAGTTTCAGAATTCGCTTTACGCCACATAACAGCATATTGTGAAAAAGATGGTTTGCAGTTCATTTCGCTTTCGCGGCGATCAAATCGCTTAACCTTTAGCAAAGCTTTAGGACCCCATTGGATCAGTATTTTTGATTTTGAGTTCAGCGGTGACGGTGAGTCAAGTTATCAAGGTCAAGCAACATTAAAGGGTTACAAATTAGAAAACACCCATGTTCCCATGTACAAAATATAAGTACTTACCAACGAGTGACCTAGCGACTAAAAGCTAAATAATAAACACAGACCGCCATTGGCCGCTCGGTAACTGCTGCTGCGTTACCCTACTCTCTACTCCCTGCATCCATGCAGTTCTGAACATATACGTTCCTTGGCAGCGAAGGTATCGATACCTAAGAGCTGTCATGACCGTTGACGTGCATCTATGCACTAATGTATCAAAAGACAGGATGTCTGAGAGAGGCCATCCTGAACAATAAAAGCTAAAGTGCTACTTTTTAGTTGCTGAATTAATATTTTGAGCAACTTGTTGAGAAAGCCCCGTTAATGCATCAACCACTTTAAAACTCGCATTTTCCATAACAGTAAGGGCTTTTAATGCACGAGCCGAGTCTCCAGCCTTATGAGCCTTTAACGCCTCAAGCCCATGACTATGAACATCGATATGTGGGCCTTCTATTTGTTTAAAAGCGCTTTGTGTTGCATATTTTTCAGCGCCCTCCCCTTGATAAAACCATTTCCCTAATCGACACATAGTATGATCAGCAAAATCTTCAAGGCATTTATCAGACATACCTAACATCACCTTATAGACGTCAAGTTTCCAAACAACGTGATCCATTTTAACCGTCTGTAAAAATGCATCGGCTGTTGAATGAGTAATAACCGAATACATATTTTTTGATAATGACACAATACGATTCGCGGTATCTTCAATAGAAGAAGTACTGGCGCTTATTGCTTGGCTCTTCTCGCCTACTTGGCCAATACCATTAATAACATCGCCCATTTGTGTATTAACTTGCTCTATTAAGTTAGATATTTCATTGGAAGCCTCCGCTGAGCGTTGGGCTAATGTTCTAACTTCGTCAGCAACGACAGCAAAGCCTCGGCCTTGTTCTCCAGCCCTTGCTGCTTCTATGGCGGCATTTAACGCTAATAAGTTAGTTTGATCAGAAATACCTTTAATGATATTAACAAAGTCATTAATGCCAGAAGTCACTGTTTTCAATTGGTCAACTGATGTTGATGCCGATTGCGTCTCATTAGAAATCTCTGACGTGGAAATAATATTTGTTGCTAACATATCCATGATTTGATCAAAGAGTTGCTGCGACGACTGAAAGGTATCACGATGCTCAATCATACCGGTAGATGAAGATGCTAACTCTTGACGAATTTGGTCAATTAAACTTGAAGACTGCATCCAAAGCTTATTCAGATCTTCATGTGTACGAGCACGACTATCGTTAGTAGACATATCTTCAGCTAACTGAGAATTATCATTTTCGGCTAATAATAATTTTTCTTCTAGTGATTCAATACGATTTTTTAATTGGTTATTCTCAATTTTCAAACGAGAGATTTCTTCTTTGTTTTTTGCACCAAAAATCATTTTATTTTGCTACCTTTAATATCAAGTTTTATACAATTAATATATATTAAAAAACTGCTATGACTAGCGTTTTTTACATCTTTTCATAAAGTATGTTCAAAACAAAAATCATATAAAGTTAATTCGCCAATTGGAAGTACACTAATGAATAAACAAGCAAGCGTAGTTTTTATCTTTTTAATTTTAATGTTCACTTTATCTGGTTTTAGCCAAGCTAATGACGTTAGTGATAAGCTCTCAGCCAAAAATGCTACACAATATAGCCAGCAATTTATTATTGGTGGGCAACCCAGCGAAAATGATCTCATTATGCTGTCAAAAAGTGGTATTAAAACGGTAATAAATTTACGGGGTACTGGTGAATTTGACGATTTTGACGAACAAGTTAAAGTAGAAGCCTTGGGCATGAATTATATTGCGATACCTATTCGTGGTGCCAGTGATATCAATAAAGAAAATCTCGCATTATTTACTGCTGCCATCACAAATAAAGAACAAGCTTTTGTTCATTGCGCCAGCGGTAACCGTGTTGGTGCTATGTTCGCATTAGATGCGCACTTCAATCACAATAAAAGCATTGATGAGGCGATTGTTACAGGAAAAAAAGCGGGGTTAACTAGCTTAGAAGCTACCGTTAAAAAAGTGTTAAAGACTCAATAAGGTTAACAATCCAGCTGTCTTTATGTCGTAAAGGCTCAAGAAATACTTGAGCCTTTACTCTTTGTCAGTTACAGCTAACTAAGATGTTCTATTATAAAAAATTTTTAATAGAACATCTTAGTTATGAGTAGAAACTTACAAAATATCAGTTTTTACTCATTTAACTTATAGCTTTCACTAACTGATATTAACAACCACTCGACCACGCACTTTACCTGCCATTAAATCACTGGCCACATCGACAGCTTCTACCAAGGTGATGTCGGTAGAAATATCTTCAAAAATATCGGGGTCTAAAATATCAGCAAGTCGTTGCCATGCTTCAATCCTGTCTGCGAGTGGGCGCATCACACTATCAATACCCGCTAAAGTTATGCCACGTAAAATAAAAGGTGCAACAGAGGCAGGAAAATCCATGCCTTGCGCTAAACCACAGGCTGCAACAGTACCACCATATTTCATACTCGCACAAACATTCGCTAACGTATGACTACCTACTGAGTCAATTGCGCCAGCCCAACGTTCTTTTGTCATTGGGCGACCAGGTTGCGATAACGTTTCACGGTCGATAACGGCTGATGCACCTAGTTTTTCTAGATATTTCACTTGATCAACGCGACCTGTTGAAGCAACAACTGTATAGCCTAATTTCGCTAGGATTGCGATTGAAAAACTGCCGACACCACCGTTTGCTCCGGTCACTAAAATTTCACCTTTATCTGGAGTGACGCCATTTTTTTCAAGTGCAATGACACAAAGCATCGCGGTATAACCTGCCGTACCAATAGCCATGGCTTGGCGTGGTGTAAATGCTTTTGGCAATGGGATCAACCATTCACTTTTTAATCGAGCTTTTTCAGCTAAACCGCCACAGTGCACTTCACCGACACCAAAACCATTGAGTAGTACACTATCGCCAACCTCAAACTTATCACTCTCAGTGTGTTCAACTGTTCCGACTAAATCGATACCGGGAACCATAGGGAATTGTCTAACTACCGGACCTTTACCTGTGATGGCCAAAGCATCTTTGTAATTAAGCGTGCTATGAGAAACTTTAACGGTAACATCACCTTCTGGCAGTAAGTTGTCGTCAATATCTTTAACTGTCGCGCGGTAACCTTGGTCGTCTTTTTCAATTAAAATGCCTTTAAACATCTGCTATTCCTTATTTAGACCGATCGTCTATAAATGATGAAAAAATTATCGGGGTAAACCGACTATGTAAAAATTCAGGTAATTATCTAAGGGTGAAGTATTTTGAACTAGCTTTGCTCTACTAACCGCGCCTTCCCAACCCATCCAAAAGTATTCAGCCAGTCGATCGCAATCTGCGTTTGGTGAGATTTGACCTTGCTTTTGTGCTGCTCTGAGACATGTAGCCAAGCGATGCTGCCAACAAAGGAATATATCAATCAATTGCTGTCTAAAACTTTCAGGAAGTAAATCAATTTCTTGGCCTAGATTGCCGATTAAACAACCACGCTTAAATTGATAGCGGACCATGCCTACTTTGGCGCTTTCAACGAAATGACTAATACGTGTTAAAGGAGGAAATGCTTCATCCAACAAACATGCATCTAACTTGTTAGCAAAATAATTAGCGTAGTTTTCAATGACCGCCTGACCAAAAGCTTCTTTGCTGGCAAAATAATGATAAAAAGATCCTTTGGGTACAGCCACTTTCTTTAAGATCTGATCAATTCCTGAAGAGGCAAAGCCATTTTCAGTGAGTTGTTCTAGACCACTGCGAATTAACTCCGCTTTGGTATCTTGATTTTCACGCGCTACTTTGGGCGGTCTACCGCGGCGTGCTTTAATTGCTGGAATATTCATTTATTAATAATAGACCGATCGTCTAGTTAATGCGAGTATTATTATTTTAACTGGTGGTTTATTTACATTTTGTTATGTTTTTATCGCTAAATCATTGACTACTAGGTCGAGTAATTCCATAAGTTGGCTGGCTTGTGTGCTGTTAATATGGGTAAATTTGCAACTGATTGTATTAGGAATACTTGCAGCCTTTATTTTTAATTCTTGCCCTTGTTGTGTTAATTGCACTAGGCGCTTGCGCTTGTCGTTGTCGTCTTTAATTATTTCTAGAAGGCGCTTATCAACCATTTTCTTTAAAATTTGTGTCATCGCCCCACCATCAATCATGGTTTTATCTAAAAGCTCAGCAATAGTTATTTTGTCATGCTCCCACAATGCCATCATGACCACATATTGGGGGTAAGTAATATTGAGTTCGCTTAGTGGCTCACGGTAAGCGCGAACAATACTGTTTGATGCCATATATAATCGATGGCAAAGCTGGTTTTTAAGTTTTAATTGATCAAATGACATAATACTCTCCTGAAGGTTACATTTTAATTTGCATACAAAGTATTTGCAATCAGTATTTGTTTCCTATATATTTTGCATACAAAGTAAATATTAATGACTTGGAGTTTATTATGAACGTATTAGAAAACATTGCTTACACAGCAAAAGCAACAGCAACGGGTGGCCGCGCAGGTACAGCAAAATCTGATGATGGTCGCTTAGACATAACCTTATCTACGCCAAAAGGTTTAGGTGGAGATGATGGACAAGGTACAAACCCTGAGCAATTATTCGCTGCTGGTTATGCTGCTTGTTTTATTGGTGCACTTAAATTTGTTGCTGGTGAAGAAAAAATCAGTTTGCCGAGCGAAACTTATATTAATTCAGAAGTCTCTATTGGTGCTATTGAAGGTGGTTTTGGTATTGCGGTAAAATTAGCGATATCATTAGGTGATATGGATAAAGCACAAGCGCAAACAATGGTAGATAAAGCGCATCTTGTGTGCCCTTACTCAAATGCGACACGTGGTAACATTGAAGTCGTACTTTCAGTAATTTAATATCCGACATAGTTTGACAATAAAGCACGCCTTTATAAAATAAAGCGCGTGTTTTTTTGCTATAAAATATCACTGAGTGAGATGCCAATACCAAACCTAGTTTGACTATAGTTATAATCGATAAGGCTTTCACCATAACCAGTAAACACCATTGCGTAGCCCCTTAGTTTACCCCACAGCGGAAAAGTAAAACCAAGCTCAGCAGCGCCGTAATGACTACTGAAATTTTGTCGACCTTTGAAATTGAATTCATAGTCACGCCATTTATAGGCCATGCTTAACTCAAAGTTACCCATGTAATCTTCGATATCAGGGTTATCGTCTCCGTCGGGATCTAAAGCAAAAGTTTTTTCCTTCTCAGATAACCTTATCCAAGGTTTAATCGATAGCGCAAATTTTTCTTTCTCAAAAAGGATATGTGTGTAAATACGATTCCAACTACGTGATAAGTCTTGTGCTCGCCCGTTAGATTCGTGCTCTACCCCGACAATAAAGCCCGTATTACCTCCAAACGGATGCCAGTTAAGCGGTGCAAGATAGAATATTTCTGGCTGATAATTTGTTTCTCGAAAGGGTTTAGAAATGCCACTCGCATAAATTTGCCACCAGGCACTTAAGGTAAAAGCTGCGTAAAGCCCATCGCCTTCTATAAATATTTTGTCATAATTTAAGGGGACTTTAAGGCTTAGTTGAAATTTTGCTTCAACATTTTCTAAGTTGTCTTCATACCCTTCAAAGGATCTATATGCTTGCTTGTTCACTTTATTTGTTGTCATTGCTGGCAATACAAAATTCATTCTATGAGGAGTAAGCACATAAGGTTCAAACTCAGTCATTTTCTCACGTTTTATTCTATCGGTAATACCGCCTGTTCTACTCTGTAATTCTGTTTGCTCGGTCTTTTTTTGTTGTCTAGTGATATCATTTTCTTGGCTAGCACAAACAGATCTAATTTCGCCAAGCGTCATCGATTCAGCGCCAAGGGTAAACAACTTCATGACGCATGACGCTTTATCTTGCTTAGCACTTACGTATGTCGAAACAAAAATTAATATAAATGCCAATGGCAGCGGATTTTTCATTAGAGTATTCCTTTAAGTAGACAAACAAAGCGAACAGTTACAGCCGTTTTAAAAGCCAATAAGTCGCTAACGCTAAACTTTCTCGATGTAGGCAAAGTCAATGCGCTTTAAAAATTTAGGGCTATCCTGATGATAAAGGCATTAGTAATATCAACAAAAAATGCACCGACCAAAGGTAATATAATGAAAGCCATTGGTGCAGCGCCATGCGCTTTAGTCACCGCCGTCATATTCGCAATAGCGGTTGGTGTTGCCCCCAGCGCAAAACCACCAAAGCCGGCACTTAAAACAGCGGCTTGATAGTTTCGCCCCATTAATGGAAATAAAATATAAATAATAAATAACACCGCAACACAGGTCTGTACACCTAAAATTATAAATAATGGTCCGGCTAAATCAGCTAGGGTCCAAAGTTGCATACTCATCAGTGACATAGTTAAAAATAGGCTCAATGAAAAGTCAGAAACGATGGCCAATGAGCGAGTTCTAGCGGGCCAATGTAATTTAGGTAAGAGATGAGGAACCGTGTTGGACAGTAAAATTCCTGCTAACAGGCAAGTCACAAAAAGCGGTAATTTTAAACCCATCTCCATAAACATCTTATTGGCAAAAAAACCAATAATGATACAAATATGAATAACCAGTAATACCGCCATAAAACTCAGGTGGCTAAAGGACTCTGTATCCGTTTTATGATAAGCAATACCGATAGAAGGCTTTGCTGTTGATTCACTTGAAAGCTGATACTTAGCCAATAAATATTTAGCAATAGGTCCACCAACTAAACTCGCTACAACAAGTCCAAGCGTAGCAGCTGCAACACCTATTTCAAGAGCATTAGGTACTCCAAGTTCAACAGCATCGGGAGCCCAAGCTATTGCTGTGCCATGACCGCCAATTAAAGAAACCGAGCCAGCCAACACGCCAATGGTTGATGGTAAATCAAGAAGTATTGCGCTGGTTATGCCAACAACATTCTGGATCACAATAAAAGACAGGGTTAATACTAATAATATCAGCAGAGGTTTTCCCCCTTTAACTAAATCAGAAAACCTAGCGTTGAGCCCAATAGCGGTAAAAAAATAGACTAACAGTCGATCTCGGGTTGATAAGTCAAACGCTATTTCGCTACCCGTGAAAATATAGACTGCATAGATAAATAAAGCAGCCAGCAAGCCCCCCGTGACTGGCTCTGGAATATTAAAATCTCGGAGAAACTTAATATTTTTTGTTAAATACACACCCATAAAAAATACCACTATACCTATAGTGTAAGACATATAATTATCAAAGGGCATTTCAATCATAAGGTATATCCAATTATACTTTTTCTATCCATGGCAAGACTAAAAATAAGCGCGTCAATAAGGCTAATGCTCATCTGACAAAATATCTCAGCTATATTGACTGATATTCTTTACGTGTTCAATAAGCAGTCACCTTAAAAGTTATTAGATTTGCTCTACCGACGACAAAGCACTTTTTACACACGTAAATATAAAGCGACTTGGCCATTGAGAAACACTTATAATTCAAATAAAACATCACTGCGAATGATATATTTAATCCCCTCAGTAATAGGTAGAGAGCTATGAATACATTGTAAAGGATGCATACCATGAGGAAAGCATAATATACCGCCTACTGGGGTTCGAACATCGACATTATTAACCCTGTCATTTCTTGATGCTGGCTGGTTGGGATCATCAGCATTCACTAAAAAACGTGTCTCTCCACCTTGAAAGTCTTCACTTAATAAGATTAAAAAAGTCATTTCACTATATCGGTCAGAATAAGCATTAGTGACTAGCTCGTCACCAATAATGCGACTACCCGGCCAAGAGCCATCAGAATGAGGCTTAAAGTAGTCAGCAGGGTTATAACGATAGAATCTAAAACGTGCATTGATCCCCAACGCTTTACGACCACCAAAAATAGCCTGTCGGTCGTCCATTAAATGCGCAATACGTTGCCAAATAGTGCCATCAGTTTGTTCATCAACTATCCAGGTTAAACTGTCATTGTGTCGAACACTGCGCGGCAAAGAAACGGCAGCATCTGGCAAGAAACCTAATTGTTCACTAATATCGATAAGCTGCGCACACTCATCTTTGCTCAAGACATTCAATAATTGAAATGCTCCAGGCACCTCTATCAGTTCTCGACGTTCAATATGACTGATATCAAAATCTTTGCTCAAATTAGCAGGATTAACCTGACGGTTCCCCCATGCAGGTAAAGCCGGGTGCTCTGCGCCGGCTTCTAATGCGGCGACAAAAAAGTCAGTGTTTGTGTCTATTGTTTGTTTCATATTTTACTCTTTTAATAATGGGTATACTGGCCTTAACGCATTTGCTTAGTTAAAGGGTTGTGCTGACCATAGTGTATTGCTATTGGTTGATAATGCGTAACTGGGTAAACTGGCGATGACCAGCTGCCGTGCCATGAAAACCAAAACCACTTTGTTTCGCCCCAACCCAAGGTCCAAGGCCTCCAGCGCCTTGATTAATAGCGACCATCCCCGCTTCCATTTGCTCTGCAACCTTATTAGCACCATCATGACCAAAAACCACAGCACCTAAACCATATGAGCTGGCATTGGCTCGTTCAACTGCTTCAGACAACTCATTAAAGCGACTAATAGCCACCACAGGACCAAAGGTTTCATCTTGCTCTAAAAGCATATTAGCGGTAATACCAGTAACAACAGTAGGCTGTATATAAGGCAACTCATAGTGATGTGTCCCTAATAAAAATTTTGCACCTTTAGCGTGTGCATCTTTAAGTTGCGATAAAACATGAGCATGCTGCTTAGGATTAACAATCGGGCCAAAGTTGACATGTTTTTGATCCCAAGCGCCCACTTGATAACGATTAGCTAAAGCAGTAACTTTCTGCTCGAATTCATCGGCGATTTGCTCATCAACATAAATGCGTTCGGTAGACGTACACATTTGCCCGGCATTTTCAAAAGAACTTGCAACAGCAAATTGTACCGCTTTGTTAATATCTGCGTTTGCCATCACAATAAGCGGATCGTTACCACCCAACTCCATAACTAAGCGTTTAAGCCCTGCTGCTGCACTTGCCATAATATGCTTGCCAGCCGCGAGTGAACCGGTAAAGGCGACCATATTAATATCGGCTTCAACTAAAGCTTTGCCGGTATCTGCATTACCGTGCACTATTTGTAATACGTTTTCAGGTAATAATTTATTGAGTGTATTAACAAAAAGTTCAGCAACCAAAGGTGTTTCATCTGATGGCTTTAACACCACGCTATTACCAGCAATTAATGCAGGTAATAGCAAGTTATTCGCCATGGCCAGTGGATAATTCCAAGGCGATATAACCGCAACTACACCTAAGGGGCGATATTGCATTTGTGCATTGTTTGTTATCGCCTCACTTTTGAGCGCTTGCACTATTTCTTCAGTAAAATAAGAGGCGTTCTGAACGGTGCCAGCCACTTCATAACTTGCTCTTCGGTGATCTTTGCCCATTTCTTGGCTAATTAATAATGCCAGTTCGTCTTCAACCATAGCCAGCCCTTTATAGGCCTTGTTTACACTTTGTTGGCGTTGTTCAAGAGACAGTGCTGACCAAGCTTTTTGTGCTTGCTTTGCACGTAACACAACCGCTGCCATTTGTGGGGCTTGAGTAACAGGGACTTCGCCTAAAGGCGCTCTATTAATTGGATCGTATGAGATAAGTTTTGGCATAAAATAGTTTCCTAAGATTGCATTAACATTAATGCATCGAGAGAGTAAATTGGTTATATACTCACATTATGCTAGAGTGGTTAATTAAAGCAACCAGTATACTTTTAGTAACCACTAAGATAAAAATAGAATAATGATTACAAAAACAATAAAAACAACAAGTAACGTAAAAAAAATAAATTCACAAAGCTGTGAAGAACCCTGTCTGATTGAGCGAGGTATGCGCGTTTTAGGGGGGAAGTGGAAAGCCTCTATCCTTTGGCATTTAAAAGATGGGCCCGTACGCTTTAACGAATTATCTCGCATGTTAGGGGGCGCAAGTAAAAAGATGGTTGATCAACGCCTTAAAGAATTAGAAGTTCAAGGCTTAGTAACGCGTGAAGTTATTAGCGATCGTCCTATTGCCGTCGCGTATGAAATCACCGACTTTGGCCGTACCGCATTAGATATTTTAGAAAAGCTCAAAGATTGGACACAAGCAAACAATATTTAACTATAAAGCGGCGCAGTTGCCACGGCATTACAGTAAATTATAGCCCTTTATATGGAAAAATAGACGGCGCTATGCTTTAACCTGGGCCTGGGACTAATAAACAGAATGCTCCAAAACGCACTAAACCGACAGTTTATTGAAACTCTATTATAAACGACGTGCCAAAACGTTAAAGAATCTATTTGAGTGTTATCTTAAATCCTTGCCTAAACAAAAATGGCACCTTAAAGGTGCCATTTTTATTAAGAGTAAAGCTTAAAAAGGCATTTTCATCCCAGGAGGTAACTGCATACCACCTGTTAGAGCGCCCATTTTTTCTTTATTTTGTGCTTCAACGCGACGAACGGCATCGTTAAACGCGGCTGAAACTAAATCTTCAAGCATATCTTTATCGTCTGCCATTAAGCTGTCGTCAATTTCAACACGTCGAACACTGTGTCCGCCTGTCATAGTCACTTTAACCATGCCAGCACCTGACTCACCAATAACTTCCATTTTAGCTAATTCTTCTTGAGCTTTAGCCATTTTATCTTGCATTTGTTGGGCTTGTTTCATTAAGTTGCCCATGCCACCTTTCATCATAATTTTTTCTCCAAAGTTCTGTTGCCGCCAAAGATAGATCTTAACGCGACAAATATCAAGTAGCAGTTACAATGCTACAATCGAATTTTCATCTAATTGTGCTTGAAAGTGAGTTTTCAAACCAATAATGATTTCATCATTTTGTAATAATTCTTTCGCATAGTCATAACGTTTATCATTAATATGTGATTGAATTTGATACGGATCATGAGAGGTCTCATCGACAATTGTCAATTCTACCGTAATTTTTCGTTGTAAAAAATCAGAGATACATTGTTCTAACTTTTTATGAGCAACATCACTGTTTAAATGTTTAGTCGCTTGATTCAAGTTAAGTAGCAATAAATCGTCGGTAGACCTTTCATCAACGGTTGCATGTATTGCCAATTGACGCAGTCGCCCTGTTAACGACATGGCGTCAATCATATTTGCCCATTTGTCGACTTGATTAGCAGAGCGTATTTTTGCTGGATCTATCGCACTAACATCAAAAGCTTGCTCAGAAATAGATGTTAATGCAGGAACATCTGAACGAGGCTCTTCTTGAGTTATTGCTTCAAGAACATCTGGACTCTTTGTGTCTTGACGCCCTTTAGCGTCATTTGACTTTTTTGCGCTATTTTCCAACCCTTTTTTTCGACTACGTAACATGTTCCGGGTCGCTATAGCTTTTTCTATAGGCGATTGAGAAGTAGGCGTATCGATATTTGGGGCTATTTCAGCTAAATCTATAGAGGGAGGCATCGCAGGATGCACTTGCTCTGAGGGCGCATCGGGTACAGCAAAGTACTCAGGCGCAGTAATCATAGATTGTTCTTCTAAAGGGCTTGCTGTTGCTGGCGAAGCATTGCCCGTTATAAGGTTAGGTCTACTTTCTTCAGCTGAGTCTATAGAGGGAGACATCGCAGGATGCTCTTGCTCTAAGGGCGCTTCGGGTACAGCTGAGTACTCAGGCGAAGTAATAATAGATTGTTCTTCTAAAGGACTTGTTGTTACTGGCGAAGCATTACCCGTTATAAGGTTTGGTCTACTTTCAGCTAAATCGGCTATAGGCTGATCAACTGATGGTTGCTCGACTAGGGGCTGCTCAACTAAAGAAGACGCAACAAAATTATCAGGTTTATTAATATTGCTTTTAGCAAAGCTTACATCGTCAAAGTCGCTGGTTTGACTGACCTGAGTATCGGGTAAACTTTCGCTATTTTTGATTGGTGTAAATGCTAATAATCTCAGTAAAAGCATATCAAAGGCTGCTTGTTCATCAGACGCATAAGGTAAGTCTTTACGGCCATTGAGCACTATTTGATAATAAAGTTGAATATCTTCAGCACTCATTGCTTTACTGAACTTATCAACCAATTGGTTATGCTCAGGCGACAAATCAAAGTGTTGACCAACAACTTGCGTCATAGCAACTTGATGGAGTAACTGAATAAGCTCTGCGGTTAAGCGGCTGTAATTAGGTGCGTATGAGGCTATATCGAGTGAAAGCAGCATCAGTGCTTTAGGATCTTGCTTTAATAAGCTTATCAGTATTTTAAAAACCCAATTTTGATCGACACCGCCCAACATCTGTTGAACATTGGCGAGAGTAATACTTCCCTGCCCTTGGGCGATACTTTGGTCGGTTAAACTTAAACAATCACGCATACTGCCGCGAGCGGCTTTAGCTAATAAGGTTAAAGCACCGGGTTCAACTGAGACGTTTTCAGCGGTAAGAATTTGCTGAGTCTTTTGCTCAATTTGGCCGACGGTTAATGCTTTTAAGTGAAATTGTAAGCAACGAGATAACACGGTTACCGGTAGCTTTTGAGGATCTGTGGTCGCTAAAATGAACTTCACATGTTCAGGTGGCTCTTCAAGCGTTTTTAATAACGCATTAAAGCTACTACGAGACAACATATGTACTTCATCAATTAAATAAACTTTATAACGGCCACGTGTCGGTGCATATTGAACGTTATCAAGTATTTCACGCGTATCATCAACCTTTGTTTTAGAAGCCGCATCAATTTCAAGTAAATCGATAAAACGGCCCTGGTCAATATCTTGGCATGTATCACAAACACCGCAAGGCGTTGAAGTTATCCCTTGTTCACAGTTCAAGCTTTTAGCAAAAATTCGAGCTATCGTTGTTTTACCGACACCACGAGTACCGGTAAATAAATAGGCATGATGAAGACGTTGCTGCTCTAGTGCGTTAACTAGTACAGTGACAACATGCTCTTGGCCCACTAATTCTGTGAACTTTTTAGGGCGCCATTTACGTGCTAATACTTGATAACTCATATGACTGCCTAATCGCCGTTATATTGCAGTAAAGAATAAATCGATAAGCCAAGATCTGTTAAACGTTTTTCACCGCCTAAATCAGGTAATGAAATAACAAATGCAGCATCTGTAACTTCTGCACCAAGCTTTTTAGCAAGCATGAATGTTGCTTCAACAGTGCCACCAGTGGCAAGTAGATCATCAACTATCAAAACTTTATCATCTGCGGTTAGTGCATCTTGATGAATTTCTAAGGTGTCTGTTCCATATTCAAGTTGGTAACTTTGGCTAATTGTCGCTCTTGGCAACTTGCCTGGTTTGCGGACAGGAATAAAGCTAATACCAAGCGCTAATGCCAAAGGTGCACCAAAAAAAAAGCCACGAGCTTCAGTACCAAGAATCTTAGTAAAGCCAGAATCTTTATATTTAGCAGCAAATAAATCTATGGTTAACTGGTAAGCAGCCGGATCGTCAAGTAAGCCGGTAATATCACGAAATAAAATGCCTGGTTTAGGATAATCAGGTACGGCGTGAATAGAGTTTTGTAAAAGAGAGAGTTCTGTATCGGTCATCGTTAGCATATCAAAAGTAAAAATTTATCATGGCTAAAGAATAAAGCAAAAGTACGATGATTTACAGTGAATAACGACTTGTATTGGTATTATTTAATTGATTTATTTCATTTACTGCATTTAACAAACTGTTTTCATTAATAGGCTTGGCAATAATGGCTTGAAAATGGAGTGAACGAGTTAAAGCGATGACATCAGTAGTGTTTTGAGTTGTCATGAAAATTATAGGAGTGTTAACGGTAAAAGGTTTTTTTTGAAGGTTTTTACTTAACTGAATACCGTTCATAAAAGGCATAAGATGGTCAATAATATATAGGTCAAAATGCTGCTGTTGCGCCTTTTCAAAGGCAGCTAAACCATTGCCTGCAGTTTCAACGATATGACCCTGTTGTTCGAGTAACGGGGTAATAAAATCTAAAACGTTCTGCTTATCATCAGCGAGTAATATAACCATAGTATTAATACTTCTTATTTTAATTAAACGAGAAAATACTAATTTGAAAGCAGAGTGAACCAACCCATTACCATAGGCAAAAGTGGCGCTGAAACTAATACAATAATCGCTGCTAATAAATGAAATATAGATGAGCTGTCTTTGAAGTCTTCGCCGTGTGACATGTTGATCTCGTTAACTTGAAAATATTCAGCGCGCATTCTAGCCGACAACAAGATTTATTTCTAGTAAAAGTTGATCTAGATCAATGATAAATCATGGCCTTTGTGGCTAGGCATAATGATTGATATTAGTCTCATTTACACTTGGTCGTTTTTAAGAGGATGCAGTTAAGATGGCTTTTTGAAAAGACGACTGTTCAGTCATAATACTTGAGATAAACCGGAATATTTAGGATCACTTTGTGCGCATTCCTGACATTAACTATGGTTTGTTCTTTAGGTCACTGATTAGCCATAAGCTGACATTAGGCTATTGCGAAGTCATGAACATATTAGGGGCAATTTTATTATATTGTTTCACTCGAAATTCATTAATATAAGAGAATTTGATTTGTTACCTAAAATCAAAAGATTGAGTTTATAGTCATATCAACTAATGACATATTAAATCAATTTATTACAAGTCCCTTAGTAAATCACATCCCCCTAAAATAAGAAGATAGATATCAGGGGACCTATTACAGCCGAGAAAATAATCGTGGCTACGAGCAGCTTAATAAAACCAAATATATCACTCGGCAAAGTAGGTTCTAACCTTGACCATATATCATACTTATCACCAACTCGAATTGTTATATGCAGCGAATATTCAAAATAAGGCAGGTTTTCATACATTTAAATCTACTTCCTCCCCTCGTCACCGTCTGGCAACAAAACATAGACAGATGAAAACCACGGGAGATTTATAGTATTTAACAGCTAAAAGCTGACATTATTAGTGTTTTACTAAAGCGCTTAATCCACATTTTTTTGTCGCACGAAAAGAATAATCGGTAGTTTTTCGTAAGTAAATATTTCCCAAGTGACTATAATTCTTATAAGTCGGAAACTTGAACAATACGCATCAATTCTGCCACGTGTCCTTCAAATGCTCTTCTACCTGCTTCAGTTAAATACAACCATGTACGTAGCCTACCGTTAACTTTTTCTTTACGTTGTTTCACGTACCCAGCATCCTCTAGTTGTTTGACGTGTTTTGAAAGAACTGAATCGCTAACTCCCAATTGGTCTCGAATTAACTGAAATTCTGCATCTTCAATAGGTACTAACAGCGAGCAAATCTGAAGCCGATTAGGGGCATGAATAATACTGTCAAACTGTGCGATATTCACGAACCTATATCCTGGTCAATTTTATTTTTATGTTCATTACGTTCAGAAACACTTATCCAATAAATGGTAAAGGTCGCTATTAAACTACAAATAATTGGCCCTATCATTGTGCCATATAACGAGCGAACAAAGATTCCAGCGAATATTAATCCAAACATTAATCCTATTAAGCCGACAAGTGCAATGAGAGTCTTTTTGCTTGTTGTCGTCCGAGGTGATACTTTCATTTTACTACGATGTATAGCGATGATTAATGGTAAAGCTATAATTGGAAAAAAATAGTAATCACGGAGTCCCGCCCCAATTAAAAACACTAAAAGCCCTACGACTATTGACATTGCTATCCCAAACCAGGATGAAGGTATGGCGTGTTGTAACGAAGAATTTTCAAATTTTTTAATAGATTTAATTGCAGCTTTAGCTTCTTCTGAATTTATTTGCTTTCTATTATTGTTCATAATCATTACTCATTAGTTTCCGTATCGGAAAGTAATATACACAAAACTTTCCATCTTGGAAAGTTATTTCTTTCCGTGTTGGAAAGTATTCAGTTTATATCTCGAGAAAGCACATCTAAGTTTAGTCTGTTTTCAACTGAAGTGGTCAAGTAATTGTGTTGACCAATAGCATATTCAACATCACAGGATGTGTAATGTTTTTCTTGTTTTATGATAAAAAATTGGCCTCGTTGCATCAAATTATTTATGCCAACAATCACAGGTTAAGTATTGAAATTGAATTTGTGTAAGGTCAGCTAACGTATCAGAGAAGACCTTTTTGGTGCTGATTTAGGGTGTTAGGAAAGCTCTTTTTTATGGCAAAAGTGATCATTAGAAGCCAATCTCATTTAGTGATTGGTAGTCTTAAACATTATGTGCTTTCACACTATACAAGGGCTCAATTATTTTAATGAGGCGGTCAGTCTAAAAATTTATCAAGGATAATCAACTAAATTTAACGAAGTATCTTTTGAATTGAAGGAATTTTAGCGATAAAAAAACCAGCCATAAGGCTGGTTTTTAACGCAAAGACAAAAGAAGTTAAATAGAAACGTTCTTACGTGCTGCGGTATCTTTGATATAAGTAACCCAACCTTTAGCCGTTCTACGTGACTTAGGGTCTTTTAATGCTTTTTGTACATAAACATTGGCTTGCTTATAATTTTCAAGATAAAAGTATGATTCTGCAATACTTTGGTTCAAGCGACCTTCGTTACTAACACCAATCTCGATGGCTTTCTTTAAAGCAACTATCGCTTTAGCAAATTGCTCATCTTGATTTAACAACATACCTTGCTTGCTGTAATGCTTAGATAAATTAGTCATTTTGGCTAATTCACCGTAGTAAGCAGCAGCTTTACCTATATGCTGAGCAGCATGCCAGCTGTTAGCTAAAGTAAAGAGGTTTTTGTCATCACGAGGTACAACGCCCGAATCAATATACTTTTCCATTAAAACAGCTGCTTTATGTGGAATTTGACTTTGAGCATACAAGTTAGCAAGCATCTTAATTTCGTTTTCTTTATCAAGATAGCCTTGCTTATAAGCTAGATCCAATGTCTGTAAACTTTTTGGATAATCTTCAACCATCGCATAAAACGAGGCTAACTGAGTCCAAAATAGTTTAACTTCAGGGAATAATTGCACTGCTGTTTCTAAAACTTCAACACATTCTTTAAACATCTTACGTTCATAATAAGAGTTTAATTTAAGAACATGTGGGTTTTGGTTTTTCTTATCACCAAAAACCGCGATAGCATTATCGGCAGCAGGAATAACCTTAGCGTATTCTTTTAGTTCTAAATTAGCCTGAGCTATTTTGATCCAAACATTACCATCAGTTTCCCCTGTAAATTTCATCCAAGCATCATAAGCAACAAGCGCTTCTTTATAACCTTGTACTTGCATCTGCAAGTCACCCACTAGTTTCAGTGAGTCGGCATGCTCTTTCTCATTTAAGATATCAGGTGCAAGTGCTTTATTAAGGTAGATAATTGCATTCTTTTCATCACTTTTCTGCGCATACATCACGCCAATAAAACGATCTAAAAAGGCAATATCATAATCTTTTTTTGCATTTATTTCTAAAAGCAAAGTCAGAGCATTATCGATGTTAGAACCATCTTCAGCTTCAACGCCGTAAGCTTCAAAAGCTTTGGCTACCTTTTTACCAACAGTTGGACCAACAAGCTGTGTTTTACGCTCTTGTCTCTCGCTCTGTTCTTCCCCTATAGCATAAGCTACAGGAGATAAAGGCAAATGAGCAATCGTTACTGAACCTATGATCAATATAGATATAAAAATCTTATTCATTCTGATTACTCCTTATTCATACTAAAGTCTAGTTGTACCGTTAAACCAGGACGACGTTGAGCAACACCGTCAACAACTTTTGGCTTGTAACGCCATTTTTTCAAAGCGCGTTTAGCCTCTCTGTCAAATATACGTTTCGGTTCTGAATCGATGACTTCAACATCTTCAACACCACCAAGTTCGGTAATGGTAAATGAAAGCTTAACCCAGCCTTCTTTACCATCACGAGCGGCTTGCTGTGGATACTTAGGGTCAATACGTACGATTGGCGATGCATCACCGTCACGTCCAAAACCAGCTCCCGGAGCAGACATACCTGAATTAGCACCAGATAATTGCACACTAGGCATATTAAACGTTAGTCCACCTGAGTTGTTATTAGCTTCAGGCTCTGGAGCTTGAGGCTTAGGTGGCGTTTTTGGCGGCGGTGGCGGCGGCGGCGGTACACGCTGTCGACGTTCTGCTGCTGACTTAGGCGGCGTAGTATTAACTTCTACAATAATATTATCTAATGGATCTTGTTTCGTCATGTCACCACTTGAAACAAGAAAAGCCATAAAAGAAAATAGTGCAAAAGTAACCGCTGCGCCTAGTAGTAATGAAACTAAAAAGCGAACCATAGACTACCCCTTCGCTGCAGCAATAGAAATTCTATCTATACCTGCATCTTTAATCGCATCCATCACTTTAACAACTATGCCATGTTTTGCATCTTTGTCTGCTTGAATGATAACAACATCAGTTGGTTGCTCTGCTAATAATTTTTCAATGTTAGCAGCAACACGTTCGACATCAACGCGACGTTTATCTAACCAAATTTCGCCATTTTCTCTAACAGCAATAAAGATGTTAGCTGATTTTTGCTTACTTTGGTTAGCGGCTTTAGGTTTGT
The DNA here is from genome assembly GCF_014077325.1 of Colwellia sp. BRX8-5. Classification (NCBI taxonomy): domain Bacteria; kingdom Pseudomonadati; phylum Pseudomonadota; class Gammaproteobacteria; order Alteromonadales; family Colwelliaceae; genus Colwellia; species Colwellia sp. BRX8-5. Next base: position 114,852 of record NZ_JACGVR010000004.1, read on the forward strand.
TAACTTCAATACCAGCTTCTTTTACAAATGAAGTGGTTACTATGAAGAAGATCAGCATGATAAATACGATGTCTAGCATCGGTGTCATATCAATTACTGCTTCTTCGTCTTCACGAATACGTTTACGTGCCATTCGAATATCTCTCTAGTGATGAGGTAAACTGTCAATCAGTTTAGCCTTTGCTAGTTTAACTTTAGCGTCTAACCTTGTACTGAAAAACACTCCTGATAACGCAGCAACCATTCCCGCCATTGTCGGGATAGTAGCCATTGATATACCAGCAGCCATCAGACGCGGATTACCTGTACCTTGTTGAGCCATTGTCTCAAACACACCAATCATACCGGTGACTGTACCTAGCAATCCAATCAGTGGACACATTGCCACTAAGGTTCTAATTGTGAGCATACGTTGCTCTAGTAATTCTGTCGCTTCGGAGATCCAAGTATCTCTAATCCGATGGGCATACCAAGATGTAGTATCTTGGCGTGCATCCCAACGATTGACGATATCGTCTTTCATTGCAGGATAAATTCTTGATAAGAACCAGTAGCGTTCAATCATCATTACCCACATCAGTAAGAGAGCGAAGGCAACAACATATAATACGTTACCACCTGTCGCAATAAAACTCCTGACAGATTCCCAAAGCTCTATCAGGAATAACATTATTTAGACTCCTTCTCAGCAATGGCAGCAATTAATCCTGCGCTTTGCTCATCAAGCTTTTGCAATACTGACTTACTTTTACCCGCAACAACGCTGTGGATTAAGATAAGTGGTAATGCACAAATTAGACCTAATGCAGTTGTTACAAGTGCAAGAGAGATATCACCAGCCATTATTTTCGGGTCGCCTGTACCAAACAATGTAATCGTTTGGAAAGTCATAATCATACCGATTACTGTACCTAATAGACCCATTAATGGAGCAATAGCAGCAAACATTTTGATTAAGTTGATACCGCGATCGATTTTCGGTGTTTCGCGTAAAATAGCTTCATCAAGTTTAAGTTCAAGTGTTTCAGCGTCAACATTTTTGTTTTCGTGATAAACCTTGATTAAACGTCCTAGTGGATTGTTATCATTAGGCTGTTCAATATTCTTTTCTTGAGTCTTGATGCGAGAGCTAATAGTCGTTAAGAAAATCATACGCTCTAAAGCAATTAAGAAACCAATAACAAGTAATACTGTGATTGCATAACCAACAGTGCCACCTTCATGGTAGAACTCCATAAGAACTTTCTTACGAGTTTCAAGGGCTAAGATACCGCCACGTGAAGGATCTACGTATAGAGGATGATAGCCAGAAGTTTCACCAAAGAAATCAGAAGCTGTGCTAGAAATATAACCCGCTGGCTGTTTAGCCAAAGGTTGAATTTGACCAACTTCATCATTGTAGTTTAAGAAACCGTCAGCAGATACTAAGTTAAAAGTACCAATACGTGTAACAGTTTGCGTAGAGGTTGAACCATCTAAGCTTGTTACTTCAGCGCTAAACTGTGAAATTTTACCCGATTGAGTCATTTCAGTTTGTAAAGCAATCCATAACTCTTCAAGTTGCTCAAGTTCAGGTATTTTCTTAGAGTTGGCAATAACATCTAATGTTGCGCCACGTCCAGGAAATTCAGCACTTACAATTGATGTTACGATTTGACCGTAAGCATCAGCGGCAGCAGCACGAGTAACACCAAACATTTCGCCAAGAGTACCTTTAGCGTTGTCTAATTCAACTGAACGTTGCGCGATAGTAATATCGTTAGCAGCATATTCTTTAGTTAAACGGTCGTTACGTGTATTTTGATTAGCTAATTCTTTCTTAGCTTTATTCAAAAGTGCTTGCTTGTCTGCACGAGCTGAAGTGAACTCTGCTTCGCGCGCTTTATCAAGCTTGCCTTCAGAAATTCGATCGTTTTTAACTTGCTTTAATAAATCATCCAAGTCATTAGCTACGGCTGAAGTTGCTACAGTCATTGACGCAGCAAGCATTACAAAATTAATAATTTTTCTCATTATTTCGCTCCCGCTGCAAATACTGGTAATTTAGTTAAATCTTTTGGTAATTGGTTACGCGCCATAGCGATTGCATCTTTAGTAGGCTTTAAGTATTCATCGCCTAATGCTTCCCAACCGCGTGTTTCATTGTTCCAAACCCAAACATTTTTCATGTCTAGTGATTGAGCAACTAGAGCTACACGGCCCATATGAACGAAGTCAGCAGTAATTGTACGGTCGCCTAAATCAAGCTCACCTTGGTAAGCTGCAAAAACAGTACCGTAGTTTGCTTCAATTTCGTAAGCTTCAAGTACTAAACGAAACTGTTCAGATACCGAAATATCAGAAGCGCCTAGCACGTCACGTAAGTTAGCAACGCGCTCTTTACGGTTTTCAATATTCACAGGAATATCTAACGCTACAAACTTGTCTAACGTATCAATCATCTTATACATAAGAGGAACGATACCTTGTTTAGTTTTGTCAATACCAGCGATCTGATCTTCTAAAGATTTGATATTCGCAAGTTGGTCATTAACCATCAATTGAATGTGATCATTGTATTGAGATAAAGTTTCAGCTTCATCAACAGTTAAACGATATTCACCTAAAAGCTCAATAGTTTGTTCATAAATACTATTGATTTTTTGTTGTGATTTTTTAGAAGCTTGAAAAGTGCTAGCTTCTGCTTTTTGTAGTTCTGATAATGCATCTGCAGAAGCGAAGTTGCTTGCTGTTAATGCTAGTGCGCCAATTATCGTCGAAGCGATAAGGCTTTTCTTGTTGCTAAATTTGGACATAGTTCCCAACCAATTGCTATTGAATGTGGATAACATGGAGATGTTAACGCAAATTTAATAATCTGCCATTTTAAGTTTTTATTTCTCTAGAATAAAACAATGCAATACTCCCAGACGACAGCGTTGCTGTCAACTAGGTACATAAAAAAGGCTGCTAATTACCAGCAAATTACATAAATTTGCTGGTTTCGTTACAAAAAATAAACATTAAGTTAAAAAAATCGTAAGTGATTTGCAGTAACTTTCTGAATAAATTAGGCGACTAAACAAACACAATTTTCTGTAAATATATTTGCTCCTATTAGTTTTACTAATTCATTCGTACTAAGTCAAATTTATTTATTGAAATATTGATAATATTTATAAAAAAAAGGTTGGTAATTTGACATATTTAAAGATTAAAACCGTGCTACTATTCGCCTATAGCACTAATTTACCTATATTTATTTATGTTTATAGATTCAACTTTTAATTTTGAAATTTGGTTTACTTTATGTGCCATTGGATTTATCGCAGGGCTCATTGATGCAATAGCTGGCGGTGGTGGTATGCTAACTGTTCCAACATTACTCTCGGCCGGTTTACCACCACATCTTGCTTTAGGTACCAATAAGCTTGCCGCTACTTTTGGTTCATTAACCGCTTCAGTGACTTTTTATCGTAAAAAGCTATTTGATCCCAAATTTTGGCGTTTATCTATTTTATATACGGCGATAGGTGCTGTTGCGGGCACGTTTGCTGTTGGCTATTTGTCAGGTGATTTTCTAGAAAAATTTATTCCTATTGTTATCGTTATCACTGCCATTTACACCCTGTTTTCTAAAACCATTGTCACTGAGTTAAAGGGCCTACCTGCGTTAACTTTTCGTTTAAAAATCACCCAAAGTATTCAGGGTTTACTCTTAGGATTTTACGATGGCTTCGCCGGCCCTGGAACCGGGGCATTTTGGACCGCATCCTCAAGTGCACTCTACAAAATAAACATATTACTGAGCTGCGGATTGGCGCGTTCAACTAATTTTGTCAGTAATTTCTGTAGTTTATTAACCTTTATTTATTTTGGTTATGTTAATTTTATTATCGGTATTTCGATGGGTATATTTATCATGCTAGGTGCTGCTGTGGGTGCACATTGGGCAATAAAGTTTGGTAACCGCTTTATTCGTCCTGTTTTCATCATCGTCGTTATTTCTATGTCAGCAAATTTAACTTATCATGCGTGGTTCACTCAATAACAAGGTCAAGAGGTCGTCAAATATGCAATTAGCAATCGACAGAATTACAGCTGTTTTAGATAGTCTAGCTGAGCAGGCTAAAATTATTGATACTGAAAATCAGCAGACTAAATCACATTATCTTTTAAAAGATAAAGATATCTTTTCAGAAGCTTTATTTGCCACCAATAGTGATAAAATAGGCGCATATGTTGATGAGGTACGTGGTAAAACTATCGAATTAGCTCGGTTATTAAAGAGTGGAAAAAAAGAACTATCGCAAAATAGATTACAAGGTATTGAGCAACAAATATCATCAATAATCAATGCAATAAGATCAAACAAAGGGCTTCATCAAGAAGCACAATACCGATTAACAGCGATAAACGCTAGGCGCTATAAGAAAGCGGCAAAAGAACTCTTTAAATCCAGTCAAGCGCTCTATCAGCAATTAGCAGAGCACCACGAGTTTGAGCGCCGCTTACTTGCTATGCTCAATGAAAGAGAGCAACTTCGTCAAAGCGCAACGCCTGCCAAAGCAAAGAAAATATTGGATGAAGTCCTTGCCCTTCACCAAAGGTTAGGTCGATGTCGTCAAGCTATTTCAAAAATAGAGCGCGAAATAGAAGTTTCAGAAAAACCGCGATGATATCTGTTAAATAACTCGCTTTTTGCTTCATCTCGCATTAATCTTAAATAATAACAAACAATAAATTAATCTATTATTTAATCGTAAAAGAGGGCTGGAATGAGAATATCTGATGACATTCATAACTATTATGAAAAACTAGTCGTACAACATTTTGCCGCGCTAAAATTAGAAGAGAAATATGAAGCTGATTTTATTGCTGACCTAACCTGTGTAGTGCTAAATCAACTACCCACTCGTTATATTAGACATGAAGTTGATATGTCATTCTACTTACCTGCTTCAGAACGTTTTGAAATGGAAAACAATGTAAAAGTTGCGATTAGTAAGGCAATAGAGTTTATGAAAACTCATAACACTTAACTACTGTTCTTTGATTTATTAAGAAGGCAAGTGGTCAAGTCAATGCTCACTTGCTTTTCTTTTACCCTTAAGCATTCCCTTTAAATGATGACCTGCCCTTATATTAAACCGTTAAAGTTTTAATACCGATTAATATTCATTTTTTAGCCATTAACTAGCTAAATGCTTTTCACTTCATCAGAAACCAGCTAACCCACTCAAATGGCCTTAAAAGTATAAAGACATAAATAGACCTGCATTATCCCTTTGCACTCATTTTTGAGCGTTTCAGTGCTTACAAGTAGGATTTATAAATGTGTGATGACATTAGCAAATAATTTATTAACGGCTGACAAGTATCATACCCCCTTTAAATGACATTGCTGCCAGTAAAATCATCTGTCGGTAAGTTGATATTTTCTTGGCTTGTTTGTTACGGGATATTCTTGGAACTTTAGATGGAATTATTTCGCTAGCGATAAATACCGGCTCGAATGTATAAATGGGGAATTTTAGTCGTAAAGAGTTGGTACTGAAAGTTGCAAGGTAGCTAAAGATTGTAAGTGATTGATAAAAAGAGTGGTGGCAACCCTAGCAGCCACACCTCGGCACATGAGTCGTCTGCTGCGGTTGCTTCCTTCCGGATCTGGCCGAGTTCACAGAGTATCATTGCGAGGGGACCGAAAGGGTCACCATAGAAAGTTGTCGTTCTCACTTCAACGGCGCGAATTATGGCTAAAGATTTAGCTTGATGCAAGCGCTAGTTATATAAATAAAATCGTTCGCTGTTTTTTTAACCACACTAGCAGGTATATAGCTAAAATCACCTTAAAATTAGCTTGGAATTACCTTTAAATTATGGACGCTCGCGTGCCAACCGTTCATTAATTTCTAATAAGACTGATTTAATCACCAATAGGTTTTCTTTACCTAAACGTAATAACAGTTTGTCGGCAGCATCAAGGGCTTCTATTTTTTCATCTTTAAAGCGAAACATCACACTGGGGCGAACTAAGTCTAATGATTCTTTTGGAATTTCCATATCCAAGACCTTGGTAATAGCATCATGTAAAACCTCAGTAAAGTTGTCGTCTGGATAGCCTAGCTCTGCATAAGCTTGATCAATCAAAGGCTTCATTTCAAAGTACGACTGCACCAGTGTTTCACTGTCAAATGAACGCAGTAAATCAACATAAAGTGTAAAACGTCGCGCTGCTGACTCATCCCACTTCCAATCACTACTTGCCCCGTTGCTAACCTCATTTGCTAAAAATTTAGTATTAGGTTTAATTAACGGACTATGAGCGTAAGCGATATTACCTTGTGCAAAATTATCAGTGAATACCACAAAACGGCGGATCATATCTTTATCAATGACCAACTTTAACAGTTCTTTACGCCAGGTAAAACTTGGTAGCTTTTCTTGTAACCAAACATCACTTTCATTTAAGGTTGGTAATATCGGTTCAGGCTCAATAGCAACGACGGGTTCTGTCACAACTAAAGGAAAAACTTCTTCTTCAGTTAATATCGGCTCTACTATAGGCTCGGGCGGAATTTCAGCTTTAACGATAGCCACTGGCGCCACTTCAACAACTTCTTGTTCGGTTGTCGATGACATATATAACCAAACTAAGGCGGCTATCACTATAGCAATAATAACGGCAATAATGCCCCAGGAGGTTTGTTTACCTTTTTGCGCTTGATCTTCCATAGGTACCTAATATTCAATTTATCTAAAGAATGCATGATGAATAACCATTGCAACCCGTTTTCATCTAAGTTGCAAGGGAATACGTGATCTAAAATAACTTTTATTTGAAATTGAGTTTTTATCTTTTTATATTATTACTTAACAATTATAAAATAGCATCGTCTTGATTTTCTGGTAGTGCTTTTATAAAAGCGGGTAACTGGTTGCAACGCTCAACAATGGCATTAATAAGCGGAAATGCTGACATATCTACTTTAAAACGATTTGCATTGTAAACTTGTGGAACAAGGCAAAGATCAGCAATAGTGACATCATCACCATAGCAGTATTTTCCTGATACCTTTTGTAGTTTTTCTTCAAAGGCAGCAAAACCTATGCTCATCCAATGGTGACTCCAAGCTAATTTATCTCTATCTTCAGCACCTAGTGTATTGACGAGATATTGTTGTACACGTAAGTTTGTTACTGGGTGTACTTCACACGCGATATCTAAGGCAAGTGCTTGCACTTGTGCTTTAGCATAAATACTTTCAGGATAGAGCTGTGGTTGAGGGTATTTATTATCAAGGTAATCAAGTATTGCCATACTTTGATTTAGCACCAAGTCGCCATCAACTGTCTCATCAATTAACGTTGGAACTAAATGGGTTGGATTAAGTGCAATATAAGCTGCACTGTGCTGTTCACCGCCATTGTTAACTAAATGAACGGGTACAGATTCACAATCAATGTTTTTCAAGTGCAAAGCAATTCTTACTCGATATGCAGCGGACGAACGCCAATAACCAAAAAGTTTCATTTTATATCTCTATTTGTTATCTGTATGAATTATTTAAATTTTAACGGTTTTTTTATTGATGTCATATTCACGTAATTTATTTGCAATGGCGGTATGGCTTAATCCTAATTTTTTCGCTAATTGTCGAGTACTAGGATAAGCCGGGTATAGTTTTCTAAGTAAATCAGCTTCAAAACTTTTAACCGCAGCATCTAAAGTTCCTTCAAATTCCTTTTCTAGATAACCATGTTCACGTGTATATGCAGGTAATTGCAGATGAGAGGTCATCACAATACTGCCTTCCATTAATGATACCGCACGAATTAATACATTTTCGAGCTGACGAACATTACCTGGCCAAGGATAATGTTCGATAAAATCACGACAGTCATCTGACATAGTGACAATCGTTTTACCAATACGTTGACCAAATTTTACAATAAAAAATTCAGCCAGAGGGATAATATCCGAACGTCGGTCACGTAATGAAGGTATATTTAGTCCAAGTACATTTAAACGGTAGTAAAGGTCTTCTCTAAAATCGCCGGTAGAAACCATGCTAAGCAGGTCACAGTTGGTTGAGCTAATGATCCTGACATTGACCCTAATCTCTTCCTCGTCATTGACGCGACGAAAAGTACCATCTTGAATGACACGCAGTACTTTAGTTTGTAATTTAGGTGACATCTCCCCCACTTCATCTAGAAATATTGTGCCACCGTCTGCTGATTCAAATAAACCCCGTTTAGCTTTATTCTCGCCTTTTGAACCTGCACCAAAAAGTTCTGTTTCTGCATCGTCATCAGGTAATGCTGCACAGCTTAAAGTCATAAAAGGTTTGTTACTGCGATCACTCGCGGCGTGACAAGCATGAGCTAACAGCTCTTTGCCCGTGCCCGTTTCACCAACAATGAGCATTGAAGAGTCAAGGAGTGCCATGCGTTTTGCTTCACGAATAACTTTACGCATCGAGCCACTACTTGCTTGTATACCGGCAAAATTATTTTCATTCGCTTGTTTAAAAGCACTTATTTGTTGGCCTAAACGTGCTTCTGATTTTAAAATTAATACCGCACCCGCTAAAACGGGGATACCGCTTTGATCGGTCACATGGATAGGCATGATATCAGCCACAAAGTCATCATCTTGAAACTTTAAGCGACGCGTTTGAGCAAGTACTTCATCGGCATCTAACCAGCGATTAAAGTTAAAGCCTTTTAACCAATTGCCAACATTATCGCCAATAATTTCATGATCTTTACAGCCCATAATACCGGCAGCTACGGTATTTACAATACGGATATCACCTTTTGCATCAATAGATATAAAGGGATCAGGAAAAGTTTTAATGAGCGTGGAGAGTTCATTGCGCTCACGTTCAGAGGGCATAAAAGGTGTTGTTTTTACATCATTCACGCCTTCAATTAAACGTAAACGTGGCATAAAAGTTTGTAATTGGCTAAATTCTAAGTCAGGTATGTTGATAAAAATTTCGCCTGGCTGCTTTAGTTCAATGCCACGTAAATTGATTTCATGTTCAACAAATATTTCTAATACTTCTCGGGCAATGCCGACTCGATCGCAACAAACAATTTCTAAACGCATTTACCTTACCTTAATAGCCAAGTATTCCTGTTCGGTATTGTAAACTAATTTGTACAACAAAAAAAAGCCCCCTGAGGTAGGAGGCTGCTATTATCTAATGTAAGCAAATATTACAAAAGTTTGTCAGTTTTTGCTGCACAAATAAAATCATTACGGTGTAGCCCTTTAATAGCATGTGTCCACCAAGTAATTTTTACTTTGCCCCACTCTAATAAAATCGCTGGATGATGGAATTCTTCTTCGGCTAATGCAGAGACTTTATTTGCAAATGCCCATGATAATTTATAGTTCTTAAATTTATACTCACGTTCAAGCATCATAACCCCGTCACGTACTTCAGGGATCCAGTCTGGTATTTGTGCTAATAGTACCGGTAACTCTTCATCACTCACTTGTGGCGCGCCAACTTGGCATGCTTCACATTTTTGTACAGATAATTGCTCAGTCATTATTTTTCCTTAACTCACATTATTAATTTCTTTTGCTGGAAACTTCGCTGGGTGTAAGCCTAAGGCTTGTGCTTGCTCAACCAACTCCATAATATCAGCCACTTCAAACTTTCTTAAATCATCTAAATCACTTACTTTATTCAGCATATAATAAATAGGCTGCATAACATCTATTCGATATGGCGTTCTTAATACGTCAAGTATGTTAAGTTTTTCACGTTCAACAATCTCGCTTTCAGTCGCGTGAATGGTTTCGCTCGGTGAAGACAAAATACCACCGCCATAAACTTTAATACCCTCAGGGGTATCTAATAAACCAAACTCGACCGTAAACCAATATAAACGAGCTAAAAATACTCTTTGCTCTTTAGTCGCATTAAGACCCATTTTTCCATAAGCCTCAGTGTAATCAGCAAACGACTTATTGGTTAATAAAGGACAATGGCCAAATATTTCATGAAAAATATCAGGTTCTTGCAGATAATCAAACTCTTCTCGGCTGCGAATAAAAGTAGCTACTGGGAATTTTTTTTCTGATAACAACTTAAAAAACGCACCAAAACCAATCAATGCCGGTACTGGCTCGCACTGCCAACCTGTTGTTTCTTTAAGTACTTTACTAACTTCTGCCAACTGTGGAATTCGGTCATGTGGTAAATTTAATAATTTTGAGCCTAATTTATATTCGTCACACGCTTTGTTTTCAACACATTTTAATTGACGAGTGATCAATTCCTGCCAAACGCTATTTTCTTCATCTGACCAATGAATGTGACCATTTTCATCAGCAACTCGCGAAATATACTTCGTCGCCATCCCCATGATATTACCTTATTTTAATTTTTATCATTATTCACTCACCAATGAGTGAGTCATGTTCTTCACTGATAATAAAACAAGCTTGACGGGAAAAATACCAAACGCTAACTGACTATTATTTAACCAGATAATAATAGCGTATAGAAAAAATTACAAAAATGTAAATACAAAAACAATAACAAATAAAATCAATAAGATAAAAACAACTTATTTATGCCTCACAAGGAATAAAACTACCTTATTAATAATTTTTTTACCTGACTGAGTATTTTTTTCCTCACTTGAGCTATTTTAGGGGTGTTTTCTTCAAAAGGAATGGGTCGACAAAGCTTAATAGTTTGAATACCCAAGCGTGACGTTAACATACCCGCGCCGAGTCCTTGTGCCATGCGCGCAGATAATTTACCTAATAGTTCAGCACCAACCAAGTCAGCTCCTAAATCAATGACTAACTCACTCGCGCCGGCATAAGCCATGTTAATGAAAACTTGTTTAATTAATTTTATTCGACTCCAGTAGCCAATTTTTAAACCATAAAGGCCGGCAATTTTGTCAATCATCCGTAAATTTCGCCAAAACATTAGCATCATATCAACAAGAGCAATCGGGCTTAAAGCAACTAATACTACGGCTTCTGTTGAAAATTTAGCGACTTCATCTAATGCTTTCTCGTCAACTTTTGAGAGTATTTCACGGGAGTATAATTGGAGTAACTCTTCATCACTGTATTCCTCTTTGACCAACGACTGCCAACTTTTTTCATGCTCAGACATCAAATCACAAGGTAAGTTTGCTGAAATACTTTCACATAAAGCTTTTGCGTCAATATGTCGAGGGGAAGCTAAGTCAGTTGCTAATATATCTTTTGCTTTTGCTTGTGTACTTTGCTGGCGTTTAAATTGTCTTAATGCTGAATACTCTCGTATCGCCGTTGAACCAACAATAACTGACAAACCAAAGAGCAGAACACCATACAGACCAGCTAAAATAGGAGATTGAGCAAAGCCCTGTTGAAAAAATGTAAAGGTTTCTACCATAACAACGCCAGCAAAAACAGTGCCTACAACCCGCCATAACCAACGAGGCCTAGTTTTTTCCTGTGGGTTATCATCATTTAAATACCCTTGCTTAATCAACGATAAATCTTCTGATGCCTGCCAATCGTCATTACCGACAATAACTTGTTGGCCATTTGAAGGTAAATGACTTTTCTTTGTCGTTAACTCATCATTTTCAAAAAGAATTTGCTGTTGATATTTTTCATCGAGTTCATTCATCTATTTTATCTCCAAGCAAAATGGTATTACTTGCTTTATTCTTATATTTATCAAGGTCGATCATTTTATTTATCACCGGGTAAAAACTGCATCACTTGATCCATGCGTATCGATGGCTGGTAAGCACTATGCTTAGCGGCCAACACATCAATAATCATTTCATTTCATTTTATCACCAAGTAAAAACTGCATTACTTGGTCCATACGTATCGATGGCTGGTAAGCACTATGCTTAGCGGCCAACACATCAACAATCATTTCATTTCATTTTATCACCAAGTAAAAACTGCATTACTTGGTCCATACGCAGGTGAGGTAGACATTCATGTTGTCCAATCGGATCCATCGGAGCAAAGCTAATAAAATTAAAAGTCTCTTGCTGCCAATAATCTTGTTCGGGTAATTTACTCGGCACCGCCCCCGGAAAAACCGTAATTAGCTCTCCATTTTCAGAGCGTTTGCCACGAAGCACAGGAATGTCTTGCCCTTGGTAACGACTCGTTCCTGCTTGTGTCGTTTTAACAGAAGCTAGTGCCAGTGTTTTCATTTCAATAACATCATAATTTAACTGATGTTTAGTTTGATAAACAAGCTGGTCGAGTAATTTTACTAAGTTATGGTGTTGCTCTGGCGTAACATGGTCAGCTTTGGTCGCAGCAAATAATAACTTATCAATTTTTGGCGCAAACAAACGAGAAAACAAACTACTTTGACCATAGCTAAAGCTTTCCATGATCATGGTCATCGCTGTTTTCAAATCAGCAAAACTCTCAGGACCATTATTTAACGGAGTTAAACAGTCTGCTAATACAATTTGTCTATCGAAATTAACAAAATGTTCTTTATAAAAAGCTTTAACAACACGTTCTTTATATTCAATAAACCTTGCTCTTAGCATACCGATTAAACAGTCATCACTGGCATTTTGATAAGCATTTTTATCCATTGTTTCAAAAGCAGTGAAAGGGAAAAATTGCAAAATAGGCGCATCTGCTAATTCTCCAGGTAAAATAAAGCGTCCAGGCTGAATAACCGACAAACCAAGTTCGTGACGAAAGTGTAATAAAAGCTCAGTATATTCTTTTGATAAATCAGCCAACCTTTGCTCATCGACCTTGGCAAAGGGATCTATTTGATTCACTTTTTCTATAAAGCTTTCTGCTGATTTAAACCTAGGTTCGGTAAGCAATAATGCTGTTGTTTGTTGTGACCACTGTTCAAACGTTTGATTTAACATCGGTAGATCAAGTAACCACTCTCCTGGATAATCAGTAATATCTAGGTATAAAGTTGCTGTATCACTGGCATATTTCAACAATGACTCTTTGGGCTTATAACGAATAGCAAGTCGCATCTCACTAATACCATGGGTCGGCTCAGGCCATGTTGGTTCATTTTGCGAAAAAGCTGACATTGCTCGGTCATATTCAAAACGGCCAATGTGTAAATGCTTTTGAGGCACTCGTTTAGCGGCAATGAAGCGCCCTTGATGAACAACATTAAAAAAACCAAGCTGTGAATGATTGCTTTCATTAACGAGTTGGTTGACTAAAGAAGTAATAAAGGCTGTTTTGCCACTACGACTGAGACCTGTAACGGCCAAAGTAACGTGTTGGTCGAGCGTTCGATTTAATAAATCACTCGCTTTTTGCTTTAATTTATTCAGCTTTTTTTTATTTATAAATGCCATGAATTATCTTACTGAAAGTTATATTAATATTTAATGGATACACTTAATCACAAAGACAAGTCGTACGCTTAACTATTTGTTAAGCGAACAAGCTAAAAAAGCGGCAAAAGCCGCTTTTTAATTTTTTGTTGATCACAACTTATTGATTTCTCGAGAAACAGTAAACTCAGGTGAGGTAACATAATGCTCCATCGCTCGAACTTCCCTTTCTAGGGATTTAAATTTATGTCTAATATCCTGAAAAGCTTGTTTAGGCGGCTCTCCAGATTGCCAAATACGCGACTTCACCTTGATAGACTCAGAAGAAAGTTCTTCTTCTGTGTGCATGGTAGCTGATGCATATTGTGATTGTGCTGGTTGTGGTTTTTTAGCGGTAGCGCCTGGTTTTTTATCTAAAATAAACCAACCAGCAATATAAATAACCACAAACCAACCCATACCTAGTAAAACACCCGAAACCACTAGAATACGCACTAACCATGTTTCCCAGCCAAAGTAATCAGCTAGACCAGCACAGACGCCAGCAATTTTTCCTTGGCTCGAGTTTCTGTATAATTCACCACGGCGCTTGTCTGTCATACCTTGCTTCTCCAGTCAGGTGTTTCAGCATCTAAAATAGCTTCAAGCGTTTTAATTCTCTCGGTCATTTTATCGGCTAATTCAGAAAGTTCAGATAATTGCTTGTACTCTTCTTCACTAAAACCTTGGGTTATCTGGCGCTTACTTCGGTAATGTAAAATCAACCAAATAGGGGCAACTAACAACATAAAAATGATGACAGGAACCATTATAAGTTCTTCCACAGTACTTCTCCTTATAAGTTATTCAACACAAACTGAGTTATTTAGTTTTTCTTATCTGATTTCATTTTAGCTTTTAATTGCGCTAATTCATCATCAATATTTTCATCAGATTCTAAATCAGAGATTTCATCTGCTAATGATTTGCTCCCTAAATCAAGGGACTCAACTTGTGATTCGATATCATCAATTTTACGTTCATAACTATCAAAGCGACTCAGTGCGTCATTAACTCGACCACTATCGATATTCTTTTTAACTTTTAAACGAGACGTCGCTGTTTTTTCTCGCATGATAATTGCTTTTTGTCTTACTTTTGCATCCGCTAATTTTTCTTGTAACTGAGAAACTTCACTTTGTAATTTAGCAATATGATCATCAACGTGGTTCAACTCATCTAAAAGTGACAATGCATTCTCTGCACACTTTTTCTTTTCAACGAGCGCCGCTCTTGCTAAATCTTCACGGCCTTTGCTTAAGGCTAGTTCAGCCTTTTCTTGCCATTGTTGCTCATCTTTTTCAAAACGAGTCGCTTGACGAGATAAATCTTTCTTATCTGCTAAAATTTTAGCAGATGACGAACGTACTTCAACTAAAGTATCTTCCATTTCTTGAATGATCAATCGTACCATTTTTGCAGGATCTTCTGCTTTATCTAACAGGTTGTTAATATTCGAATTAATAATATCTGTAAACCTAGAAAAAATACCCATAACAACTTCCTCATTCAATAATTTAATTTAATGTTACTGATATCCTTTATTCATGTTTTGCGCCAAGTTTTACTATTAACTTAACTTCATGTTTTAAATAAAGTTATTATAATTAAAAAAAACACTTCAAACCTGGTGATTAATAAAATACACTATTTGTTAGTGAAATAAACCAATTATTAGGTCAAGTAATGTCGCGTTTTAACCAAAAGGATAATCTTCTTGGACAAGCAAATAATTTTCTTGAAGTTTTAGAGCAAGTCTCACAAGTAGCGCCTTTGAGTAAACCTGTGCTTATTATTGGAGAAAGAGGGACAGGTAAAGAGCTTATTGCGGCTCGGCTTCATTACTTATCTAAACGTTGGGATCAAAATTATTTAAAGCTTAATTGTGCGGCATTAAATGAAAATTTATTAGAAACAGAATTATTTGGCTATGACAGTGGTGCATTCACCGGCGCGAGTAAACGCCATGAAGGTCGTTTTGAGCGTGCGGACAATGGCACCCTCTTTCTTGACGAAATAGCCAATACCTCGGGTTTAATTCAAGAAAAACTATTAAGAGTCGTTGAATACGGTGAGTTTGAGCGTGTGGGTGGCTCAAGAACTATTAATACCAATGTGCGCTTAATTGCCGCAACCAATGAAGACTTACCCACCTTAGCCGATGCGGGTGAATTTAGAGCAGATTTACTTGACCGACTTGCTTTTGATGTTATCACCCTACCACCACTTCGAGAACGTACTGAAGACATCATGATGTTAGCTGAAAGCTTTGCGATTAACATGGCGCGCGAATTAGAATTTGAGCTCTTTAGCGGTTTTACTGAAAAAGCGAAACGTGCCATGCTTGAATATCATTGGCCTGGAAACGTACGAGAATTAAAAAATGTTGTCGAGCGTAGTGTTTATCGTTGCAATAACCCACATTTACCCGTGCATGACTTAGTCATTGACCCGTTTGAGTCACCTTACCGACCTTCTCAGCGTATTAAAACCCAAGACAGGATATCGGTAGCAGCGCCGAGTGTTGATAAAGAGAACAAAGAGGAAAAACGCCAAGAGGTGATCCATCAACAGTTACCCGTTAGTCAATCATTGGTCTTCCCTTTATCATTAAAAGACCTTTCTCAAGACTATGAGATTGATTTGATTCAATCAGCTTTAGAAAATTGTCAGTATAACCAAAAGAAAACTGCCGACGCACTCAAATTAACCTATCATCAACTAAGAGGTTACTTGAAAAAGTATAACTTATTAGAAAGTGCAGTAGACGAAGGGTAGTTGAGTTATATGTCGATATTCGCTGTTAAAAAACATTTATTGAAGATAATGACCTTGCCATTTTTATGTTGGATAACGGCATGTGATATTGATAATGATCCCTCATTAACTGACCATAGTATTGTCTATTGCTCTGAAGGCTCTCCTGAAAGCTTTAATCCGCAAACGGTTACCTCTGGTACCACCATTGATGCTACGTCTAATCAACTCTATAACCGATTAATTTCATTTAGAGGCGAAGAAAACACTATTGCTCCGTCGTTAGCAAAGTCATGGCATGTGACGCGTGACGGTAAAATGGTTACTTTTTATTTACGCAAAAATGTTGCCTTTCATCAAACCGATTATTTTACCCCAACACGTTTTTTTAATGCCGATGATGTACTGTTCAGTTTTAACCGTATTTTATTACCTAAGCACCCTTTTCATCAAGTTTCAGGTGGAAAGTACCCTTTTTTTCAAAGTGTAAGTTTTTCAAATGTCGTTGAAAGTATTGAAAAAATCAATGAGTACACTATACGTTTTAAGTTCAAATACGCAGACAGTTCAATTTTGGCTAACATTGCCAGTGACTTTGCCGTCATATTATCAAAGGAATATGCTGACACCTTAGTGTTAAAAAATATTAAGCGAGAAATAGACACGCTGCCCATTGGTACGGGTCCCTTTAAACTAAAAGATTATCGTCCCGGCGCCTATATTCGCTATGCCCCCCATAAAACGTACTGGGATCAACCAAGTACTTTAGAGCAACTTATTTTTGATATAACGCCCAGTAATACAGGGCGATTAACAAAATTATTAGCGGGTGAATGTGATGTAATTGCTTTCCCCATTGCTCATAACAAAATAAAAAGTAAACCTGAATTAGAGCTACAAGCGGTGACTTCTTTTAATGTCGGTTATCTTGGTTTTAATACCTTAAAGCCACCTTTTAATAATGTAAAAGTACGTCAAGCCGTTGCATTAGCCGTTAACAAGCAAGCCATTATTGATACTGTCTATCAATCTAGAGCCGATATAGCACATAGTTTATTACCAACAACCTCTTGGGCTTATGATAAGAATACTTTACCGCAAACATTTGACTTAGCTGAAGCTAAAAGATTACTAACTGAGGCTGGCTTTCCTAACGGTTTTACTATGAATCTCTGGGCGTTACCGGTACAACGGGCATATAATCCAGACGCGGTTACTATGGCAAAGTTAATTCAAGCCGATTTAAAGAAAATAGGTATTAATGTGTTAATTGAAAACTCTCTCGATATGGGCTCTTTTCTTGAACAGCTGTCAAAAGGTGAGCATCAGAGTGTTTTATTAGGCTGGTCGGCGGATCACCCAGACCCAGACAACTTTTTTACACCACTGTTGAGCTGTTCATCAGCTAGAAGTGGTAACAACAGAACATTTTGGTGTCATAAAAAGTTTGATAACTTAATACAGCGAGCATTAGAAACAACAAATGTGGCCCAACGTAAAAAGTTTTATAGTCAAGCGTTAGCGATTATTTCAACTGAAGTGCCGTTAATTCCCATTGCTCACTCTAAACGATTTCAAGCAAGGAAAAACATTGTTAAGGGTGAACTATTATCTCCCTTTGGTGGCATCGACTTTAGCAGGGTGAGTAAAAACTAATATGCTGATATTTACCCTACGCCGTCTAAACTTATTCATTTTCACCATGTTTCTACTGACATTACTGTCTTTTAGTTTGAGCTTTTTATTTCCTGGTGAACAATTAATCAATATTTCTGGGCAAATCAATGCGACACCTAAGCAATTGATAGTTTTAGCTGAGCAGTATCAAACAAATAATAATATTGCTCAGCAATACTTTTCGTATATAAGTCATCTTTTCCAGGGAGACTTAGGTATTTCAATGGCCAGCCAATTGTCTATAAGTAACGAGATCATGCGCTTTTTACCCGCGACAATTGAACTGTCTTTAGTGGCACTTTTCATTGCTATGGTCTTTGGTATTCCTATTGGCTTTATTGCCGCCATTAAACACCGTAAAGCTACCGATAATATTATTTTAACTATTTCTATGCTGGGTTATTCAATTCCTGTTTTTTGGTTAGGCCTATTAGCCATTCTTATTTTTTCTATCCAATTAGGTTGGTTGCCATCAGCAGGACAGCTCAGCTTAGTGTTTGAAATAGAACATGTTACTGGCATACAGTTTATAGATATTTTATTAAGTGACAGTCCTTATAAGTGGCAAGCCTTTCAAGATGCCAGCGCACATATATTTCTACCTGCGTGTGTTATCGCCCTAGCTCCAGCGACCATCTTTGTACGCTTAGCTCGCACGGCAATGATGGATGTGCTCGACAGCCAATACATACGTGCGGCTAAAGCAAAAGGGCTAAGCTTTAAGCAAATTATTTATCATCACGCGATACGAAATGCTATGGTGCACGTTATTCGAGATGTTGGTTTACAGTTTGCTAACTTAGTAACTATTGCCATGGTGACTGAAGTTATCTTTAGCTGGCCAGGCATCGGCCGATGGTTAATAGAAAGTATATTTCAGCGTGACCATACTTCAATTCAAGGTGGGCTTTTAGCGCTTTCTAGTTTTATTTTTATTGTGCATATTGTCATCGATTTTATCTATGCAGCACTTAATCCTTTAGCAAGAGAGAGTCGAAATGGCGCGTGATAAAATATACTTAGAGGAAGAGTTTCCTTCACCATTACTGCAACTTTGGCATAATTTCAAAGTAAAACCCGTAGTGATGATAGGTTTTAGCTGTTTTATTTTCTTAACAATTCTCGCTTTATTTGCACCTTTTATTACACCTTATACTCCCGTTGAAAATCACTTAGATTTTTTATTACTGCCACCAGCATGGCACGAAGATGGTAATGTCAGTTTTTTATTAGGCACCGATAATTTGGGTCGTGACATGTTGTCTCGCTTAATGCACGGCACATCACTGACTTTTGGCTTAAGTTTTGTTGTAGTGCTTATTTCTTTAGGTATTGGTGGTGTTATTGGCTCGGTATCTGCTTTAACATCAGGAATAAAATCAAGTTTTCTTAACCATTTTCTTGATGTAATTTTATCTATTCCTTCTTTATTGCTAGCAATTGTTATTGTCGCTATCTTGGGGCCAGGGTTGAGCAATACCTTATGGGCGATTATTATTGTGCTTATCCCACAATTTGTTCATATAACCCGTAATGTCGTTACTCAAGAGTTCAGAAAAGACTATGTTCTGGCTTCACGATTAGACGGAGCAAGTTCATTTAGAATTTTATATCACTCTGTTTTTCCTAATGTTTTAGAGAAATTAATTAGCCAAGCAACGTTAGCCCAATCTGCTGCGATACTCGATATTGCTGCATTAGGCTTTCTTGGATTAGGCGCACAAATTCCCATGGCAGAATGGGGGGCGATGCTAAAAAACGGTATCGATTTATTCTATATTGCCCCGTGGACGGTTTATCTACCTGGTTTGGCGATTCTTTTTGCCGTGGTGGCAACTAATTTAGTTGGTGAAGGCATGAGACACGCCCTTAAAATCAGTAAGGAAGCTTAATGAACCTTCTCGATATCAGAAATTTGTCTATTGTGCTGAAATCAGCGACCAACCCTATTTTAGCGGTTGATCGCGTCAGTTTAACCATGAAAGAGGGTGAAGTTCGTGGTTTAGTTGGAGAGTCTGGTTCAGGAAAATCTTTATTGGCTCAGGCTATTATCGGCGTACTTGATGAAAAATGGCATGTTGACGCTGATAGGTTTCACTGGCGAGGAAAAGATTTAATGCGCTTATCTGTTGATGAACGCAAAGCCATTATTTCAAAAGATGTCGCGATGATATTTCAAGAGCCGATGGCGTGCTTAGACCCAACGATGACCATAGGGATGCAACTTACCGAGGCGGTTGATGGCGAACAATTAACCGGTTATTTTTGGCAAAAAAATCAACAACGTAAAGAAACCGCGATTAGTCTCTTACATAAAGTCGGTATTAAGCAGCATAAAATTTGTTTAAAAAAATATCCTCATCAGCTTAATGAAGCGTTATGTCAGCGAGTAATGATCGCCATGGCACTCGCTAAACGCCCTATTCTCCTCATTGCAGATGAACCCACCGCGGCAATGGAGAGTACCAATCAAGGGCAAATTTTTCGCCTATTGGCGAGTTTAAACCAATTAAAAAACATGTCGATATTATTGATAAGTCATGACCTTGAGAATGTCACACATTGGACAAATACCATTACGGTGATGTACAGCGGACAATTTGTTGAAGCGGGTACCACCAAGCACATATTTGAACAACCGTTTCATCCCTACACTCGAGCACTCGTTGATAGTAGTCCAAAGTCAAATAGTGGCTTGCCAGCAAAATCACGGTTAATGGCGCTACCTGGCAGTATTCCTATTTTACAACATTTACCTATAGGTTGCCGATTAGGCCCAAGATGCCCTAGAGCGCAACAGGCCTGTGTTGTAGCACCTAAGGTAACAAACTATCATGGTCATCAATTTAGTTGCCACTTCTCGCTAAAGGGAAGTTATTAATATGCCAATATTATTACAGGTTAATAACTTAAGTAAGTCGTTTAGAATAGGCAGAAAATGGTTTAATCAAAAATATTTTACCGCACTCGAACCGATTTCATTTGAGGTACAAGCTCACCATACCTTAGCTATTGTTGGAGAAACCGGATCGGGTAAATCAACCTTAGCAAAATTATTGGTTGGTGCGGAACTGCCTTCAACGGGCAGCATAAAACTTAATGGCCAAACATTACAACCTGGAGACTTTAAGCAAAGATGCCAGCATGTACGGATGATATTTCAAGACTCTGGGACAACATTGAACCCAAGCTTAACCATTGGGCAACTACTGAATGAACCTTTGTTGATCAATACCAAATTAAATGAAGAAGACCGCCATTGTCTAATACGAGAAACATTACAAAAAGTAGGTTTGCTCGCTGAACATATGAATTTTTATCCACATATGTTCTCTGGTGGTCAAAAACAGCGCATATCATTAGCTCGCGCGATAATATTACAACCACAGGTGATTATATTAGATGAGGCCTTAGCTTCTCTCGACCCTTCGCTGCGCTCGCAAATGATTAACCTGTTGCTCGATTTACAAGAACAGATGGGACTCGCTTATATTTTAATTTCTCATAACTTAGGTATTGTTAGGCATTTTAGCGATAAGATAATGGTTTTAAGCAAAGGACAAGTGGTAGAGATGGGCGACACAGCAAAAATTCTCAGTCGACCAAAACATCAATATACCAAGAAACTTATTCTCAACCAAAGATTCCAACTGTTACACCGCTAACAACTAACCTAATGGTTAGATCAATAAAGCCAGCAAATGCTGGCTTTATAAAAGTGGAGATAAAGTAAACGAGACTTTATTTCTCAGCGCGTCCCATAAATTTACGTTCTTCAGTGTTCACTTTGATTTTATCACCGATTGAAATATGTTCAGGCACCTGTACGGTTAAGCCCGTAGATAAAATTGCCGGCTTAGTGCGAGCTGTTGCCGAACCACCTTTAATTGATGGGTCTGTTTCAGTAATAACCAGTTCAACACTCGGGGGTAAATCAATACCAACCGCAGCACCATCAACAATAATAATTGATAAACCTAAGGTATCTTCACAAATAAATAGAGCTTCGTCAGCAATACTTTCTTTGTTAAGGTTGTATGGCGTGTAATCTTCATTGTCCATAAAGACATATTCATCACCATCGATGTATGAAAACATCGCGGGACGTCGGCTTAGGTCAGCGAAGTTCAGCATATCTGAGTCTTTAAACGTCTCATCAATCTTACCGCCAGTGACAACATCGTACATACGCATACGGTATAAACTACCACCGGCACGACCTTGAGGAACTGAACGCTCTATATCTCTTACAATAAATACTTTTCCGTTATGCTCTACCGCAGCATTTTTCTTTATATCACTGGCCTTTGGCATGGATAATAATTCCTAAAATTAAATGTCAGAGAAAAATAGCACGAACTTAACATTATGAAAATGTTTTAGTGTGCAAATTTTTCGGTTTTATCAGGTTATTCACTTTTTAAAATATAATCTAAACCACCCGTTATAGCAGCCACTTGCGCTAGAATGCAGTTTTCATCATCAACTTTTGGGCTGTCGGGGTAAACTTCGGTGGTGGTTAAGAATTTAGCATTGGTTAAGCCCATACATAATCCTAACTCGCGCGCAGCATAATTAATAACGCCCGGCTGTTCAAGGGGTACACCGATCAATTTACCGCTTTCGTCAGCAGGCGCTATATGGGTAACTTCTTCAACAGCATCAATAATCGCTTTTTGAAAGTCAGCGACTGGCTTCACGCTATCGGCGACTAAATAAAAGCCATCAGGGATTTGCCATTCTTTTTCTTCTATCGCATCTCGAGCACAAAGTGCTGGTCGAAATGTTGAATTATCGGTGTCAGTCGTTTCGTGTAAATCTATATGTACAAAAATATCACTGTTGAGCTCGGCAACATACTTCATTATCGCTGCTGACTCTTGGGCTGGGCTGTTTTGATAGAAAGAACGATTGGGATCTATCGCTTTGCAATTCCAACGGTTAACTGTTTCATAACCCCAAGGGCTGATACAAGGCGCAACGACAATATTAAAGTGTTCCGCATATTTGCTGGCTTGTGTTTGGGCAAAACGTAATGCCCCCTGCACTCCACTGGTTTCATAGCCATGAACACCACCGGTCACTAAAACTGTTTTTTTATTGTCTTGCCAGTTTTTTGTCTTAATCACATACAAAGGATAACGACTTTCATCAAGCGATAATGCGCCATATTGAAGAACATCAAAATCTTCTTTTAACGCGTTTATCTTTTCAACGACTTCATCTTGATATGAACGGGTTACCGTTTGTGCTTTAAACCACTGAACATTTTCTTTTTCAGTCCATTTTTTGCCTGGCGTTCCAATCGGATAGTTTTCTTCTTGATTCATTTGATTTTCTTTTGATATTGTAAATATTATCAGCAAGTTTACACGCACATAGCGACAACCGTAAGGTCATTATCAATAAATACGCTGATTCGACCAGAAAAAAGGATAAAGCTCAACAATCAGCCTTATCCTTATCCTTATCCTTATCCTTTAAGTTAAATAGACTACTGCGGGCAGTTCAATGGCGCGCTAGTCGCTTTATTTGACACTAATCGAATATGGTCATTATCAATAAATACGCTGATTCGACCAAAAAAAAGGATAAAGCTCAACAATCAGCCTTATCCTATCCTTATCCTTTAAGTTAAATAGACTACTGCGGGCAGTTCAATGGCACGCTAGTCGCTTTATTTGGCATTAATCGAATATGGTCATTATCAATAAATACGCTAATTCGACCAGAAAAAAGGATAAAGCTCAACAATCAGACTTATCCTTATCCTTATCATTTAAGTTAAATAGACTACTGCGGGCAGTTCAATGGCGCGCTAGTCGCTTTATTTGGCACGAATCGAATATGGTTAACAGATAAATTAATCGCGCCCGAGGTACGCAATTCAAAAGGCACAGCAACTTTACTCAGCTGCAGACCTTTTTCAGCAAAGCAATGTAAGCTAATAGCAATATCTTGCCACTCACCCTGCTTAGATGCCGCTAATTGTGCTTGAATATTATAACTTGCCTGACAATTTGCGGTATCGCCAAGCGTTTCACAATTCATGGTGATATAAACAGGCGCATTAATATCACTGTCTCTTTTAACTGAAAATGTTAAGTCAGCATTTTTTTCGAGTTCACTAGTAAGATCTTCTCTAAAACCGTTGCTGTTAATAAATTTAACTCCCGCACTCGCTGCGCCAGTGGTCTTAAGTCGAAATGAATCTTCTTGTATCTCTTTATCAACCGTTCGATAAGAAATTCCTTTAAGTGATTCACTACTCGACTCTATTTCAATGTTTTGTTGTTGAGAAAACAATAACATTTTCCAAGGCGCTATCGCCTTACCTAAGAAAATATCGGTAATTAAATGCGTATTAAGCGCCACATTAGATTGCTCAGACAAGTCAGCTAATAAAGTGTCGTCTTGGTAGGTTAAACCATAGCCATATGAAAATAATGGTTGGTAGTCTTCGTCAAAACGATTGACAATTTGTGTTGGTAATTTAGGCCAAGAGAAAGACAATTTACCGGTAAAGTCGTGTTGGATATTATCAGCTGGGCTTTTCAATAAAACATCTGCGATTGCCTTACCCTCAGAGCCCGGTAGCCACGCAGCGACAAATGCATCGCTAGCATTGAGTTCAGCATTGACCCACATAGGTCGACCACTAATAAAAACAGCAACAACAGGTACTCCTTTTGCTTTAAGTGATGTAAGTAACGCTAAATCTTTTTTATGACCGCGCTGATATTCAAGGTTATCAATATCACCATGCCCTTCAGCATAAGGTTCTTCACCAAAAACGACAATCGCTACATCGGGTTTGTTTGTGTAACTGCCATCAACACTCAAGGTTACTTGACCACCTGCGGCACTGACTTGTTGTTCTATCCCAGAATAAATAGAAGAGCCACCGATAAAGTCTGAATTTTTATTACCAGTTCCTTGCCAAGTAATACTCCAGCCCCCAGACTGTTTACCGATATTATCAGCGGCATCGCCCGCTACTAAGATATGTTGCTTAGGTGATAAAGGTAAGAGCTGTCCGTTGTTTTTTAACAACACTAAGGATTCGCGAACCGCCTGACGAGCAACTTCGCGGTGCGACTCCCCGCCAATTAAAGCGATGTTCCCTGATAAAACACGCTTGGCAGGACTGGGCTTTTCAAAAAGCCCGGCGCGGACCTTTACCCGTAAAATACGCGTTACGGCATCATCAATACGTGACTGCAGAATATCGCCTTGCTTTACTTGTGCAATTATATTGTCATAAAGTGGTCGCCATGCTTCTGTTGGCACCATAAAAATATCTAAGCCAGCATTAACCGCTTGAGCGCAATTTTCTTTGATACAGCCTTTAACTTGCCCGTGACCATTCCAATCACCGACAACAAAGCCGTCAAAACCCATTCTATTTTTCAAGACATCGGTTAGCAAATATTTATGACCATGGACTTTATCTCCATGCCAACTATTAAATGAAGCCATTACCGACTGAGCACCCGCAGTTAAACCGCCAACATAGCCTTGGGCATGCACAGTAAAGAGCTCTTGCTCGCTCGCTATGTTTTCGCCTTGATCATCGCCACCTTGCGTACCGCCGTCACCGATAAAATGTTTAATGGTACTGATCACGCGTTTATCACCTAAAAAATCTTTATTGGCATGACCTTGTAAACCTTTGACGACTGACGCTGCGTATAAGCGAACAATTTCAGGATCTTCTGAGTAGCCTTCATAGGTTCTTCCCCAACGATCATCTCTAACCACGGCAACAGTTGGAGCAAACACCCAATCAATACCGGTAACCATGACTTCGGTCGCGGTTATTTCTGCTATTTTCTCAATAAGTGTCGGATTATTTGCTGCACCCAAGCCAATGTTATGAGGGAAAAGTGTCGCCCCGATAACATTATTATGACCGTGCACCGCATCAGTGCCCCACATCGTTGGAATTGTTGAACCGTCGAGTGAATCATCAACAGATGCTTGATACATTTTTTCAGCCAATAAAACCCAATCTGCAGGGGTAGAATGCTTATTATTATTGGGGAAACCCCCACCACCATTTAAATATGAGCCAAAACCATAGGTTCGCATATCCTCGAGGGTAATATCACGAATTTCTGGTTGGATCATTTGCGCCACTTTTTGTTGCAAGGTCATATTAGCGAGTAAGTCAGCTACTCTTTGCTCGACTTGCGCATCTTTTTTAACGTCACTTTCAAGTTGAGGCCAAATCTTATCGGCTTTATTGCTATCAATAGCTTGTGTCTCTTGCCCCGTTAACGTCGAATTTTCAGCAGGGCTGCAACCAAGAATTAATAACGAAAGCGTGATAAGAAACCAATTTTTTTTGTTAAATTTTAAGTATTTCATTGCGTTCATATTCATTATTTTTCTGTGACTACCTTGCTACCCTTCAAACCGTAAAAGACGATATAGACGTAACAAAACAAAGGTAAGATAAAAGCAAACTGCACACTAACACTATCCGCTAACAGGCCCTGTAATACAGGGACGATGGCGCCACCAACGATCGCTAAGCAAAGGATGCCCGCTCCCTGGCTGGTGTGCTTTTTAAGGCCACTTAACGCCAAACTAAAAATAGTTGGAAACATAATAGAGTTAAATAACCCTACTAATAAAATTGCCCACATCGCTATGCTGCCAGAGCTTAAAATAGTGGTGGCAATTAAAACCACTGAACAAAGCGCATTAAAGGCTAAGGTTTTACCCGCATCAATTTTTTGCATGACTGCAGCGCCAATAAAGCGCCCAACCATAGCTCCGCCCCAATAATAAGTAAGGTACTTTGCCGCTTGAGTTTCTTCTAAACCGGCGATATCAGTTTCGCCTAAAAAGCTCACCAAAAAGCTGCCAATTGACACTTCTGCGCCAACATAAACAAAAATACCGATAGCACCTAAAACTAGATGGCGATACTGCCATGCCGACCCTTCAATTTTTTCTCCGTCAACCACCTCAGCACTTTCAATATGTGGAAGTTTTAAGAAAGCAAAAATAGCAGCAAGCACTAACAAGGCCGCCATCAGTCCTAAATAAGGCAGTTGTACCGATTCAGCACTGTTCGCTGACATTGAATCAGTGACTTCGTTTAAAATTAATAAAGCGCCAAAATAAGGTGCGATAGTTGTGCCTAAAGAATTAAACGCTTGGGTCATGGTTAATCGTGACGAAGCGGTTTCTTTTTTACCCAGTAAGGTCACATAAGGATTTGCAGAAACTTGCAAAACGGTAATACCACTAGCTAAAACGAATAAAGCCGCCAAAAAAACAGGATAACTATGTAAAGAAGCGGCGGGATAAAACATTAAACAACCCAAAGCCGCAATCACTAAACCGACCACAATGCCTTTTTGATAGCCCATTTTTTCGACAAACCATCCTGCAGGCAGAGAAACCAAAAAGTAAGCACCAAAAAAGCAAAATTGCACTAGCATAGACTGTGCATAACTTAACGAAAAAATGGCCTTTAAATGGGGGATCAAAATGTCATTTAAGCAGGTAATAAATCCCCACATAAAAAACAATGATGTCAGTGAAATTAACGCAAAGCGAGTAGAGTTATCTCCACCAAATCCATTAGATGAATTCGCTTGTGAGGTTTTGCTTTGATCTAAAGTAAAAGATGTTCCAGCCATTGTGGTGAGGTCCTATTGCTTAAAAATAAACACAAAGAATTTAGCTACGTCAGGTAGCAAGTTTATTCTTTATATCGCTTAAAATTGGTGTTGTTAATAACAAACCTATATCAGGCTTTATTATTTATCTATTTTTATTATAATTTGTCAGTAAAACCGCGAGACCACGGCTTACTGTCATTAATTTATCTTGAGTGATACAACAAATAGTTGCAATTTAAATGAGGTGTAGTGGGTAATCAATGCGTTAAAAGCGAATTTAAATAACACCGTAAGTTGAATTAACACGATAGCAGACAAAATTAAATCGCTAAAGGGTTTAACTAATTACCTCTGAGCTAAGTTAACATGAAATCAGTACTCTTCTGGCTGCAAAGTGGCTTTATATTGTTATCAAAATAGTGTCTCGGCTTTTGTTAACTGACGATTCAAATAATCTCGTTGTTTTTTAATTTTCAAAGCTTTAGGTTTCACTTTTTGTACTTCTGTAACAATTTTATCGACTGGCCAACCTAGTGCTAATAGTAATAGAGCAATAACAGTTCCCGTTCGGCCTGTGCCTCCTTTACAATGAATAGCGACCGTACCTTTATTCTTCAATTCATCGACTATGGTCGTTTTATTTATTGCCCATTGCGCTTCAAAAGCAGTACTCGGCGCTTCATCATCAATAATTGGCAATTGTAGCCAACTAAGCTGATACTGGCGACAGAGTTCAGGTAAAGAAAGTACCTTGTTACTTGCCATTTCTTCATCAAACATTAATGTGATCAGCATTGAAACACCCTCTTGCTTCAACTGCTTAAGTGATTGTTCAAGGCTAACTAATTTAGTGCCAGGACAAGGGGTAAATATCAGCTTAGCACCGTTATCCAGCGCTATAACTTCAAAGGGATGTTTATTCACTTAATCTTTACTCTTATTAATTATATGGCTTGTTAAAACGATTAAAAACTAAAGCTTAACACGTACTGTTTGCACGGCATTAGCGGCAATAGTTACTTGCGCATATTGACTACCAATTTGTAATGAATAATTTATTGGTGCTTTAGTGGTATTAAGTAACTGTACACTGACCAAACCATTGTCATTAATCGCAGCGCTGGCGTGTAAAGCATCTTTGTCTAAGCCTTCTAACTGCTGATTAACCTGTAATGCCGTATCACCTGGTCGAATGGTTTTACTAAATTGTGCTAATACATAATAAATCGGGGTGTAATAAACCTCACCTGTGTCAGTATCAATCATGATAGGTGCACCACAAAAGTTACCTACGTGATTAGGCCCACCATGCTTATCGAGTACGATATTCCAATCTATCCAGCCCTCTAACCAATGATCTAAACTAACAATAATATTACGTGCATAACGATGAACGGGGGTGTAAATCGGATGATCCTCAGGTTTAGGTGCCCAAGTTGCAGTGTACGCCCAGTCGGTCGCATTTTCGTTCCACCAAAAATCATCATTATTGAACCAGTTACTTTCTTTAAAGCGGACAGGATCTAAGATACCTGCTGGTGCATCTTTACCTAGATCATCAATCGTGCCTTCGGTATGTATAATTGAAAACTCTGGAAATTTTTCATGAACCCGGTCAAACACATCTTCATTAACTTGATTACTGCTTTCGTACCAATGAACGGCTGTACCATAAACATACTCAGACGTTTCTTTATCCCCGAGTATTTCATCAGTCCAATGCTCCATTTCATCACGATTTTGGTCATAAATAAGTAATTTAACCGCTTTGTGCGCACTCGCTTTTAATTTTGGTCCTAAATGGTCCTTAATAAAAGTATTTTGGCTTTTAGGCTTAAAATGCATACTTTCCCATTGACCACTGTTGCCATGCGGTTCATTTACTGGCGTTAGTGCCCAGAGTTCAATACCTTCTTGCTGATATGCATCGAGGTACTTAATAAGATAGTCTGCATAAGTAGCGACGTACTGTGGTTTTAATTCGCCGCCCGTCCCTTGGTGATTATTTTCAGGTGTTGGCTTAACATAATAGTCTTCAATTGTTTTCATCCAAGGTGGCGCAGTCCATGCGGAAGCGACAATTTTTAAATCTTTATCTACTTGCTGATTTTTTATCGCGTAAGCTTCTTTTATCATTGGCAACAAATCAAATTGCTCATCTTTAATACCAGGGTAATCTTGAGCGCTAAAACCATCGCTATCTACCGCGATACTGAATGATGTTAAGTTAGCGTCATCTTTACGTTCTGCATATGAATAGCGACCGTCCACGGCAAAGTCTGTTGCGCCAATATGCGTGCGTGCTATTGAAAAATTAGCGCCCTTTTCGCCATAAATATTTTCCATCACCTCTGCTCGCTTATCTTTAGTTAAGTGTGCAAGCACAAAAGCGGAAGATTCAGTGAACGATGTACCAATACCAACAATCTTTTGTTTTTTAATATCTGGTCTTACAACAATAACCTTGCCCGTAGCTGTACCTTGTTGAAAGGTTAAATTCTGCTGTGGCGCTATTTTATCACCGGCTTCGCTAGTCAGTAATATTTCTTGGGTCATTAAAAGCTGGTAATTAATATCGGTGGTGTCTTTATTCATTTGAGTTGCCTGATTTACCGGTGCACAACTCATTATGGTGAGAGAAGTGATTGTTATAACAAATAACTTATGGATGAATTTTTTTTCAATATTGTTCATTTTATAATGCTCATGTCTAGGAGAGGGAAAAGAAAAACTTAACGCTTATCTAAGCGATTATTTAGCCAAGATAAGCTTACCGAACATACCCGCATCTATCCAACCACGATCGGGCGCTCCACCCTCTGCAGACTCAGAGCCAATAAAATTTTCACGTAGTTCACTGCCGTCGTTATCACAATAAGCCACCATGAGTCCCATCACTTTGCCAGCAAACAAGGCGACTGGTTTGTTAATACTGCTTGAGTCTGTTGTGGTATCTTGATATTCATCGTTATAAATATCGATGCTTAGTTCCCAAATAACCGTATTGCCTTGTTGTTTCCAGTTGCTTTGAACATGATGTGAATAGTTCTGCGGCTTTTTGTTGGTGCCTATATCTATGGCTTGGTTATCAAGAGACATATGGTAGGCAAGTGCATTATGGTTATATTGGTGATCACCGCCAGAGAAATCTTCATCAATAAAAATCTCTAAGCAATCGTCATCCCAATATTGGCTCAAGGGGTCGCGATGGGTATCAATGAGAATGTCATCAATAATTTCAGCCATAATATATAATTTAGCTTGCGTCCAAACCACTTTGTATCGGCCTTGAAAGTCTTCTTTTGAAAATTCTGGACCTAACCAACGTTGATCTAAATTTTGCCACTGTGCCAATTGCCAAACACTTTCATTGGCAATACCATCAACACTTGGTGCTTTTTCAGCATGTGGTGCATAATAATTAAGTCGATTAGCCGCGTGACTATCGGCTGCATAGCAAGGCACTATTAATGCCATAGAAAAAATGGACGCAATAATTATCTGTTTAATACTTAACATTTAATATCCCTTAATTAACAATGACTGTTTACCCAAGTGAGTAACATCTACAGTTATATCAATCATCTAATGAGCGGCTATTTTTAACAACCGTATTACGATAAAGGGGATTTTAGAAGCGGTAGGCTGGTCAATATAAGGCAATAACAAGATCACTTAGATAAAAAATGGCATATTGACCACGAGTCGTCGTCAATATACTACATGTCAGTTAAAAAACTCTTGATCACTTCTCGATAATTACGGCTCACTTTAACTTGGTCATATTCACCTAATTTAAGAAAAAACTCACCTTTGGTATGCGGGATCACTTTTTGAATATAATTAAGATTAACAATCGTTGAACGGTGCACACGTTTAAACATTTCAGAGTCTAAATCTTCTAGCAAATTTTTCAAGGTGCAGCGTTTAATATGAGTAACGCCTTGCGCATGAACACAAACATAATCTCCTGCTGCGTCAACCCATTCAATATCGGTTTGTTTTAACAAGGTTATATCGTCTCGGTCTTTAATGACGATTTTACGCTCAACTTTGTCGGTATTAAGCTTAGGAAGGCTGATACTCTGCGAAGAAGCATTATCAGGGTTTTCCATTTCATTGATTGAGTCTATCGCACTAATAATGCGAGATTTGTTTAAAGTGTCTTCATCACTTTCACAACGAACCAACGCACGCTGAATGGCGCGCTGAATTCGTTCGTCATCAATAGGTTTAAGAATATAGTCAACGGCATGCACATCAAACGCATCTAAAGCATATTGCTCAAATGCGGTCGTGAAAACCACCATAGGAACAATATCAGATTGTAATTTTTTAATAACGCCAAAACCATCAACACCTGGCATCTGTATATCTAAAAAGAGTAAATCAGGTGCTAAGGCCATCGTCGCTTCAATCGCTTCACGGCCATTTTTACATTCTGCAATAATTTCTATTTCAGGAATTTTATTTAACTTTGCACGCAAGAGATTAAGCGCTAAAGGCTCATCATCAACAATAATTGTTCTTAACTTATTCATAAATTTAACTCACCGTCATTGAGTTTGGTACTGGCTAGCAGGTGTTATTTCATCAAGCGTTTCAAAAGGCAGCTTAATGATAGTTTTTAAACCACCTGATGGGATAATATTAAGGTTAAATACGTAGTCATCTGTATATAACACTTTAAGTCTTTCATCGATATTACGCAAGCCGACACCTCGACTCCTTTTTCCTTTCATTTTACTACCGTCAACCGCGGTTCCAGAACCGGTATCACTTAACTCTAACACCAACATTTTATCAACAACGTCAGCCCATAGACTAATAGTGCCACCCTCTTCATTTTGAGCGATAACATGTTTCATTGAGTTTTCAATAATAGGTTGTATTAATAAACTCGGTATTAAAGCTAACTTTGCTTTATCAGAAATTTTAAAATCTAATTTAAGTCGCTCGCCAAAACGGGTTTTCTCTATTTCTAAATATAAGTTAAGTGCGATAATTTCAAATTCTAACGCAATTTTAGTATCAGGGTTATTGTCTAATGAATAACGTAAAAACTTACTTAATTGAACGGTCATCCGCTGAGCTTTCTCTGGAGCTTCGCATTCGATCAGAGAATTAATGGCATTGAGGGTGTTACAAAGAAAATGAGGGTTGAGTTGGTAACGTAACATTTTTATTTTTGCATCTCGGGCTACCGATTGCGCGTTCACTCTTTTTAATTGCTCTTCTTTAGCTTCCGCTGCCTTTGAAAGCAACATTTTATGCTCAAATTGCAACAATTGATAATAGCGAATACCATGAAAAAAACCGGTCCAACAAAAGAAAATAAAAATACTACTAAAATACCAGCCGCCAAACTCGTCCCAATTACCGGCAGAGCTGGTCAGTTCTATATAAAGTTTGACTCGGATAAGTGTCCAAATAAAGGAAATACAAATCACTGAAACGATGGTTATCAGTACGCGGGTAAAAATAGGTGAGTGCCAACACCTCATGAAAATCCAATACAGTGGCAATGAACAAAATATCCCCACAACAGACTGCCAAAAAGTGTGATTAAGGTGCTCGACATCGATTTGGACATACCAAAGTGTCAGTGATATCAGGCTAATTAATGAAACGAAAGACCAAAAGCAGATTTGTAAAACCCAAAATAGATACTCTGGCTTTTTTGAAATAAATTTATTGAAACGTAATAGTGGGTTGTCAGACATATTTGCTCCGAAATCATCTGATATTATACTACCCCTTCCACCACTGATGGTCGAATAAAAATTTCCTTACTATCGTTGCTAAAGACCGTTTCATCTCATTAAGGTAAAAATAGCTTAACTTAACTTAACTTACTGAGTCATTAAGTCAGTAAGTTAATCGATAGTTCATTGCCATCAAAAAATATTTTTGCTATTCAAATAAAGTGATTTTATATTTAATCAGCTGAAATAATTAGCTATCTTGAAAGAAAGTTAAATTGTTGTGGTTTTAAATGGTGCGACTACATGGATATGTTAAGCTCAAGCAAATTGAGAGCGAATCTATTTTAAAACCCTTATAAAAAGGATTTTATGGACAAATCGCCGTAACCGAAAAGTTTGTGGAAAACTTGCAAATAGGATCTATTTAATGAGATTTTTAACCACCCTTTCTATCCGATCTAAGTTAGTCATTGCTATGTTAATGGCCGTTATCATATCGACCAGTATTGTTGGCTTTGTTGGCCACTCAAAAGCCAAAGAACTGCTTATATCCAGACTACAACAATCAGATTTACCTAATCTCCTGCTGCGCGTTCGTAATGCAGTCGACGGTGAAATTTCTGAAATGAAAGTGTTAACAAAATCTATTGCCACTAACCCTTTTCTACTTGATTGGATAGAGTCTGGTGCCAGCAAAGACAATGAAGCTAACGTTATTAGCATGCTGAGTAACATCGCTAAAGATAACAATTTAAGTAATGCTTCCTTCGCCGATCGAAAAACAGCTAAATATTGGAACCAAGATGGCTTTCTTCGTGTTCTCAAAGATGACAGTCTTGATGGTTGGTTTTTTGCATTTACCAATAGTAATAAAGAAGAGTCGGCAAGTACCTACGCTTATCCGAATGGTAATGTAGATGTTTTTATCAACTATCAACAACTTAATGGACGAGGTGTTTCTGGATTATCTAAATCATTTAATGACATGGTTAGTTACCTAAACAGCTTTAAAATTGAAGAGTCAGGTTTAGTGTATCTTGTTGATCACTCGGGGTTGGTAAAAATTCATCAAGATAAAGCAAAAAGTGAAAAGGCGAACTTGACTGATATATATAAAGATATAAATTTTCAAACGCTGTTATCAAAAGAACAATTTTCTTTTCAAGAAACAGAAAGTTTAATCGTGGCGACAAGCTATATCTCAAGTTTGGGTTGGTATGTTGTTGCAGAAGTGCCAAAGGCTGAATTGTACTTAGCGTTGAACGAGTCACGAAATTATATGCTGATTTGGTTTGCCATTATTGTCGTAGTGTTTATTTTGATCAGTATCATTTTTGCAAAAAGTTTAACGCAACCTATCAATGACCTCGCTGGATTATTTAAAGCCTTGGGGGATGGTGAAGGCGACCTTAGTTACCGACTAAGTGAAAGCGGCAGCGAAGAAGTCTCACGTTTGGCCCATGGTTTTAATACTTTTATCAGTAAAATACACTCGGTAGTTAATGATGTCGCTAAAACATCAAAAGATGTCCGCCAAGCATCGTTAGATGTTTCCCAAGATGCAGAGCAGTCAAAACTCGATGCTGAAGGTCAGCGTGACATCGCCACACAAGTTGCAACGGCTATTAGTGAAATGGGTTCAACCATTACAGAAATTGCAGCAAACGCCGCACATGCGGCTGACTCGACCAGCGAAGCGATAACCCAAGCTAAAAATGCACAAGTTGTTGTTAAAGAATCAACTGAGAATATTTACCAGATGGCACAAAATATGGATTCTGTGTCTGTTACCATTGAATCTTTAGCGAATAAAAGCAACGCTATTAGCAGTGTGCTTGATGTTATACGAGGAATTTCAGAGCAAACAAATTTACTGGCATTAAATGCCGCGATTGAGGCTGCTCGTGCAGGCGAACAAGGTCGTGGTTTTGCGGTGGTCGCTGATGAAGTTCGTAACTTAGCGAAGCGCACCAGTGAGTCCACTGATGAAATTAATAAAATGATCAACCTTTTGCAATCAGAGTCTCAGCGAGCCGTTGATAGCGTGAGGGAAAGCAAAGTGACCGCCGAAGTTGGCGCAACGGATGCTCAACAGACAACAGAGGCACTTGAGGAAATTGTTGCTAATATTCAGCTCATTTCAGATCTAAATACTCAGGTGGCCACAGCAACAGAAGAGCAAGCAGCCGTTGTTGGTGAAATTAATATTCACGTTCATACGATAAGCGATAGCACAGAAAACAGTGCGCAAATATCAACCCGTATAGCCTCTTCAAGTGAATCACTTACTGCAATGGCAATGAATCTTGATAGCTTGGTCAAACGCTTTAAAATATAAGGGAAAGGTTAATGGCTTGGGTGAATAAGGGATTTTCAATCATTTAGTCTTTAATTTGACCAATAAAATAAAACCCAACGACTTTGACCGAGCAATATTTGCTGACAAAATCCTTGGGTTATTACTTTTATTGACAGTTAAACTTTAACGAAAACTAAGCAACAGCATTGTTTTTGTTAATGTTTATAACCTCGTTTGGATAAATATTTTTCATCACTAACTTAGGCGTACGGTCGACTTTAAAGAGTCCCCAATGTTTTTCAGGTTCTAATTTATCAGGAGATCCTTTCCATGGTTCATCAAAGGCTTCAAAGACAAAGGTCAGTATTTTTTCTTCTGTCGTCCAAGCAAGTAGTTGCTGATAATATTCTGCCTGTAGTACTTCGTTAGCATTCCAAGGCTCTATGCCCCGTCCATTTGATGCCGTTGTCCAACCCGCTTCGGTAATTATCACCGGTTTGTCAGGATAATGATGGGCAACACTGTAATAATTTTGTTTGGTATATTCGAGTGCATCTTCCATCGTTCTGTATTCCCAGGCAGGGTAAGTATGAATGGAAATAAAATCTAGTTCAGCAACCAAGGGCTCAAGTTTGTATGTCCAAGGGACATAGTTTTCACAAAAAGTTACCGGTTGATGAATTTCTTTTTTAATTTGTTTTACATAGTTTACTAAACTATCGACAGGTACCATATGGTCTGTCCATTCGACACTCGCTTCATTACCGACAGAAACTGAAAATACGATATCATCATACTTTTTGGTAAGTGCGATCATACTATGAATTTCATCACAATTTTTCTGACGATTAGCATTAATAACTTCTTGACTAAAATCAGCGCCCCAAGGACAGTTAGGGTTACTCATTTCTGCTGCCATATCGACGCCTAGCATTACTTTGAAATGCAGTTTTTCAGTTTTAATAACATCAAGAACAAGTTCGGCGTGTGGTCCACAATCGTAAAGTCGAAGGTAGCTCCAGTTTTTTTTCAAAATAAGTAAGTCTTCTTTAACTTCATTATAACTTGGGTAAAGACCTTCTCTTGGATTTTGCCCGTCACGATAGCCAGAATAACAAATAGCATTTTCATGAAGCAATTTCATCGAACTGATTGTTGCTATTTTATCACTGTGTTTTTTAAACATACTTTAATTTCCCGTTTTTATCCCAAAGACCCCAATGCGCGCCAACACCGCCTTCATCTTTAACTTTCCAAACCTCATCAAATGATGAAAAATAGAAGACCGCTATATTTTCTTCTTCTGCCCACTGATAAGTACCTAAAAAGTACTTAATGGCGTTTTCATAAGATGGCACAGCACCCCACTCTGCTGGACCTTCGTTCGGCCAGCCAGTTTCAGTGATAATAACTTTTTTACCCTTGCCAGCTTTAATTGCACGGCGATACATGTCTTTCATGTAAAGAATGGAGTACTCAAGGGCACAGCCTTCCCAAAAAGGATAACAATTCGCTAAGATCAAGTCGCAGGCGTCGGTAACCTTGGGATGTTCTTCAAATTCATAGTAAGCGTCAACATAGCCTACTTCGATACCCGGTAATGCTGCTTTTACACGATTAATGTAAGCGATTAATTGTCCTTCACTTAAGTCTTCACGCAGTAGGACTTCATTGCCAACGGCAACAATATCGGCATAACCTTGTTGTGCAACCGCTATCAGGTTGTTGATTTCTTTCTCATTATTTTCTAAATCATCATCTAGCCACGCACCGACTAAGGTTTTTAAACCTTGCTGCTTTGCTATCTTGGGGATATTTTCATTACCATCAGTACAAGAAAAAGAACGGATCCAGTTAATACTAGGAGAAATAATCGCCATACGTGCCGATATCTGTGCCTCGCTTATCTTAGTGCCAGGCCCTTGCCCTTCGGTATAAGGGCTAAAGGAAATACCATGAATTTTATTATCAAGTACCCCATTAACAGCACTTTGTAAGTCTTCTCTAGAAGAATGACCAAGATTCATTCCAGCCAATGACATATGCTTATTGTATTTACTCGACATGCTCGTCTCCGATAACCATCGTTATATATAATTGACGGGGTATTGATACCCCGCCTTTAATCAAACAACCAAAAAATTTATGCTAAATCATGATTAATAGAATAAATTATCAGTTGACATCGTTAAGGTTAATTGCTGTATTTGACCGCTTCTAAGAAACAGCTCAGTGCTCTCTTTAGCAGGTAAACTCAACGCTGAAAATGTGTGCTGTTTACCGTCTTTATAAGTCACCATTAACGAAGGTTCAACTTCATCGTTAAGCTGGTAAACAATTGGAACCTGACACCAAGTAAAGGCGAGTCCCATTGCTGGCACCGTTATTTCTTGCCAATTTTTGTTCACATCTAGGTAGCGAAATGGCTTGGCTTGTTGAATAAATTCACATGATTGCAATAAGCTTGGTTCAAACGAGACAACGCCTGCGTTAACGCGAAGACCTAACTCGCCAAAACGTGAAAGTATTTCTTCTTTCACTTGTCCGGTCATACCCGGTTGTTGCGCACCCGAATGTTTAGGGGTATGAGAGTATGGGTCCATTGGAAATGCCCCATATTCAAGTGGCGTTTTGTTAAAACCAATACCGTCACGAACTCGATAGTATAAACTGGCAATTTGTCGCCTTACCTCGTCACTTTCTCCTTGCTCAACACAGTTAAAAAAGTTTTCTTCTACCGCTAACATCAGCTTAGAAACCATGTGCCAATAGATACAGCCCAAACCTTCAAAACCAAACATACCACCAGAGCGGCCAGTAAAAGCTTGATGATTAAAGGTTTGCTCATAAAGATCAAAAATCGCTGTTTTATCAGTTGTCAGTGCTTGAGGATATTCTTGACTAAGCTCTGTTAATTTATCTTGTAGAACATTGCTATTAGTAATATCAGCATTGAAGCGATATTGACCATCAATATCTTGCAAGATGATACGTTCATCAGCCTGTTTAAGCATCTGTTGCAGCGAAGTGTTTTCTTGTACCTGCTGGGCATCAACACAATTTTTTTCTAAAAAGCTTGGTAGCTTTCTATCGGGGTAAAGCATAAAACTTTTTTGATCGGGGCGATAAACATCACTCGCAAAAAGCGCTTCGAGTACATCAACCACTTGTTTTGGTTTAAGTGCACCAGAACTTAAGGCAGCAACCTGTCCTTCGAGCATTGGGTACAGATTTTTAACCTTGGAGGTCTTATTTTCTAGGCTCAATAAATTATAAGCGTTATATAATCCGTCGGCGCGTTCATTGGTCTCAATCGTATGTTCAATCGCTTGTAGGGCATCACTTAACATCGCACTGATCTGACTAATCTGCTGATGCGTCTTACCACTAAAACCTTCTTGGCTATAAATAGCTTGACGGTAATGGCTTGCTGCCATGCCTAGTTCTGCAGTACTTTGATAGCGTACCTCAGCAGTTACTGGCTCAGGGGTTAACGTTGAAACTAAATGTGTTAATGCGTTTGCCGTATCAGTCAACCATAAGTTAACTTCAATAGACAACTCAACATCTTGTGTTTCATTAGCAATTAACTCTTGGAAAAAACAAACATAACGACGCAAGTAACATAAGGTCACCATAGATAAACCTTGCCCAACTAAAGCATTGTTTGCATCATTCCACTCGGGTCTTTGGGTATTTAACCAAATGCCGCCATCAACCACTAAATTACCCAATTTAGACAATAAGGGCACTAATAATTTTTCCAACAAGTTAACTTGATAAACATCACCCTTGGCGTCAAGGACCAGTTTGCCATCAGCCCCCATTGTTTTAACACGTTGCTCAATGTTAAGCGCGAGCGACTCATCATAGGTGACGGTGCTTTTAGCATCTTTAACCAAGTCATCAAATGACTTAATGCGATAAGGCACATTGGCATAACTGAAAAGTGTTTGGCGCAGCATCGCAGTCAATTTTTCTGGATGAAATTGCTTCGACAGCTCAAGCATCTTTTGTAAGTAAATTATTTGATGATCACCCCAATAGCCAATATAGCTCCACGGGTCATCAGGTTCTTCTACTTCCCAGTCGATGCCTTCTTTGGTAATTCTATAAGGATTATAACCATCCATCGTCGAAGCATTAACAAACTTGGCAACAACACTTTCAATAAATTGCGGGTAGCTATAGGTTAATGCCTCCCAGTTTTGAAAAATATCTCGCCAATTTCCTTGGTAAGTTAACAAACGCTTATTGTTTTCATCCACTAATTTAATAGCGAACTGGTTCCATGGACGACTCGGATCGCCATGACGACGACCAAATGATATAGGTAAATATTCAGAAGCTAAGCGCTCAAGTTGGCTATCGCCAGACGTTTTAATTTCTGTCAGTAATTCCACAAAATCTAACTTTTCCGGCAAGCTGTCTAACAGCGCTTGATTGCGTTGATAAACCTTATGGTTAAATAAATTAATCGTCTTGGTAAAATCATCTGCAGAGATCTGATACTGATCGTCGAAAATACCACCACGCAAGGCATTAAATAAAACATTAGCATAGTGATGCTCGGCAACACTCTCTTCACCCGTTAATTGAAAACCATCAACAGAAGCCATAATACGTGCTAATTCATCAGAGCCATTCGCTATAGAATCGTTGATATTATCGTCAAGTTTATTTCGTTCGCCTAGCTGACGACGCAAGACAACAGATTGACTTTGAGTCTGCTCAATATTAGCAATAAATTGCCATTTTTTATCACTGTGCGGCTTAAGTTCAAGGGTAGTATTCACTAAATATGCGCCACGAATACCTCGCTTTGTTGTTTCCTGTTCAACCTGTTCGCCACGTCGAAAAGCACTTAATTGCTCAGATGAGAGTAAAATATTAGTGTTATCTAAACCAAGGCAAAAAACCGTATTCGCTTTTAATGACTCACAAGGCTCTGCTCTATCGGTGATGCCCGAAAACAAAGTAAAAAAGGCAAGACCTGAACTTTCATCTAACTCGGTCCACTTATAGGCATCCACTAAATTACTTGAATTTGTTTGCGTAAAGCGCGGTGTACCTGCAGGTAATACATTCTGAAAACCATCAATAATTTCAACACTTAAAGGTTTATCTGATAAGTTCTCTAATTCACATTTTCT
Organism: Colwellia sp. BRX8-5; assembly: GCF_014077325.1. Taxonomy (NCBI): domain Bacteria; kingdom Pseudomonadati; phylum Pseudomonadota; class Gammaproteobacteria; order Alteromonadales; family Colwelliaceae; genus Colwellia; species Colwellia sp. BRX8-5. Next base: position 155,431 of record NZ_JACGVR010000004.1, read on the forward strand.
TACAAAACCATAGGTGTCGCTCGTTGCCCAGGTATAGCGAAAGGCTAACTGCAAATCATTATGAATTTCTTCAAAACACAGTTTATTGCCTAATACGTTCTTGTATAAGTTTCTGGTGATATTAAAACGAAGTTCATGCTCACGATTAAAGGGTTCCCAATCAACCTTTTCACTACCCGTATCAACACGTAATAGGGTTTTACACCCCGTATTTAACTCACTTTCATGAATTTTGTCTACGGTAATATAAGGAAATAAAGGCGTCTCTGGCGATACACGCCCTGCGGTTAATCCACCCGTTGATGAAACGAATAGCCAATGGTCACTATTAGAAATAACGCTAACAAAAAAAGGAGCCATCTTATTAACATTGTTAATGGCATAAAAACGTTCGTCAGCGATAGTGACAAATTCACCGGTCACTTGATTGTTGTGGGTATTACATATTTTCATTTTTAATTCCTACCTAAACTCAAGGTACTTTACTGTTCTAAATAATTGAATAAATTGATAGATGAATGTTTAAATTCATCTATTTCTAAAATTTACGGTTTACTGATTTAAAGGTTTAAATATTCTGACAAAGTCAACTTCCATTGATACCGGAAAAATACTGTCATCTATGGGTCCACCTGCTTTGCCCCACATACCGCCAATCGCAAGATTTAGAATAACGTGGTAAGGATGATCGTAAGGCCAAGCGCGCCAGCCGCTAGATTCATTGCTATAAAAGAAATAAGGCACATTATCAAACAATACGGTAATACTCTCTGGCGTCCACTCAACGGAGTAAAGATGAAAGGCTTTTTCAACATCTTGACCTTCGATACTGCCCTTTCGTTGTTCCCAATTCGCCCAATAATAAGCTTTATTATGTACGGTGCCATGAATGGTTTGCATGTCGTAACCAACGTGTTCCATGATGTCTATTTCACCCGAGTTAGGCCAAGCATCACAGGTTGCACTGCCTTGCCAATCGTCGTTTTCTTGACAGGTGCTTGAATATTTAAAAGGATCACTAGGTAACATCCAAATAGCTGACCAAGTGCCTTGCCCTGCCGGTAACTTAGCTCTAACGTCGACACGTCCGTAAAGAAAATCGCCTTTACCTTGTGAGTGAATACGGCCAGAGGTATATTTTGCATCATCTAAATTTTCTTTATAGGCGGTGATCACTAAATTACCGTCTTTTACATGGACATTTTTGAGGTTATCGGTATAAGTTTGATCTTCACTGTTCACCTTACGAGCAGGCCAAATATCATAACTCCATTTATTTGGATCTGGCTTACCTTGATAATTAAATTCATCACTCCAAACTAATTGCCATTGCTTTGACTCAATTTCTTTTTTACGGACAATTAGGGCACTAAGGATTGGCTGCCCATTGATCGCTTCAAAGTTTATATCTAGTTGTCCATCGGTTACTTCAACATTATAAACAGCTCGTGCTAAGGCCGATAAATGCTTACCATCTCGAGCAAGCCTGACATTTAAATCACTAATAACCAGCTTATTCTCAGCAAATACATTGAAGACACGAGCATCCATAGCGTTGTCTTCGGGTTCAGCAAATTTAAAAATGATATCGTACAGGCCATTTTCCATGGGTTGCTTAATGCCGATATTACCAAAGCGAAAAGATTGATAAATAAAACTATCTTGTGAGCCTTTGATATTTTCAATCGTACCTATATCACCGGTAGTTATCGATTGATCTGCTTGATAGCTTATACCGTCAACGCCAACATATTCACTACCACCAACATTAATTGCCCAGACTACCGTGTTATCTTTTTCACTATGATCACTTTGCTTGTCGCCCTGATGAACAGAAGATAAATGAGCTTCATCGAGCTGATAACGTTCATCGTCGCTTACCAGTTCTCGGCCAACGAGTAATACGGGGATCAAAATTAAGACCAAGACCAGTAGTGATTTTTTGTTACTTTGTTTATTCTTCATCTTATTGAAGCTCCAAATTCATAACGTTATCTCAGCTACGTAGCGTTATTTATTAGCAATATTAAGAGCAACAATAAGGGAACTAGAATGTATCGCAATCAAAACAAGGCAAGATGGACTAGCCTTGCGGTAAAAACGACACTTATCGCTTAACGACTAAGCCCCGTGAGTCTTTAAGGCTAAATGTATTTGTTCAACTTTTTCTTTGTTAAGCACGTACTTTCGCATGACCCAGGCAACAAGTATTGAACCTAATGCGGGGTAAACAGTGAATGATAGTAAAATCCCCTCTTTAGCCGTTTCTGTTTGTTCAACGTCTGCTTGGTAGCCATAATAAGCCAGTAACCAACCAGCGAAAGCGCCACCAAAAGCGACACCTAATTTGATAAAAAACACCACCGAAGAATAGACCATGCCGGTTATGCGAACACCCGTTTTCCAATGACCATAATCAATGGTGTCAGCCATCTTTGCCCACAACAAAGGGGTTGCCATTTGTAAAAAGAAGCTCCATAAAAAAAACAATGCAAAAGCGGTGTTCACTTGATCTTTGGGGACAAAATAACTGATCACACAGATAAAAGCGGCGATGAGCTGTAAACTAATATAAGCCTTAATCTTGCAGACTCTTTTTGCAAGAGCTTGAGCACAAGCGCAGCCTAAAATGCTACCAATCATGCCCAGCGACATAAATAAAGTAATTTGCGCTTCGAGACCGAGCACATATTTAACATAATATATCGCTAATGTGGCTCTTAATACTTGGCCTGTTAATAAAAATAAACCTGCCAGCGACAATATTCGCCATTGATCATTTTGCCACAGTGCTTTTAAATCGTCGAAAAAGGATGTTTGCTGATTTTCAGGTACGCAAACACGTTCTTTAGTACCACTAAAACATAATAGAAACATCGCCACGCCTAAAAGGCTCATCGCGACCATAGTTAGCTGATACCCTTTGGCTTTATCACCATCACCAAAATACTCAACTAAAGGCAAAGTGCCTGCGGCAACAATTAATCCACCGAGCATCCCTAAGACGAATCGATAAGTTTGCACTGATACGCGTTCAGCAGGCTGCGTTGTTAAAACACCACCTAACGCAGAATATGGGATATTAATTGCGGTATAGACCATCATTAACAAGGTATAAGTAACAAAGGCGTATATAACCTTAGCGTTACCCGTCAAGTCTGGCGTAGTAAATGCCATAATAGAAATAATGCCAAACGGCACAGCGAGCCAAAGTAGATAAGGTCGAAATTGTCCAAAACGTGTTTTAGTACGGTCAGCAAGTGCCCCCATCAGCGGATCAGTTATCGCGTCAAATAAACGCACCACTAAAAACATAGTGCCAACAACAGCTGGCGAAATACCCACCACATCAGTATAAAAAATCAACAGGAACATCATTACCGTTTGGAAAATAATATTACTGGCGGTATCACCTAAGCCATAAGCAATTTTTTCGCGAATTGTTAACATAAAACGTCTCTTTTGATTATTAACTCAAGTAACGAGCTTATACACATAAGGTTATAAAATAAAAAAACCTATAAACAAAAAAGGCCTATATCGCAAAACAATATAGGCCTATTAATTGAAACTCACTAGATTACAGGTTTACTTAAAGCTGTAACGAACACCTACAGTATATCTAGTACCGTATTGTCTAGCGGATAAAAACTGCTCTTCGTAACGACCAAAAGATTGCTCAGTTTCGTTATTAAGATTTAACCCTTCAACAAATATCGTAAAGTTTTCATCAATGTCGTAGTTAATACTCATATCGACTTGACCAAACTCTTTAGCAAATTGTGGTGGCGCATCAGAAGAACCTTGAGCTTGTCCTACACCAATAAGGTATTCGTCACGCCAAGCGTAAGTGACTTTTACTGACAAACCTTCTTTTTCATAGAACAATTGAAAGTTAGCCGAATCACTTAAACCGGTTAGTGGTGTTTGTGGTTCTAAATCAGCAACACTATCAACTTTAGTTATGTCCTCAACATCGAATTTAACATCACCATCAACAAAGGTCGCATTAGCACCGAAACCAAAACCACTCTCGCCAAAAAAATGTTGAACAGCGACTTCTATGCCGTCAACCATCTTGTCATCAGGGGCATTGAATGGACGGGTAATATCCCATTGCATTAAAGGATCATCACCTGCTGGTTCAATAAAGCCTTGAGCGTTTAACGTCGCTCCATTTGCTTGCATTTGTGCGAAAATTTCATCACTGGTTGGCGTGCCACCGAGGTCAGATACCGCTTGATTCCAACGTGGTCCCTGATAAATATCACGCATATCATCAACTGATGTCGTTATTGTTTGGCTACTAATAAAATTCTTTACATCTTTTCTAAAGTAACCAATAGCAGCATAACTGCCTTCTGCGTAATAATATTCTAAAGAAATATCAAGGTTAGTAGACTCATAAGGGTCAAGATTAGTGTTACCTTCACCACCTATACGAGAGTTAGGACGCGTACTTGCCCCTAATGAACGGCCACCAGCTAAGCTGCCTAAAGGAGCACGAGCTATCGTTTTCCCCCAAGATGCACGGGCAACAAGTTCCTCGCTAAGATCAATTTTGGCATCAATCATAGGTAAAAAGACGTCATGCTCACCTTCAAGCGATAAAATAGTATTTTCACCTGGTTGATATTGAGTAAGCCACTCACTGCCACCTTTCCACCAAACTTCGGTAGGTATAGGTTGCAAGACATTACTAGTTACATCGGTTTGCTCATATCTAAAACCAACATTCACCTGCACGGGTAATTCAGCAACTTCAAATTCAAATAAAGACGACGCATAAACACTCGTTGTATCTTCATCTACTGAAGATTGTGATTGAACACTACCAGGGCGGTAAGCGTCGGTACTAAAAAAGTCGTCGCCTAATACATCACTGTTTAAATAAGACGTTGAACGAGCAACCGCTTCATCAAAGTCAAAACTATAATAGTATCCAGCACCCATAGGGTTGTCGCCATTTGAAAATTCATCCAAAAAGCCATCGGTTGTATTGTACTCAAACATGCCATCAGGAAATGCCGCTGAATAATTGGGGTTAAACAAGAAACCACCAATCAAACCACTCCATGAACGTGAGCCACCCATGGTTTGCTCAGTACGAGCAACACCAAACTTAGCTGACTTTAATGGCGAGTCATCTGGATTTTCCCATGAACCATCGATTTGCAGTTGATCAATTTCAGACTTTCCAGGAGTATGCTCAAATTGGCTAAAATGTGAATCCATTTCACTAGGTGCAAGCGTTGTAGAGCCATTTTTCCAGAAGATTGTCCCTTGTGGAATATCACCTTGTCTGAAGTCATAATGTTTATTAACTAATTGATCTGAACCAAAAACTAATGATCCCGTGCCATTCATGCCTTTATCTTTGCCATTATCAGCTTTATTTTCTGAACTATGGTAATCGACTGAAAAAACAAAGTCATCTGACGGTCGCCATTCAACATTAAAACCTAATGAGCTTTCATTCGTTTCAGTTGTATTTCGATTGGCCGTATAAGAACCATCGTTACCAGACAAGTCGGCAAAAATAACTGTACCATTTTCATCTAATTCGTAAGCATCAATGTTGCCACCAAAATCGTGCCATTGACCCCAACCAATAGAATTAGTGCCCGTGGTTGACTCTCCCATCGTATAATCAAGTGTCATAATCACACTTTCAATAGGCGCATATTGAAAAGTAACATTGGCATTAGTTCTTTCACGCTCAACATTAGCAATACCATAGTTCATATCACGAGGGAAAAAAGCACCCGCTGCCGCATTTGCATCACGATTATCAATGACTTTGTCATCATCTAAAGTCGGAAGCTGTGCGTCTGGCTGAAACTGCCAACCTTGAATATTTGCCGATTGTTGTTGAAAGTCACGTTGTTGATGAGAGAACGACAAAGCAAAACCAAAGGTGTCATCAGCAAAAGTATTACTGTATAAGCCTGAAAATTCTGGTGTTACATCATCACCTTCAACATTAGACGAGTCATAAATGCCTTTTCCTGAAAGAACAAATTTCTCACCTGGGCTAGCAAAAGGCTTCATGGTAATAATATTAACTGTCGCGCCAAGACCACCACTTGGGTTTTCTGCACGCGCAGTTTTATGTACTTCGATAGCACTAACACCATCAGAAGATAAATTTTCTAAACTGTATGAACGTGAATTACCCGTACCCGGCATTTGACGACCGTTAAGTGTAATTAGGTTAAACTCTGGACCAAAACCACGCACGGTGATCTGGCTGCCTTCGCCATTAGAACGACTGACCGAAACACCGGTAATACGTTGTAATGACTCGGCTAAGTTAGTGTCTGGAAATTTACCCATATCTTCAGCAGATATGACGTCGACAACGCCAGAAGCGTTTCTTTTTACTGACATAGAGCGAGACAAACTGCTCATGATACCAGTTACTTGAATAACTTCTATCGCAGCGTCTTTTTCACTATTATTGACTTTATCTGTTACTGCTTCTTCGGCATAAAGCTGACTGCTCAAACCGGTTGCTAAAACCGCTGATATACAAACGGCTAGGCGCTTTTTATTAAAAATTGAATGTTTCATGGTTACCCTACTTTCTTAAAATTAGTTTTAATGACGGCGGCTGTTTAAAGCCGCTCAACCTTTGCTAATATCGTGGTTACAGTGCCGTTATCATCACATTGTCAAGACGAAAAACAGCCCCTTCTCCAGTTCCCCAAGCAGGGAAAATCATTAATACATCTATCTGACTAATATCCAAACCCGCATCAAATAATGTTTGTAGTGGGAATGTGTAGGTTTGCCATTCACCCGTAGTCGGTGCTTTTCCTTCTGTGCTGCCTGTTAAAGGAAGCTCTGCAAAAGTTTCGGCTTTATTTGACTCGATTTTAAACATCCAAACACTTGCCGCATCATTTGGTGGTGTAACAACTTTAACATCAAATTTCACCACACCGTTGGCTAAGATAGCTGATGCATCAACAAAAACGCCATCTTCAGCATCAAGCCCAACAACCGTTGGCTGTGAACCAATAACATATTCAGCCGTTACGCCATGCGCGGTATCATCGTTTTCAAGTGTTGGTGTTGTGCCACCACAACAATCCCACATTGACCAACCTGTAGCAGGTGCATCAGCAAATAAAACATCATTGTTGACAGTTGTTGCTGTTGGGTCATAAATTTTAACGTTATCTAAACGGTAAATAGCACCTTCGCCAGCACCCCATGCAGGGAAAACCATTAAGACATCAATCGCACTGACATCTAAACCAGCATTTGCTAAGTCAGATAAGTTAAAAGTATAGGTTTGCCATTGGTCTAGAGCAGGTGAAACACCTTCAACAGAGTCAGTTAACGGAAGTTCTGCGAAGGTCGCATTATTGTCTGCTTCAACTTTAAACATCCAAGCCGCATCACCAGGCATAGCCGTTACTTTCATTTCAAATTGAATTACACCGTTAGAAAGAATCGCAGAGGCATCAAATGGCGCAGGTGAATCTGTGTTATCAGCTCTTGAAATAAAGCCCATTACAGTTGGCTGACCACCGATAGAAAATTCAGCTACGTTACCGTGAGCATCATCGTCTAACTCAACAGTAGGCATAGAACCGCCACAACAATCCCACATTGGCCAGCTTGGATTTTCGTCATCGGTAAAGACCACTAATTCAGGCGCTCCACCAACGTCACCTTCAATCGCGATATTAGTAATTAAGTATTCAGCACCTTCGCCTGTTTGCCAAGCTGGGAATATCATCACAACATCAATTGCACTAAGATCTAGACCTGCGTCTTGTAAGACTGATAATGGGAATGTATAAGTTTGCCATTGACCAACAACAGGATCTGCACCTTCATTACTGGTGTTAAGCGCAACATCGCCAGTATTAGGTCCGCCGTCACCGGCTTCGACTTTTAATAACCAAGTAGTCGCAGAAGATGGCGGGGTAACCACTTTCATTTCAAATGACAAAGTACCATTTAAATCAACTAATGGTGATGCATCAAAAGGGCTAGACTCACCAGAAAAATCATCGCCAAAATGTCCGCCTCGCGTTGAAAAACCTAATACGGTGCCATTGTTATCATTAATATTAAATTGAACAGCATCGCCTTTATCGGCATCAGCGATAATTGCAGGAGAAGTACCACCACAGCAATCCCAAGCAATCCAGTTAGCATTTAAAGTACCGTTAAAAATATCTAGGTTTTTAGCAACACCATCACTTGGAGGCAATGGAACTGGCGCTTTACCTTCAATTAGACCATCTTCTAAACTATCGTAACCAGGTCTTACTGTTTCACAGCCTTTACCGGTATCAATATTTTGCTGACATTGGTAAACACGTACATAGTCAATTTCAAATTTGTTATCTGCACCAAAAGCTGTTGCATCAACACCTAAGTTATTAACATTTTCAGGCCAAGTGCCACCAACAGCAAAGTTAAGTACTAAATAAAATTCTTTGTCGTAAGGAGCCTTGCTCCAATAGGTTTTTAATTCACCCGATAATTGGTCGTAGTATTCAGTAAACCAACCTCGATGTGCTAAGCCTACTGCTTCATCTTTAGAGTTGTAGCGAATTTTGGATTGTCGCTGTGTTGCATATAAATGGTCATCCATGTACCAACGAATTTCACCTTCTTGCCACTCAATGGCGTAAGTGTGGAAATCATCAGCTGGGTTAGCGCCACTTGCTAGGCTATAAGCTTGTCCTGATTGAGAATTGTTAGGCCAGCTCTTACCATAATGAAGTGTTCCGTAAACATGGTTTTCTGCGGTACCGTCTTCTCTCGCGACACCTAAGTTAACTGATTCAAAGATATCAATTTCACCCGAACGTGGCCATTCGCCATATTCTTCATCGGTAGGCATCATCCAAAATGCGGGCCAGCTTCCTTGTCCTGAAGGCGCTTTAGCACGCATTTCCATACGTCCATATTTAAAATCGGCTTTGTAACGCGTCATCATGCGTGCCGATGTGTAAGGTAAAGCGGCGCCCTCGGCTGCGGGTAAGGCTACAATGTTTAATATACCATCTTGTATATATGAGTTTTCAGCGCTGTCGGTGTAACATTGTTTCTCTTGGTTACCACCACCGTCACAGTTAACTTCATGCGTCCAGTTTTGACTGTTTATTGTGCTTGCATCAAACTCATCATTCCACACCATTTTCCAATCAGAGACAGGTTGTTGTGGATCAATAATATCTGGTTTAGTTTCGGTGGCTGCACCACCACAGCCAGCAAGTCCTAACGTAACCGTTAGCCCTATTAACGCGGCCAAGCCTTGTGTTTTAAATTTAACACTGCTTTTAGTTTTCATGTCTTCTCCCCTAGAGATATCCAAATCAAATATTTATAATCATTTTTATAATGTCTATACGCTGCTTTTATCTACAAAGCTCACGTGAATACAAATACAATCGTAAACAAAATACTGTTATTAACTAAATATCTTTTAGCACAACGATTTACTAATTAGCATTTAAATACGGTCAGATGGGATAGTGCAAAGTTGAAATGGACAAAACAGGGTCAAACGACTTTTTTTGATGACCTTTTTGGCTTTTATAATTACCGCTTTACTTGGGTTTTGTATTAAGAGGCTAATACAACTTTAAAGCAAGGTGAGTCATCATCTATATAATATGATAAAGACTAAGCTCAGTGCTCTCTTTACCCATTAGCTTTTAAGAATGAACACCAAAAGACACCCAATTGATAAGTGTTAAACCTTAGCCTCTTGCCATCACACTAATAAATACTCCGCATTATTTCAAGGGTTGATTGCCCGATAAAATCGCCCGTCACGTGTAAAACACCGCTAACAATTAGCGGATAAAAGCTATTATTTATCTCCCTACCACTAACAATCTCGTACATTTTAAACTCAAAGCGTTCAACAAAAGTACGATTTCAGTACAAATTTAATAAAAACCCACTTGACCATGAAATTAGGGACGACTCACCGTTTCCTGATTGTTTGTATCACTTTTTACTGTAGTTTATTTTTGGCTTTTCTACGATTAATCTCAGTTAAATTTAACTAGAAATGCATCATAAAATAATAAAAGAAGAACAAGTTTGGCTATTTAATTAGCCAAGTGAGTACCTTCAACTAAGCAGCACGGCTGCTATATACAAACCTAAGTATAACGACACAAGCTTGGTTTTATATTGCCAATACTGCAAATAATCAAATGACAATTGAACAGTTTATAGGGGATCTAAATGACTAATATAAAAAATAAAAAAAGCTTCAACAAAAACATAATCGTCCTAAGCCTAGGTTTAGCTTTATCTGCATGTGGGGGAAGTTCAAGCGATGATAAAGTTGCTGACGTTATAGAAGTTAACTCCGCACCAACTATTAGCAGCACAGCGGTCACAACAATTGAATCAGGTTCCACTTATAGCTACTCACTAGTCGCTGCCGATGCCGATGGTGACACTTTAACAATGTCAGCCACAAATTTACCCGCTTGGTTAACGTTTGATAGTGCAACCGGAAGCTTAACGGGTACGCCAGCGGATAGTGATGCCGGAGATACGGCAATTACTTTAACCGTAAGTGATGGAACTGATGAAATCACTCAATCCTTTACTGTTTCAGTCACTGTTCAAGCACAAGCTAACAATGCTGCTGTTATTACAAGTACTGGCGTTACAAGTGCTACTGTTGGTGAGTCATACTCCTACACACTTATGGCAACCGATGCTGACAGCGATACATTGACAATGTCAACAACTGTCCCAGGCGCGCTTTCTTGGTTAACGTTTGATGACAGTACAGGCATATTGTCAGGCACACCGGCATCGGGTGATGTTGCTGCTACAGAAATCACCTTAACAGTGAATGATGGCACTGTAGATACAATGCAAACATTTACCATTACCGTTGCTGACGCTGCAGTTGAAAACACCCGTAATATGATTGCTTTTGAAGGTGCTGCAGAGACCTATGCTTTCAATAATTTTGATGGCGGCATGTCAACTGTGATGGCTAATCCACAAGCAATGGGCATAAATACCAGCAACCAAGTCGTAGAAATGCAAAAATTGGCTGGACAACCTTGGGGAGGCAGTACACTAACCTTGCCTACAGCATTAACCTTGGCTGCGGAAGATAACACCTTCACAATGAAAGTTTGGTCGGCGCGTGCAGTACCTGTGTTATTTAAACTTGAAGGCATTAATAAAGAAATATCAATGGATCATGCAGGCACTGGCTGGGAAAATCTTAGTTACGATTTTGCAGATGATGTAACCGGCGCCTTAGACAGCGTTACGGTAATATTTGATTTAGGCACTATGGGCGACGCAGAAGGAAACGCGGCAGATTGGACCTTTTATTATGACGAAATAACAACACCTGCAACCGCTGAAGAAGAAGTCGTAGTTGGTGGCTCTACAAGTACCACTGATTTTGAAGCTGATCCACAAAGCTACACCTTTAATGATTTTGATGGAGGTGCAGCCGTTGTGCTAGCCAACCCAGATGCAACGGGTATTAATACCAGCGCTCAAGTGGGTCAAATGACAAAATCTGCGGGCCAAACTTGGGGTGGTTCAACAATGACATTGGCTACACCAGCGGCAATTCCAGCTAATAGCATGATTACCATGAAAGTTTGGGCTTCGCGTGCTGTACCCGTTTTAGTTAAATTTGACGATATGGATGCAGAAAGAACAGCAAACCATACTGGTTCAGGATGGGAAGAGTTGAACTTTGATTTTACTGGCGCGACCAGTACAAGTGAAACCAGACTTACCCTAATTTTTGATAATGGCGTGATGGGCGATGCCGCGAGCGATGCCGCTAACTGGACTTTCTACTTTGATGATTTTACCACCCCTGCTGCTGAAGAAGTCTCTGCAGGTAACTTTGTTGCCGTTGGAACTCCATATGACTTTGAAGCCACAGGTTTAGGCAGTGATTTTGTTTGGGCGGTATTTGAAAATGATGATAACCCTGCACTCGAATTTGTTGCTAACCCGGCTTCATCAACAGTGAATGACTCAACAACAGTTGCTATGTTTACCGCTAGAATGGCAGGTCAGCCATGGGCTGGTACTGAAACAACGGCGGCCAATACCACACCATTTACGATGGACGCAACCAATAGCATTGTTAAAATAATGGTTTATAAGTCTGTTATCAGTGATGTGGCATTAAAGTTCTCTGTAGGCGCTGCGGCACAAGCAGAAATCAAGGTACCTAATACTAAAATCAATGAATGGGAAGAGCTTACTTTTGACTTTTCTAGCCGTATTGGTATGGCTGAAACCATTAATATTGACTCGGTAATAGTTTTCCCTGAATTTACTGACGGCAGAGCTGCCGATACCGTAAGCTATTTTGATAATATTACTTTCGGTCATAATGAATAGTGTTGATAAAAAAATAAAACTTAGCTTGTGTTTTAATTAGCTAAGTTTTACATTAATTGTTAGTAAAATAAAAAGGGTTCTGGTTTACATTGCTAAGCCCTTTTATCTCGTTTTAATAGACTTATTTGAATAAGCGGAGAGGTTTTATGAAAATATCAAAAATGTTACTCAAGAGTGAACTCGTGTTGAATATAGGATTTGGCTTAACCGTATTGTTAATTGGCAAAATAACCCTATATTTTATCGCCTAAGAAAAGCACTAAAGGTCGTACATAATGGACAAAGCCTTTAGTAACTTTTAAATAACTCCTTTTAATCTCCGCAAAAAAAATAGAATCTAGCGATGTAAAAATCTTTCAGCGATGATGACTCTTCCCAAAATAAACAGTAAACCCAATATTTTTACCGTCAGCTAAGATATAAAATTCATTACTTTATTAACAGATAACAGCTTAAATATTATTGACTCGTTTTTATCGCCCAATGAATATTAAGTGAAACTATAGCATTTATCAGCAAGTAGTCAGCGTTAGGCATTTAATGAAAGACTGACTTAATCAGTTCGCATTATCTCATCATTAATTTATTTAGTTTTAATTGAAAGTAAACCATCATCCAACACATCTCGTACTACTTAATAATAACTTCTCGACACTATCTATTAATAATAATTAATGTTGAGGAGAGAATAAAGTTATTCGAATAAGTGGAGAGATTTTATGAAAACACTAAAAATGTTACTCAAGAGTGAACTCGTGTTGAATATAGGATTTGGCTTAACCGTATTGTTAATTGGCAAAGTAACCCTATATTTTATCGCCTAAACAAAGCACTAAAGGTCGTACATAATGGACAAAACCTTTAGTAACTTTTAATTAAACAGTTTAAACAGCCTATCTCTATTATTGTTTTATCTGATAACCACTTTTAAATATCCAAGTAACCGCTAATAAGCAAAAAGCTAAAAAGCCACTCATCACAAAAAAGCTTGTTAGTAAACTTACGTCAGCCACTTCATAAAAACTCCATCGAAAGCCACTAATCAAATAAAAAACTGGGTTAAATTGCGTTACTGTTTGCCAAAACGGCGGCAGCATACTGACAGAATAAAAAGTGCCCCCTAAGAAAACCAAAGGCGTAATAACAATAAGTGGGATCACTTGTAGTTTCTCAAAATTATCTGCCCAGATGCCAATAATAAAACCAAACAAACTAAAGGTTATAGCGGTCATCACTAAAAAGAACAACATCCAAAATGGATGGGCTATTTCCAGAGGCACAAAGAAATGTGCTGTTGCGAGAATAATCAATGCTAGCAAAATAGATTTTGTCGCTGCCGCACCGACATAACCGAGCAGCACCTCAAAGGAAGATACCGGAGCAGAAAGTAGTTCATAAATAGTGCCGGTAAATTTAGGAAAATAAATACCAAATGAGGCGTTGGAAATACTTTGTGTTAATAACGAGAGCATAATTAACCCAGGAACAATAAAAGCACCGTAGCTCACGCCATCTATTTCAGTAATTCGAGAGCCAATGGCAGAACCAAAAACAACAAAATAAAGTGACGTCGAAATCACTGGAGAAATAATACTTTGAAAAATAGTACGTTTAGTCCTGGCCATTTCAAACTTGTAAATAGCCGCAACAGCATAACGATTCATGTTTTTTCCCTTACTAATGAAACAAATATATCTTCTAACGAACTTTGATCTGTTTTGATATCTTTAAAAGCAATACCCGCTAATGACAATTGCTGAAGTAAAGCAGATATTCCTGTGTGTTCATTGGTGGTGTCGTAACTATAAATTAATTGCATCCCTTCATTTTGTAGCTGTAAATTAAAATCAGTCAATTGCGCAGGCATTTCAATTAACGGTTCTTTTAAATCGAGGATCAATTGCTTTTTACCCAATTGATTCATTAACGCTATTTTATCTTCAACTAAAATGAGCTGGCCGTTTTTGATCACACCAATACGGTCTGCTATTTCCTCAGCCTCTTCAATATAGTGTGTCGTTAAAATAATGGTGACACCGTCGTTGCGTAATTCTCTAACCAGTTGCCACATATCTTTGCGCAGCTCTACATCGACACCTGCGGTTGGTTCATCTAAAAACAAAATAGCAGGTTCATGAGAGAGCGCTTTAGCTATCATCACTCGTCGTTTCATACCACCGGATAACTCAATCATCTTGTTATCTTTTTTATCCCAAAGTGATAATGATTTTAGCGTTTTTTCTATAAAAGCTGGATTCGGTTTTTTGCCGAATAAACCTCGACTAAATGAAACTGTTGTCCATACTGTTTCAAAGGCGTCAGTGGTTAACTCTTGTGGTACTAAGCCAATAAGACTTCGGGTATGTCGGTAACCGGTGACGATATCTTTGCCATCAACGGTGATTTGCCCAGACGTGGCATCAACTATGCCGCAAATAGCACTGATCAGTGTAGTTTTACCTGCGCCGTTTGGTCCTAGCAAGGCAAAGATTTCAGCAGGTTTTATTGATAAGTTAATATTATTAAGTGCTTGAAAACCACCCGCATATACTTTGTTAACATCTGTGATTTTAATAATGGGTTGCAAGGTTATTTCTCATCAGTATTTGAATACTACTAAGGTATACGACATACCCTATTGATGGCTAGGAAAATCAATAAATTAGTTGCCCCGTTTTTGTATTAGCTGTATTCAGGTCTTGTTTGGCATAGCTAATATCGAACGCTTGGTTAGGTGTTACGCTAAAACGGGTTAAATAAAGTGAAATTTATATGAATAAATGTCGCTTGTTAACGTTTATATTTTTACTACTTTGTCATCATTGATTAACGTATCTGTAATCTTTATTTTATGCACTATACTGGTATAGAACAAAAAACAAGCAACTGACTTAGTTTCTTGATCATCGCAACAAAAGGATTTCACCCATGATAAAGTTTCCGCTATTGATTACAATAATTTGCACAGGACTATTACTCTTTGCCTGTTCTAAACCCGTCGAAGAAGTAGCTAAACAAGCCGTTATCGAAGAAAAAAAACCTGTCTTTGAGACCTATAGCGCAGAAGAGTTCTTTAAAACAACCTCAGTCTCTGGCTCATCAATTAATGCTGATGCCAGTGCGGTTTTGATCAGTAATGATAAAACAGGTATTTTTAATGCCTACAAAATGCCACTTGATGGCTCAGCCCCAATACAGTTAACTCAGTCAACAGTTGACTCTGTTTTTGCAGTAAGTTGGTTCCCTAAAGACGACAGAATTCTTTATACCGCAGACAAGGGCGGTGACGAATTAGATCATTTATATGTAAGAGAATTATCAGGCAGCATAAAAGACCTTACCCCAGGTAAAGACTTAAAAGCTTATTTTGTTGGTTGGCATGAAGATAATAAACAGTTTTTTGTTGCCTCTAATGAAAGGGACCCTAAGTTTTTTGATGTATACCGTTATCAAAATGATGATTATTCAAGGGAGCTTATTTATCAAAATGCTGCCGGCTATTCAGTCGAAACTATCAGCCCAAATGGTCAGTATATTGCTTTGAGTAAAACGAATAGCAATGCAGACTCCAACTTATATTTAGCCGACTTAAATAAAGCAGAC
Source organism: Colwellia sp. BRX8-5 (assembly GCF_014077325.1). Lineage (NCBI taxonomy): Bacteria > Pseudomonadati > Pseudomonadota > Gammaproteobacteria > Alteromonadales > Colwelliaceae > Colwellia > Colwellia sp. BRX8-5. Next base: position 171,421 of record NZ_JACGVR010000004.1, read on the forward strand.
GAGTTAACTGCACTTATAACTGAGCATCAAGGTGATGTTGAACACAGTGCCTACACTTTTACTCGTGATAGTAAGCGGCTGATATATTCAACAGACGAATTTGGCGAATATAAACAGGCTTGGGCTTATGATATAAAAGCAAAAACACAAGCACTAAACTACGCTGCAGATTGGGACGTTAGTTTCACTTACTTCTCTAAAGATGGCCGTTATAAAGTCACTGGTGTTAATGCCGATGCGCAAACTAAAATAGAAATTATCGACCTGAAAATAAAACAACCGTTAACACTTCCTAAATTGCCCAGTGGCGATTTACGTGGCGTAAACTTTTCAGCTGATGCCAGTTTAGTTATTTTTTATATCAATTCAGATACGTCGCCTTCTAACCTCTATGTTCATCAATTAGGATCAAAGCGTATTAAGCGCTTAACTAACACAGGTAATCCTAATATTATTGAAGAGAACTTAGTTGTTGGCGAAATTGTCCGCTTTAAAAGTTTTGATGGTTTAGAAATTCCTGGGATTTTATATAAACCCAAACAAGCCGCTACACAAAAAGTCCCCGCTTTAGTATGGATACATGGAGGCCCAGGAGGTCAAAGTCGTAAGGGTTATTCCGCTACCATTCAGCATTTGGTCAATAACGGCTACGCTATTTTTAGAATAAATAACCGTGGTTCAAGTGGCTATGGTAAAACCTTCTTTCATTTAGATGATAAGAAGCACGGTGACCATGATTTAAAAGATGTTGTCTATAATAAATATTATTTACAGACTTTAGATTGGGTCGACAAAGATAGAATAGGGGTTATTGGCGGAAGTTACGGTGGCTATTTAACCATGGCCGCAATGGCATTTACCGATGAATTTACTGTCGGTGTCAATATCTTTGGTGTCACTAATTGGGTCAGAACGCTAGAAAGTATTCCACCCTACTGGGAGGCATTTAGACAGTCTCTTTATGATGAGTTAGGAGATCCCAGTACAGATAGAGAACGTTTACGCAGTATTTCTCCAGTATTCTTCGGTGATAAAGTCAAAAGTCCGGTACTTGTTGTACAAGGTAAAAATGACCCTAGAGTATTAAAAATTGAAAGTGATGAAATGGTTGAGTCTATTCGAAGCGGTGGGACTTTCGTTGACTATTTGGTCTTTGACGATGAAGGTCACGGCTTTAGTAAAAAAGCTAATCGCATTGAAGCATCTAATAAGTACTTAAGCTTTTTAAAAACCTACTTATAGTCTGTTAACCTAAAACTCGTATGTAAAGGTAAAGTCTGTTGTAGACTTTACCTTTTTTATAAGATGTTATTGCTAAAAAAAGCTAATACAGCCTTAGCCGTATTAGCGATATAGTTTAAAAATAAACAAGTTTACTTTAAATCAAACCGGCCTAGTTGCATCACTTTAATCCAGGTTTTGAATGAGATGTTATTGCTAAAAAAAGCTAATACAGCCTTAGCCGTATTAGCGATATAGTTTAAAAATAAACAAGCTTACTTTAAATCAAAGCGGTCTAATTGCATCACTTTAACCCAGGCTTTAATAAAGTCATTAATAAACTTTTTGTCAGCATCATCTGAGGCATACACTTCGGCAATGGCTCTTAATTCAGAGCTCGAGCCAAAGATAAGATCAACCGGTGTCGCTTGCCACTTTACCTTGCCTGAAGCGCGGTCAGCACCGATATAAATTCCAGCTGTAGATTCATCTTTAGTCCACACGGTAGACATATCTAATAAATTTACAAAGAAATCATTCGTTAAGACACCAGGAGTATTTGTGAACACCCCAAAAGATGAACCATCATAGTTTGCATCAAGTGCTCGCATACCGCCAACCAACACCGTCATTTCAGGGACATTTAAACCAAGAGAATTGGCTTTATCCACTAACATCTCTGTTGGCGATAGGTAACTTTCATCCGTATAAAAATTACGAAAGCCATCCGCTTTTGGTGCTAAATAATTAAATGATTTAACATCAGTTTGTGCTTGTGTTGCATCAGCACGGCCAGGCATAAAGGGGACAGCTACTGTTGTGTCTGCTTTTTTGGCTGCACTTTCAATAGCTGCTGCGCCACCTAATACGATTAAGTCTGCTAGTGATACTTGCCTTTTAGCTGATTGCTTATTGTATTTAGCTTGAATAACTTCAAGTGTTGTTAATACTTTATTAAGTTCGGCTGGATTATTAACCGTCCAACTATTTTGTGGCTCTAGTTTAATGCGAGCACCATTAGCACCGCCGCGCATATCGGTGACACGATGACTCGACGCTGAAGCCCAAGCCGTTCTCACTAACTCAGCAGTGGTTAAATCTGACTGTGTAATTTGCTTTTTCAGCTCAACAATATCTTGCTTGGTAATCAGTTGATAGTTGACCGCAGGAATAGGGTCTTGCCATGTTAGCACTTCACTCGGCACTTCACTGCCCACGTATCTTGCACGAGGTCCCATATCACGATGTGTTAATTTAAACCAAGCTCGAGCAAAAGCTTTTTCAAATGCTTCAGGCTCTGCTCTAAAACGTTCAACAATTTTACGAAACTCAGGGTCTTCTTTTAGAGCAAGATCTGTAGTAAACATAATGGGTGCATTACGTTTATTAGGGATATGGGCATCCGGTACTAAGTTAACCGCAGCTTTGTTTTCAGGTGTCCACTGTTTAGCTCCAGCAGGGCTTTTCGTTAGAACCCAATTGAAGTTCATTAGGTTGTCTAAGTAATTCGTTGACCATTGTGTTGGTGTCGTTGTCCAAGCACCTTCTAAGCCACTGGTTATCGTATCTGCGCCAACACCGCTGTCACATTTATTTTTCCAGCCTAAACCCTGTGCTTCAATATCAGCGGCTGCGGGCTCTGCACCAACACAATCACTGGGTTTTTTCGCTCCATGTGCCTTACCAAAAGTATGACCACCAGCGCTTAAAGCAACAATTTCTTCATCATTCATCGCCATACGACCAAATGACATTCTGATGTCTTGAGCAGCTAAGAGAGGATCAGGTTTACCATGGGGCCCTTCTGGATTAACATAAATCAAGCCCATTTCTACTGCAGCAAGAGGACCTTTCAATTTACCCTTTTTATCGCGACGTTTATCAGTAAGCATGGTCGTTTCAGATCCCCAATAAACTAAATCAGGTTCCCAATCATCCGTTCTGCCACCAGCAAAACCAAAGGTTTTAAAACCCATCGATTCTAGCGCTACATTGCCCGAAAGCACCATCAAATCAGCCCAAGAAATTTTACGACCATATTTTTGTTTAACCGGCCATAATAATCGACGCGCTTTATCTAAGTTAGCATTATCAGGCCAACTATTAAGGGGTTCAAAACGTTGTTGCCCACCCGACGAACCGCCGCGCCCGTCATGTACTCTATACACACCAGCACTGTGCCAAGCCATGCGGATCATTAATGGGCCGTAATGCCCCCAATCTGCAGGCCACCAAGATTTTGAGTCAGTCAGTGTGGTTTGAATATCTTTTTTAAGTTGGGTTAAATCAAGACTGGCAAATTCTTCAGCATAATTGAATTGTTCGCCGTATGGATTAGATTCAGCGCTATGCTGGCGTAAGGGGCTAAGATTTAACATATCTGGCCACCAAAACTGATTGGTTTTTGCTTCATTGGCCGCGAATGCAGTTGTAGGTATTACCATTGCAGATAACGCAACAGAGATTGCCGCAGCAATCGGAAGGGTTTTATTAAACATGTCCAGTCCTTTTTTATAATAATGGGTTTATAATAATGGGTTTATAAAATGTCATCCTTAGCATAAGAACAATAAGGAGAATTGAATAGTTGATTAAATTGAAGATAACGTTCTATTTTACATAATGACTGGTTTAATATTTTCAATTAAAAATTATTGAAGACCTATCACATAGACTTGTTGAAAAGGTACCTGCCAGTGAAATTGATGCCGATATTCTTGCATTACCCTACTCTATTGAGGGATTGATCAGTTTCAATTTTTGGCAAGAAGGCTTTTATTGGGTCTGTCATAAAGATGAGTGTCCAAAAAAAGTTCAGGGAATTATCAGTGAAGCGTTAGAAATTGATAAACTGATGTTGTTAAAAGAAGGTCATTACTTAAAAGATCATGCCATAGCAGCTTGCCGCTTGCAGCCTTCACACAAAAAGCAAGACACTGATGTTGACTCGGCGAGTCCTCATACTTTGATACAAATGGTGGCAGGAAAATTTGGTAAAACGCTTTTGCCACAGATAGCCTTAGAGCCATTGACCTAGAACGAGTCAGAGCTTCGGGCGGTTCATGTAAATGAACCCGGACCACACCATTGTCTTAATCATTAGACTAAACTATGTCCGAACTAATGAATTAACTCTACTTAAAGATATTTTCACCAAACAATTAACTAACAAGTATAGCTAAAGCGAAATGCTGTTTAGTTTCATTAAATTAACGATAATTCGCTTCTGCTAATAACGCCAATATCTTATACTAGGCAGTCATCATTATTGAGACTGAAATGACAAATAGACAACTTTTACCACTGCTGATTTTAATGGTTATTTTTAGCCCCTTAGCCATAGATATATTTTTACCCGCTTTACCCATTATGGCTGAAGAACTTCTTGTTCCCATGAAGGAAATTCAATGGAGCATAACGATATTCATTCTAAGTATGGGCTTTGGTCAACTGATAAGTGGCCCACTCGCTGATAGATATGGTCGTCGCCCCGTTGCGATAGCTGGTATAATTATTTATGGCTTGGCTTCTCTTCTTTGTGCTTATGCAGATAACTTAACGTTTTTTCTCCTTAGTCGTTTAGTACAAGGCTTTGGTGCTTGCGCCATTGTTGTAGCCGCCTTTGCCAGTGTCCGTGATAAATACAACGCAATAGAAAGTGGCGTGATGTACTCTTATTTAAACAGTGCTATATGCTGTATTCCTGCGCTTGCACCATTACTGGGTAATGTTTTAACCGAGTATTTTGGCTGGCGAAGTAACTTTCAATTTATGACAGGATATGCTGTTTTTGCCGGTTTGATTTTGTTTTTTACCCTCAAAGAAACCAGGCCCACATATACCATACCCTCTAAAAATCTTATCAGCTTGGGGCATTTTATTACGGTGGCGAAACACCCTGTCTTTCTTTTTAATGCTTTAGTAGTAATGTTATCAATGGCAATTATTATTGCCTATGTAACGAGTTCACCTGCTTGGTTAATGGTGAGATTGGGGTTAGATCAGCAAAGTTTTGTTTATTGGTTTAGTCTCAATGCTGTCATTAATATTGTCGCTTGTTTTTTGGCTCCTCAGGTTTTAGTTAAATTTGGTGCCCGGGTGACCATAGGTTTTGGTATGGTTTTACTGATTGTAGCCGGATTGTTAATGTTAGCTTTATTAACTTGGCAAACACCTGTCGCTTTTATGTTACCAATAATGATCAGTTCACTTGGTTTTTCATTACTGATGGGAGCTTGTGCAGGACAAGCTCTAGCACCTTTTGGTGAAAAGGCAGGTTCAGCTTCAGCGCTGTTAGGATTTGTACAAATGAGTGGTTCAGCAGTTATTGTATATTTATTACAACTATTGCCACTCAATGAAGCTGAGCAATTGGTGTTATTAATGTTGTCAATAATTCCAGTGTATTTCATCTGGAAGTTGCCTAAAGTAAAAGCCCGTATCATGTTAGATGGTTAGCAATTGGTGGTGATTTTTGATTTATTACCACGATTACCACTAAATTTAGATAATGAAGATATACCTGACTTGAGACTCTGGCACAAGAAAGTGTAATCGCTGACAAGTATTGTATTTTTGGTCAATATCAATATTTCACAGAGTAGATTAATTTTGACTTTGATAAATATAAACTAACCTTTCTTGTTATTTTTAACTACTTGCATAACGAACGCTTAATATTCGGGTAGCCAGCGTTTCAATGCCTCTTGTAGCTTGTTAGGGTTCACAGGTTTAGCAATAAAGTCGTCCATTCCTACGGCTAAGCATTTCTCTCGGTCACCTTGCATTGAATTGGCAGTCATGGCGATTATCGGAATATTGCTATTAAGTACCTTAGATTGAGGAAGACGAATTTTTTTAGTCGCTTCATAGCCATCCATTACCGGCATTTGACAATCCATAAAGACTAAATCAAAAGGTAAGTTTTGTAACGAATTTAGTGCTTCTTCACCGTTAGCCGCTATGTCGACTTGCACACCAAATTTTCTCAACAAACCTTGTGCAACTCTTTGATTGATAGCATTGTCTTCTACAACAAGAACCCTTGCTTTGAACTGCGGAAGTGCACGAGCGCTAAACGCCGTGATCAAAGGTTGCTGTTGGGAATTAACGCCAGCAATGGTCATTAAGGTATTGTAGAGAATCGACTGATCAACAGGTTTGTTTAGATATCCGTTAAAGCCAGCCGCTTTTAATCTTTCGACATCGCCACGTTGCCCTTGTGAGGTCAACATTAATAAACGAGTCGTTGAAAAAATATCGCTATCGGCTTTAATCTTAGTTGCTAGTTGAAGCCCATCCATTTCAGGCATTTGCATATCCAAAATAGCAATATGGTAAGGAGTTCCTTGTATTCTAGCTTGGGTCAGTTTTTCTAATGCCTTATCTCCACTATCTACTAGGGTATGCTCGACTTGCCACTTGGTCAGTAATAAACCTAACAAAGTCCGGTTAGTTAAATTATCATCAACCACCAGTATCTTTTGATTCTGTAAATTGTCATAAATTTTCTTGGGTCGCATGTTATCAGCATTAGCAATATTTATACTAAACCAAAATGTAGAGCCTTCTCCGTCAACACTTTTCAGTCCGATCTCGCCGCCCATCAATTCAACTAATTGTTTACTTATAGATAGCCCCAATCCGGTGCCACCATATTTACGGGTCGTTGAACCATCGGCCTGGCTAAAACGTTCAAATAGCTTGTTTTGATCCGCTAACGTTAGACCAATGCCAGTATCAGATATCTCAAAGAGTAATTTAGTGTGCTGATTAGTCTGCTCTTGTAATTTGCAATGTACTGAAACCTCGCCTTGCTCTGTAAACTTTATCGCATTACCGATAAGATTATTGAGTATTTGACGAATACGCCCAGAGTCTGCAATAAATGACTGAGCGGGTAAAATATTAGCCGGACAAATTAGCTCTAAACCCTTGTTATGCGCTTGAAAAGCGAGACTGGTAGCAAGGTCATGGAGCAATACTTCTAAATCAAATTCAAGTGGTTCAAGCGCTAACATTCCCGCTTCAACTTTTGAATAATCAAGAATATCGTTAATAATACACAGTAATGACTCGGCACTATTTTTTACTGTTTTCGCAAAGTTGTGTTGTTCTGGATTTAGAGCCGTATCAAGTAAGAGGTTAGTCATGCCGATGACGCCATTCATCGGTGTGCGGATTTCATGACTCATGTTAGCTAAAAAAGCGGTTTTTGATTCATTAGCAACATCAGCTTGTTTTTTGGCTTCAGCTAAGCGAATAATCGTCTCTTTTTGATGGCTAATATCAGTACTGATATAAGTATAACCACTGAGTAATTTATTTTTATCGTAAAGTGGTACAATCGTAGTGTCTACCCAATAGCATTGTCCCTCTTTAGCTTTAATACGCACCTCATCATGCCAATATTTCCCCTTAGAAATCGCCGCAAAAATCTTATGCCAATAATTTTTTGATTGGTTATTAGCATTGAGAATACTATGACTTTTACCGATGAGTTCATTACGATTGTAACCAGTAATGGCGCAAAACTTATCATTGGCGTAGCTAATAATACCGTTAATATCGATGACAAGGACCAACGAATGTTCGTCCATCGCTTTTTTTTGTGCAGCCAAATCTTGTTGGGCGGTAATGCGTTTTTCTTCATTGATCACTCGTGCATCAATTTCTATTTTTAGTTTTTTATTCATGCGAAAAAACACTAAAATAATCAAAATGAGCAATGAGGCTATCGGTAATGCCCAGACGAGAATGGTTGATAATTCAGTACCCGATTGAACGTGTACCGATAACCAATTATTTGCAATAGCAGAACGTTTTTTTTCATTCATCGCAGCAAAGGTTTTATTTAAAATAGGAATAAGAGGTTCAAGCCCTTTTCTTACCGCCATCGATATTTCAAGTGTATAAGGGGTAAAGGAGGTAATAATCAGATCATTAATTTTATTTTTGTTTATTTCATAATTAATCGCAGCAATAGAATCAACAAAGGCATCAATTTCACCCAACTGTAATTTTTTAAGTCCGTCTTCAACCGATAAAACATCTACAATTTTAATACTGGGGTGATCTCGACTAATCAATTCATTATAAACATAGCCTTTAATTAGACCTAACTTCCTGCCTTGTAATGACGATAAACTTTCAGCATAGAAAGCGTTTTTCTTGCTAACAATGACGAGAGAAATTTCAAAGTAGGGTTCAGTAAAATTAATATATTCAGCTCTTTCTTTTGTATAAAAAATTGAAGACATGACATCAATATTGCCAAGTTTAAATTCCTCTAGCGCTTCCCCCCAACTCTTACCTACTGTTGGTGTTAAATTTATTTGTAGTTGTTGTTTTGCATGCAACATGTAATCTGCTGATATTCCGCTATGTTCACCCAATTCATCATTAAATTCAAAAGGAGGAAATGCAGAGTCAGTCCCCAAACTAAAAGAATTATTTTCTGACAGCCATTTTTTTTCGTTATCCGTTAAACTAGCAACAGATGATGATTTTTGAAAAAATGGTTTTAAGGTGGGGAGCCACTGTTTTTCTAATTCAATAATGTTATTAACGGGCATGTTTTCAATACCAGCATTAATTTTAGCTAATAATTCAGGTTGACCTTTTGCTATCACCCCAAAGACATTATTAGAAACAATAATCTCTTCAGAAATAGTGAATACTCCACTTAAGCCTTTTTTCGCTATTTGTGCAAAGGCATTAGGTAACTCAGCAACAACAGCCTGAACCTCATTATCTAACAACTTCTCGAGAGCATCATCAAAGTTTTTATACGTTGATTGTTCAAAGCTAGCAAAATTTTCCTTAAGGTAGGACTCTTGAAAGCTAAAATATTGACTGGTTATTTTAATATCACTTAATTCTCTTAGCTTAGATTTTTTGTCAATTGAGCGATTATAAATGATACCGGTTTGTACATTATGGATAGGTAAGGAAAAATCAGCCCACTGTTGTCGTTGCTGATTCTTAAAGAGCCCAACATGTAAGGTATTCTTTTGTTTGAGCAACGCTATACTTTCTTCAAAGGGTAATAGAACAAAGCGAATAGGAATATTGTTAGTTTTAGACCAGAGCTGCCAAAACTCAACATAAAGCCCACTAGGATTACCATTGGGAAGCTTAAAACTAAAGGGCAAGTTATCTTCAGTGCCAACAACAGTAATAACACCTAACGGCTCATTACCCAGCTCTTGTGAAACTGATTGAAAACTATGAATAAATGCAAAAGTTAATAGCAGGTAAAAGGTAATTCTTAATTTCATATTATTAATTTTTATTCTTCATAGTCGTTAGTATAAGTTAAGTATTTTCTTGAATATCTTACCGGGAAATTAATAATTCTCAGTCAATAGCATTACCCGTAATATATCCATAATAGAGTCGTGTGTTGAGAACACATTTCATTAACTGATGATTAGAAAGCTTATCGTTATACAAGCGCATTCTATCAACAAAACTTAGCACTAAGTCGCTTTAAAATCAATCAGCACTAACATCCCTCTCCGTCTAAAATGTGCGCTTTGGCTATCCAACTACAGATATTAAAAACTATTTTTGCAATTCAACACATATCAGTTTATTCACGTCGTTTAATATCACCAACCGTAAAATTAGTCTTTGCGATGATAGCGCCAACTTAATACCTCATAAGCTTGACGAATTTCGATAAAATCCGCCGCGCAGCCACCTTTATCGGGATGGGTAATGGCAATTTTCTTCTGATAGGCCCGACGTATCCCAAACCAATCAATATTTTTATCTACCTCTAACGTCGTTAGAGCAGCAGCAACCTTATCTACTGCACGGTATCTTTGCCAAAAACGGGAAAAGAGTGACTCCACTTCTGCAAGGGTAATGTTATTCAAGTTAGACCAGCTTAAATAGTAATGGGCTAGATCAGTATCGCGCATAGCCAAGGTACCTTTTGCGGCAGCATGATTTGGTACTAAACAAATTTCTAATGGAAAAATAGTCAGTAAAAAACCCTCACTTTTAATATCTCGTTGAATTTGATAAAGCGCATTCATAACAAAAAAATTCTTTTGAAATATGGCAATTTGAGGGTCAACATCCTTTTTTATCAGTAGCAAAAAATCCTGTTGGCAAAGATTGACTAAATCAATTATGGAACAAGCACAGTTTTGTTTTTTTAAATATCCCAGTATGTTAATAATCAAAGGATTGGTCATGGGTTCATTCCTTGTTGATTTAATACTTTTAAGCCAGTAGATAAATTAAAAGCTAACGTTAAACGGTTGTCTTCTGATGACAAGTTACCTTAACGGCTACGCGATCACTCGCGGGTAAGTTTAGTAACACACCTGCAATTGAAGACATAAACTATTTTCATCTCTTTTCAAGAAAATAAGTAATAGCTCACATGTAATGTCAAAAAATAATAACTAAAATTAATGATAGGCGCGTTAGACTGATTTGTTGATATTATGGATACTATTTATCTACTAGACAGCAAGAATCCACAAAATTTTCTGTATACCTTGTTCACCAAAGGTCTGCAATTTATTATTGTGCAGCAGTAAAGTATTAAAAAAGTCATTGCCTCTCACATATCAGGAGTAATGACTTGTTAGTATTATCTATCTTAAATTTTTTCGAATACAGTCACTCTTAACTTGCGGTCAACATTATCATCGGGAAAATCACACTCACTGGTAAAGCGTTCTGACATTTTCAAACTATGGCCAGATGATTCAATAATCTCGGCATCTGACTCATCCCACGTTGCATCATAACGATGAAATAAACAAATCAACCAACCGCCCTGACTTAAAAGCTTTGAACACATACTCACCAATTTAGAAAAATCTTGTCCTTTAGGCTGATGCTCTGCATAAGGTGATTTATAAACGGTTGGCGGTGGATCTAAAATAATGCCTTCGAACTGCTGACCACTTTTTATTGCCTTAGGTAAATGCTTATAGATATCACCCTTTATAAAACTGCGAGTGCCAAAGTCCATAGCATTTTTTTCGTAGCTTTTTTCAATACGCGGTAATAACGCTTTCGATCTGTCCAGGTGAATTGCGGCCTTCGCGTTCCCTTTTAAAGCCGCTATACCCAAACTGCCCGTGAATGAAAATAAATTCAATACACGACGGCCTTCACTATTATTAGCTAACCACTTACGAACGGGACGTGCATCCAGATATAAACCACAATTATGCATCGTATCGGCAAGCAAACTATAATAGACCCCGTATTCTTTGGTAAATTCTGGCGCATCAGCAATATCGCCATGAAGCGAGAACATTCTATTCTTCAAGCGTAACCCGAGAGTTTGATCACCTTTTGCCATAATAAGCGTGAAGGGAAAACACTGTAATAGTGCATCTTTGATTACATCAAGGTCCTCACGAATATCGTCTTTAAATTCGACCAAGGCCATAGTGCCAAATTTTTCAATAACTACACCCGGCGCTCCTTCGGTGTAACCATGGAAAACACGCCAAGAATCAAATTCATCTGATTCATTTAAGACTTTTCTATCATTCCATGCTTTTTCGATGAGATCTTGCCACTTTATAGTCAAATCTATGTCCTGCCCTTAGGTATATTTCTAGTGTGGATTGTCTATATTCGTTAGATAATAAGTTAACAAAGAACACACTATCGCTTAAAACTTGTCAGCACGAGTTACTTTGAAAGCAGAACATCAAATAAATAAAATAATATAATGCTGCATCAGCAACTTATTCAATCAATATTATAACTAACCACTGCCGGTGTTAATACTGATATCCTAATAAATCAACCTTGTTATTAAAAGTTCTCCTAATTGAACATATTTTGTTTAAGATACTTCTGCCTAAATACTATCAACATCAGCAGTAGTAAATAACTGAATAAACCACCACTACTTTTTTCCCTCTTATCATCACCAGTGTCAAGCGGCATGTTGTTAACGCTAAATTTAATAGTGTTGCTTACTGAAAGTCTTGGGTTACCGTTGTCAGTTACGGTCAAGTCTACTTGATATGAATTCCCGCCGGCCATAGAAGAGGGATCAAAACTAACAAGACCACCGTCGATAATAGGTGATGGAATAGTACCGGATATAAGCCAAACATAAGAAAGGATATCGTCAGCATTTTCATCGGTGGCGTTAGCAGATATTGTGACTAAACCTACGCTAATATCAACTGATGACACAGCCACATTATTCTGTGTTATCGACAAAGAAACTTCAGGAGATATATTAACCATCTCTTCGAAACAGCCCTTTTCATCAACACTTTCTCCTGATGGAGTATTTGGACACTGATCAAGGTTGTTCTCTATGCCGTCATTATCATCATCAGCATAAACAGCGGGCGTATTTTCATTACAGCGCTGGGCATTATTTTGATTGGTAGCAGTACAATGCGCCAAATAATCCACTTCCATGGTTACTTTACGCAGACTTGGGTCTATCGCCCCACCTAGATTTCCCCCCATAGCAACATTGAGTAAAACAAACATCGGTTCTTTATATTGTGGACAATTCGATACATTATGCGAAGTAACTAAGGTATCATCCATATAAAATGATATGTTGTTTTCATCCCATTCAATGGCGTAATCATGCCAATCGAGTACATCATTAGCGCCATTTGGATAAGTGAATCTCACTTCACTACCACAAGATCCCCCTCCGGTATTAAAAAAGTTAGTTATATAAGTGCTAGGACTATTGGCAAACCATTCCCAGACATCAATCTCGCCAGCACCTGGGTTGGGCCAGTTAACAAAGTCATCATCATTTTTACGGGGGCTTTCAGCGATACGATTCTCTAACATCCAAAACGCCGGCCAAGACCCCCTTTCAAGGTTATGAAAACGAATTCTTGACTCTATTCTGCCATAGAGAAACTCACGTTTATCTTTACCGTTAATTCGACCGGAGGTCCAATCTCTAGATTGATTATTCAAGCCTGCACAATTAGTTTGCTGCTTTCTGGCGATTATTTTTAAGGTGCCATTAGAAACATCAAAGTTCTTATCAATGGAACTATCATCATCGGTATAACATTGAACTTCATTATTAAAGTTGGCATCGACTTGGGCCGTCCAATTTTGCCAATTAACACTGTCCCCTGAAAAAGTATCTATATAGTTAACTTCCCAACCTGCCATAGTAGGTGTCGTTATTAACAAACTCAGCAAACTCATTAAAAACAGTCGACTTTTAAAGCTGATATTCTTTAGCATTGAATTAACATTGCACTGATAAACTGAATATTGGTTCATTATTATTCTCTTTTTTCTTAAAAGAACTTATTAAATCAATCGATAATCAATTTAATAAGCTGCCGATTTTATAGTGATTTTAAAAAGGCTATTAATGAAGCTTCGTCAGCATCAGAAAGTGCTTCATACTTAACTTTAGAAGCTTCTGATTCCCCACCATGCCAGAGAATTGCTTCATCAATCGTTCTCGCACGTCCGTCATGCAAATAACTATGCTCGGGCGTACAAACTTCATTACCTTGGCCGCCAACTGGGTTTTCTACACCTCCAGTAACGCAAGCCGACAAACCTATGCCCCATAGCGGTGTTGTTCGCCATTCAGCCCCTGTAGCGTTGCCCTCTCCTAAGTTGTCAGCAAGACCTTCACCCATATCATGTAACAGTAAGTCGGTATAAGGATGAATAGTTTGATCTCTTAGTTCTGTAAACGGGTGATAGATACTGGTTTGTAATGTTTGCGTATGACAATCCACACAACCAATACTTGAGAATAACGCTTGTCCTTGTTGTACCTGAGGATCATCAAGGCCACGTTGCGCTCGTACACCCAACAATGCGATGTATTTCACTAAATTGTTCAAGTGCTGGTCGCTTATTTCAGATTGGTCATGACCACATTCATTTCTTTCTTGTTGAGCAGAACCACAATCTGGTGATGGTAGTACAGAGGTCATCACCCCCATATCAGTATTAAACGCTGCCGCAACTTGATGCTTTATGCTTGATGTAGCGGCTTTCCAACCAAAACGCCCAAGGCGAATATCTTGGGTTTCGGGATCGATAGCACTTTGCGCTTTACCTGAAATACCAAAGGGAGCAAATTCATCATTAACATCAGCCATCGCTAAAATAGTTTCTTCAGGAATTGCTTCTAATAATCCTAGGCCAACGAGTTGAGGTGCAATGCGTGCTGAGAATTTTTCTGGCGTACCCGTTGAAAACTTATAATTAGGTGAACGTAAACCATTCACCTCAGTCCATGATTCAATAGCTACCGTTCCTTCACTTTGTACGCTTCCCGTATTCGATGGCTGTAAAACATCGCCACGCTGGGCATCGGGTTCACCATCAGCATCAGCAATTTTAAAGACCCATTTGTCTAATGCCTCGCCAATTGGTGCTGGAGCTGCCCTACCATTACGTTCATGACAACTTGCGCAACTATGATTAACAAAATGCGTACCTGACTTACCTACCATTTCTGAAAAAACACCATTGGCTGGGTCTTCATCATGCTTACCATCAACAAAAGAGGTATGATGAATACGTCTTCCTAAAACGAACGCTTGCCCATTTAAACTTGATAAATTAGTCGCCATTTGCATGAAATGGTCATTAGGTTCATTAGTATATTGATAAGGTAATGTGGTATTACCGCCTAACCAACCTTGTTTAGCGATAGGATGTGAGTTTTCACGCTCTGATGATTTATCATCAAAATCTCCGACTGTTTTCCAAGGAGCCATGCCACCTTTACCGACTTGGTAAAGATAAGTTGTGCCGTAATAATTTGACCGCCCCTCTGGAACGCCTAATAAAAACTGACTGACTTCAATTTCCATGTGTTGGCCAATACTGAGGGTTTCTATGCTGCCATTAAGTCCGCGAAACTCATTAATGGTTACTGAATATTTATATTGATCGCCATTTGTACTTGTTTGCACAAGGTCGTCGTCGTAACTACCGTGACCGACCGTCACAACGTTAGGCTCATAATTACCATGGTATTCAGCAACAGTATTCATTCCTGAATACCATGCTCTAAATTCTAACGCCTCAAGCTGCCATTGTGTTACCCATTCAATTAAAATAGATGAGCCGCCTTTAGCCACATAATCGGTGAATTTATAACGTGCTGTTCTATGAGTCCAATAATGAGAAAGGTAATGGTCGTATTGCTGAAATTGATCTTCTTTAGCATGACGATCACGTCCTCTGTCAGCAAACTTGGTGACCACAGCATCATTAGTTTCATAAATTAAAGCATGTTCTTGTGCCGTGCTAGAGGTATAAAGTGGCACGATATCACCAAAAAGTCCGTATTCTTGAAGGTTCCAACCCGCTATAGCCGCACCTTCAATAGTTCCTTTTTCGGTGTCACCTTTATAAAAGTATAACGGTTTACCCTGATAGGCAGCTTGTGTTGTGCCATCATTTCGATTAATGATTGATAAATTTGGCACACCAGAAGCGACACCATCAGTCACTAGAAGCGGAGGCCAATTAACCGCACAACCATCGTTGCAATTACTGCCGTCAGATCCAATGTCATTATCAAAGGTATATAAGCTAAAACTTGGCTTTTGGCTGTCTTCACCACCAACAAGAATATCGTTGTTAAACGCCACTTCAATTAACTGTTCTACGGCTTCACAGCCGAGAAAATCCACAAAGGTCCCGATAGGTGTATCTGGACAATTATCCAGATTATTAAATACGCCATCACCATCTGAGTCAGCGCACCCGACCTCATTAATTTCTGCATTTTCAAGCGTATCAGGACACAAATCTAGGTCGTTACTAATACCATCTAAATCATCATCAATAACCGCTGTTATTTGCAGCCAATTAATATTGAATGAACCTGCGTTTATCGCTAATCGTAAGGTAAAAGTACCGCTCGTCGTTAAAAACGAATTAACCACCTGGGTTTCAAAGGTTTGCCATCCCCCCGTGCTAGCAACATTGTCACTACCAATTGTATTGCCATTTATCGACAGCGTATAATTACCACCGCCTGAATCTGAAGCCACACGGCTGCTAATGGTATAAGTCCCAGCACTTAAGGTTACCGGGTATTCTAGCCATTCTGTTGCTTGGGTATAACCAATATTGTAACCGCCGCCCACATCAGTGGTAACTTCGATATCTACAGCGTCATTACGGTAACTTGCTCCGCCTTCATTGCTCGCTGTGGTATCAAAATAGCTGATGTAATCTTCTGCTTGAACAAGCACATCAACAACCTCTTCAATGACCGCACAGCCAGAGCTGTCTACCCTTGTATTGTCTGGAGTTTCAGGACAAGTATCATCTGCATCTTTAACACCATCATTATCACTGTCCGTATCGACACTAACAATAATGATGTCGCAACCACTCGTATCTACAGTGGTATTGGCTAATGTATTAGGACACGAATCGACTTGGTCGAATACCCCATCATTATCAGTATCTACATTGATAGTCTCTTTTTCTGTTGGAGTTGACCCACCTCCACAACTTATTAGCGTACTGAGTAATAACAATGAAAGCATTTTTTTTGAAAAAACACTTAAAGCTCCTGTTAGTGCGCTAAGATTTAATGTTAATTTGCTCATTATTTTATTATTCTTCTCTTAAAATATTCAATTAAGTCAATGATTAACCAGCTTAATGAATAATTTGGTTTATAACGATCCCAAAAGATAAACAGTACTGCTGCACTTATATCAATAAGCGCTAACTCTGCATTTTTGAATTATCTTACTGTCTAGCATCCTATAAATAGTCATGTTCAGACTTGACTATTTTTAGCACAATTATTGGCCAAACAGCATCGAAATACGGTCAAAGGGGGGGTAGAAAAAGTTGAAGTGGATAAAGGAAATGAACGAGTATTAATGATAAACTTTTGTTATCACCCTCACAAAAGCTTGCTTTGTTTTCATTTAAAACAATAACTTAAAAACTTTTACATTTATTTTATTTCGTACTCATATTTAATAAAAGTATAAAGATCTCACGAAAATAAAGCTCATTGTATATCTACATAGTTAACTATGTAGATATACAATTTATAAGTGCCTTAGGCAGGCGTAACACCGTCAGTACTGTCATCTAAGTCATTCACTTCAGCCGCCATTTTTCCTCGACGTGCCTCAAGTTTACTGCGGGTATCATGAGCCATTTTCTCAGTAATCGGGTAAGTAGCGACCATCCAAATAGCAACCACCGAACAAAGTACAGGCACAAGTACATCAGCTAAGCGCATATAAAACAGTGTATCAGCAGATTGGGCTCCAGCTAACGCGACATCAAAACCTGTTGCATGAAGTAAAAATCCGCCAGCTGCCATCGCCGCTGCCAAGCCTAATTTAACAACCCACCAATAAATTGAGCCAAACATACCTTCACGTCGCTCACCGGTTTCCAATTCATCAAGATCACAGACATCCGCAACCATAGATCCCATTAAGGTGAACAAACCGCCTAAACCAAAAGAGAAAAATATTGGTGGAATAATCACTAGCATTGGATTATCCGGTGTAAAACAAATCCATTTAAGTGCATAACCAAAGATAGAAATGGCAATGGTTATGAAAAAAGCATTTCGCTTCCCTAACCAGCTTGATAATTTAGTAACAATAAAAATAGCACAAGACGTTGAAATAAATGACACCGTACCCGCCCAACCGACATATTCAGCACCTAATGCTTGATCGCCGCCAAAGACATAATAAATAATCACGTAACTTTGGAAAGCTGAAACCATCATAAAGCCGTTGAACACTAAAAAGGTTGCGCCACATAAACTAAGGAAAGGCTTAAATTTAAGTGTAATTAAAAAGCCCTTAAAGAAATCAGTAACGGCATAACTCAAGCTTCTTGGTTTTACTGGTGGTGCATTCGGGTCAATAATTGTTTTTGAAGTTGCTATGGGTGTAAAGCGTTCAGTAAGAAATATTGCCGGTAAAATACCAACAATAATAGTAAATAGCCCAATAATGACGGCCAACCAACTGGCGCCTTCAATCATATCGCTAAACAGCGATTCATTTTGCATAAACAGTAAGAACCAAGGTGCAAATAACCAAGCAAATTGGCCCATAAAATTCTGCACAGCCATGATGCTGGTACGTTCATGATAATCAGGCGTTAATTCATAGCCTAATGCGACCCAAGGTGTTGCAAAAATAGTATAGGCTAGATAAAAAATGATAGAACCAATTAAAAAGAACCAAAAGTAAAATTCTTCACTCTGGCCTCTCGGTAATTGCCATAACAAGGCAAAAGTAATACCTGCGACAATAGCGCCCCAAAATATATAAGGTCTGCGTCGACCCCACTTTGATCTTGTGTGATCGGAAATATACCCCATTAGCGGATCGGTAAAGGCATCGACCAAACGAGGTAATGCACCTAACAAACCCACTAAAGCTGGATTCATACCTAAACCCAAGTTAAGCACTATGGTCATAGTACCAATTGCCGCACCTAATAAGTTATTTACGAAAGCGCCGAAGCCATAGATAATTTTTCTTAGTGTGGAAATTTTATCTTCAGTCGCGGTTTGATAATGTTCTTGCGTACTCATAAAGCGCTATTCCGTTAAAATGATTATTGAATGAAACTTTAGCCTAATTAAAATTTAGTGAAAGGTTTCAATTATAAATGTCATTTGACACTATATAATTGTAAATCTTAAACAATATAAAAACGATGAGTCGGTCATTGTGGGGCGATGAAATGGTCACAATGAGCTTTTTAAATTGATATAATTTTTTCTACTAGCTCAATAGTCCAATAAAAGTATTTACTGAAAAATTGATAAAATCCCAATAACCTCGAAATAAGTCCACCCTACCGTATTTTAGTTGTATCAATTTACATTCGTAATAGTCTGTTAAAGTAAACTAATTTATAAATAATATGGCTAAGGTTAATTAACCGTTTAAATTTATATTTTTAATTTCATTTGAGAGATGTAATACCTGTAAATATTTGTCAGCAACTAAGCAACGCTAAGGATCTAGATATAGCGTTTTACGTGCCTGCTTAGCTCACTCAAATGACATTAAAATAAAATTGGCAAAATGAAGAAATTAAATAATGTCAGGATAACTCAATACTATGCAGCCACTACTTAGTCAGCCGTCAATAAAGGAACAAGTTGATGAGCTAATGTCAAAAATGACATTAGCACAAAAAATTGGACAAATGACCCAAGCTGAACGACTGAGCTGTACGCCCGATGATGTCAGAAAGTACCATTTAGGTTCGGTATTGAGTGGCGCAGGTTCATTACCCGAAAATAATGATCTTAACAGTTGGCTAAAAACAACCGATAGCTATTGGCAAGCATCAATGGTTAGTGACGAAAATCATTTAGCAATCCCCTTACTCTATGGTGTTGATGCCATACATGGTCACAATAATCTTAAGGGAGCAACAATTTTCCCACACAATATCGGTTTAGGTGCTGCCGCCGATGCTGATTTAATAGCACGTATTGCACAAGTAACACGAAAAGAGGTATTAGCGAGTGGCGTCGATTGGGTCTTTGCACCCAACCTAGCTGTTGCACAAAATATTCAATGGGGTCGCAGCTATGAAAGCTACGCTCAAACCCCAGAATTAATTAATCAATACGCAAGTGAAATTATCAACGGTCTTCATGGAAAGCTTGCTGGTGAAGGCGTTATCGCTTGTGTCAAACATTGGGTTGGCGATGGAGCTACAACGCATGGTATTGACCAAGGTGATGCTAATATTTCTTGGCAAGAACTCAACAATACCCATATTAGCCCCTACATAATCGCTTTAAAAGCGGGGGCAATGACAGTTATGGCGTCATTTAATAGTTGGAATGGCAACAAGTGCCATGGCCATAAGTATCTGCTCACGGATGTACTAAAACAACAATTGAATTTTTCTGGTTTCATTGTTTCTGACATGAATGGTATTGATTACCTCTGTGATGATTTTTATCTCGCGGTTGCTCAAGGCGTTAATGCTGGCATCGATATGTTTATGCTCCCCGAAAACTGGCAGCAATTTATTCACCATCTTCATAACCATGTTGAATTAGGAACTGTGCCTATATCAAGAATTAATGACGCCGTCCGCCGGATATTGTCAGTAAAGTTTGCCAGCGGATTATTTAATTCGCCTCGTCCCAGTGAAAGGATTTGGGCAAATAATGTTAGTTTTGGTGCTAGTGCGCATAGGAATATTGCACGAGAAGCGGTCAGAAAGTCACTTGTGCTGTTAAAAAACAAGAAAAACACACTGCCTTTAAAAAAGCAGGCTCGAATTTTAGTTACGGGTAAGAATGCTGATAATATCGGTCATCAGTGCGGAGGGTTTACCATTGATTGGCAAGGTGTATCAGGAAACGATCAATTTGAAGGAGCCACTTCTGTCTGGCAAGGTATTTCAGCGGTTGCGCCCAATGCGGTATTAAGGCGTGATAGTGATGTTTCAGCAATATCGGCAAAAGATCATGATATCGCTGTGGTGGTGATCGGTGAGTACCCTTATGCAGAAGGCCATGGTGATATCAGAGATTGTGAAAACCTTATAATAGAGGCAGGATCACAAATAAACGGTCAAGTAAATATTTCAGCGCCCTATGGCAACTCACTAGCATTAAAACAGTTACACCCAGAAGACTATCTATTGATAAAAGATATTAGTGATAAGGGCATACCCCTGGTTGTTATTTTGATCTCAGGGAGAACATTAATCATTAATGACGAATTAGATAAGTCAGCAGCATTCATTGCTGCTTGGCTTCCTGGCTCGGAAGGCCAAGGTGTTAGTGACATGCTCTTTGGCGAGTTTAACTTTCAGGGAAAGCTGTCTTTTTCTTGGCCCAAAAAAACCTCAGCAGAAAAGAAGAAAAATAACACCAAACCACTCTTCCCCATCGGTTATGGTTTACGTTACAAAAAATAAAATAATGATATTCACTGGCAATAAATCCTACGATGATAGTGCATTCACACTTAGTGAGCACCCACCATCACTTAGAGCAACTGGCAATAGGATGGACTAATGCTTTGGTAATTTTTCCCTGTTGGTGTTTAACCAATGGTTGATTAATATAGCCAGTAAATTTAGCTGACATGCGTTCAGATATTAAGGTAGCGCCTGAGCTTAAATTGGCAATAAACCCCGTGGACTTTTGTAGTTTTTGTTTCTTTTTATTGGCATTTTTATTGGCGTTATCACTATGTGAATCGACCGATAAGCAGCCCGCAGCGAAGCTCTGTTCACGACTCGCGGCAAGAATACAAATTCTATTTTCTGCGGCACGCGATAACAAGCAATATTCAACCTCACCTGGCTCTTGAATTTCAAAAGGCACCAGTAATAAGTGAACTTGATTCAACGCCGCTACGTTAACTATTTCAGGTATGGTTGCATCATCAGCTGTTAGCATAACAAGCTTGATATTACCTTGCTCTAACGGTAATTCTACAAGAGTTAACGCATCTCCAAGTGGTGTCCACTGGTATCGTTGGCAAAAGTGTAATTGCTGCTGTTTTGCCAATAAACCCTGTTCGCTTATTAACACCGCCTGATGTGCGCCATCAATCACTAAACTAGTACACACATATTGAAAAGGTCTCAGTACTGAGCTGATTTGTATAATGAGTTGTTTACTCAAAGAGGCTATATCGGCGAGTTGCTCAGCATTATTCGTTATGGTTTTATCTGCAATAAAAAATAACTCAGGCAATTGAATAATATCACTGAGGTTGTTTTCAATGTAAAAACAAACATCTTCAATGGCTTGTTCATTAGACTTATAGGTTGCAAATATTGCGACATTCGCCGTTTCGGGAACCTTGTCATTATTCATATGCTTAGCCACCTTTTTTATCGGTAATGTTAGCGCTTGATAAAGTTCAGGGCGTCGTTGCATAAAGACATCGCTGCCATCAGGTCGGCATTTGTTATTGGGTGCTATCGCAGAGTTTTCTAAATCAAGATCAGCAAACACAAAACCTGCTTCATTATGGTTCATTTTAGCGAGTACTTTACCCTCAGGAGAAACTATTTGGCTTTGGCCTGCGCCACTTAGAGATCCCGTTGCTGACAATCGACCAATTTTATTTGCTGTGGCCAAAAATACTTTATTTTCACACGCTCGAGCTGGGTCATGTAAGTGACTTTGATCGTAGGAAAATGTGCTTATTGAATTACAGAATAATTGCCCACCTTGCAAAGCTAATTCACGAGAGGTGTTAAAGGTCATCGTGTCATTACCCATTAACAGTCCAATTTTTGCTAGCGGCGTTAAAGTTAACGTAGACGCCTGACTTGCATTAATAAAAAAATCATTTTCATGACCTTCTAATTTTTGTTTATCGACTTGGTCAAGGCGTTGCCCAAACGGCGAAAATAAACAAGTGGTTATACTAACACCTGCTTTAATCGCATCCTTTTTTTGTTCAGGTGACCAGCTACTTGCAGCATATCGCCTTAAAGTAACGTTAATTACGATGTAGCAGTGATGCTTTTTGGCTTGTTCTGCAATAGCCAGTAAAAAAGGACCGTCAATGTCTAAAGCTTGATGCCAAGCCTGACTACGGTCCTTGTACCCTGGTTCGGTATGGCAAAAAAGTGTATTACAAAATTGAGGTAACACTATGAGTGCTGGCTGACAGACGGCCGCCTCATTTATCATACCCAGGCAGGTTACTTGATTTTCTTGAACATCCAAAGTGGTGGCAAATTGAGAAACGGCGACTCGCATGATATTTTTTCCGGATAATGGGCTGGTGCAGTGATGCAAGCTTAAAGTCATAACTTTAAGCGAGGGGATATTATACTATTAAACATTGCAGCCCAAACTTTCGACAAACTTAAGGGTGGGCTAACAATTAAGGGGTTAGCAATAGTAGGTGATTAAACCTTATAACGTTGCGTTACTTATAAAAATTTCATTTGCATACCCAAACTAATGCGTTGTTGATGACGGTCATAGTCGATAAGTGAATCCCCATAACCATTAAAGTACTGTATCAAGAAGTCATAACCTTCAGTCAATGAATAAGAAAGATTTAGTTCGACACTACCTTTATTATCACTCAATTTAAGATTATTTCGCACCGCAGTGAAAAGGTTGAATTTGCCTAGCTGAGTACCAACACCAAATTCCATATGCCCAAGATAGTCTGTAATATCTGGATTGTCATCACCAATCACAGAAAGTGGTGTTTCTTTTTCATCTTCAGCTAGTCGATGCCAAGCTTTTATATAATAAAAAGCACTTTCGTCACTAAACACTAACGAAGCAAAAACTCGGTTCCAACTGCGCGATGAAAGACCACTTTGACCATTGGATTGATGATTGATGCCAAACTGAACTTGATTAAACTCAAAGCCTAATATGCTGTGATTCTGTTGCCAACTGTAAAATAATTCAGGTTCGTAATTTGTTTCTCGAAAAGGTTTAGATGCCTCACTGTTGTACAATTGCCAATACGATACTGCGGTAAAACCAAAGTACAGACCTGAAGCATCAGTCGTTGGTAAATATATAGGAAACTTGATGCTAATTTGATATTTAGCCTCTACATTATCAACATTATCATTAGTTAACTCTTCAACCGTGCGGGTACCTGGTTTACTAATATAGGAGACTGGCAGTAGGTAATTTAATCTATGTTGCGAAATAGCAAAGGGGTTAGCGGTTGTTTTCAAAAGCGCTTGTTCTCTTTTCTCTAGAATAGATTTTTCTTTTTTTGTGGCGACACTTACTTCTTCAGCCATTAATAACTGAGGTAAAAAAAGCAGGATTAAGCATAAGGTTTTAGTTATAACTGTTGGTATATGGACGTTGTTCAAGTGTTATTTCTCATAAAAATTTAGTATAGGATCGACTTATCAATCAATGTTTAAAGGCATTGTGATAGTCGCTCAGTTTATTTTTCGTCATTCACTGTTTTGTTATTAAGTACTTAAACAGGGGTTGATTAAGTACATTGTTAACTAGAGTTAATAATAGCGATAATAACAGGTAAATCCAATTGGGTCAGTCAAACTTATTTGTAAAAGTAGTTTACATAAGCACCAGGGTGCGGCTTATTGGCCTTCTGCTGATGATTAAAACAAGGCTAATTAAATCAAAATATAAGTCGCAGTCCCTAAAAAGATTAAAAAACCAACCGCATCGGTTATGGTTGTTAAAATAACACCGCCCGCAATGGCTGGGTCTACACCCAGTTTTTTCAATATTATAGGAATAAGCGCACCTGAAAGCGTACCGGTAAGGCTCACAACAAAAAGAGCCAGCGCAAAAACGCCCCCTAACTGCCAATCGTCATACCATAAAATTGTAATTAAAAAGACCACTGCAGCCCATAATATGCCATTAATAAAAGAGACTTTTAATTCATGAATGGTCAGCGAAACAATATTGGCACTACTGACTAAATCGCGCGCAATACCACGAGTAACGACAGTTAACGTTTGGCTACCTGTAACGCCTCCCATGCTTGCCACTACGGGCATGAGTACCGCGAGCGCGACAAGTTGTTCTATTGATGCTTCAAAAAAGCCAATGACCCAAGCGGCCACAAAGGCGGTGATTAAATTGGTGCCTAGCCAAATAGCTCGATTAAAAGAAATATGAGAAACAGGGGCAAACATATCGAGCTCTTCATTAAGGCCGGCGGAGGCCAATAAACGCTGCTCTGAATTATGTTTTAGCACATCGATAACATCATCAACCGTTATTCGACCCAACAAAAAATTATTTTCATCTACAACTGGCGCAGAGATTAAATCATGGTCTTCGAAAATTTGTGCAACCTGAATGGCCGATTGTAACGAATCAATCAAGGGCACATCGTTTTTCATTACATCGCCAACCGACAAGCTATTATCCATTGAAACCAAGTCACTAAGATATAAGGTTCCTTGTACCTTGTTATTTCTGTCAACAACAACCAGTTGGTCAAGTTGTTCGGGCAACATACCTTCTTTTTTTCTTAACTTACACAAATACCGATAGACGGCTTTAAGACTAACATCCTTTCTGACCGCCGTAGCGTCAACATCCATCATACCGCCGGCTGTATTATCAGGAAAAGAGGCCACTGTTTGGTAACGCTCTTTTCGCTGACTATCCATGGCCTCAACCATAGCGCTTACTACTGGTAATGGTAAATCAGCATCAATGTCGGCTAACTCATCCATTTGAAGCGTCGATAAACATTTAAGTAAATCAGCTTCACTGGTTTTTTTAATCAAAAATTGGCGCAGTTCGCGGTGCACTGAGAGTAAGACTTCACCCTTGTAATTAACCGGGATCAAACTCCAAAAATCATCGCGATATTTATTGGGTAGTGATTCGAGTAATCGGCCCAATTTAGCCGGATGATATTTCTCTATTGAAATCAACAGCTCACGATCGTCTTCTTGCTCTAATGAATGCGTTAATTGGCTAACAAGTTTGGTAAAAGTATTGCTCATAGGATCCACTTATAGTGATTAATTCAATATTTACTGGAAAAGGCGTGCTTAGCAAGTTGCTTGAGCGTAATTTAGTCGCAATCACCACTGACATCAAGGCTTATTAATAGGTCAAGCTATTGCTTGAAAAGCCCGGCTAAATTTATGTAAATAAAACACTTACTTTAGGCGCTTAACAATAAGTCATCGCTAAAAGCGCTAGCCAGTCACTAGATATTAAAATAACGAGGACAAAAATAATTTTAACAATATGCATATAATAATGTAGACAAAGCAGTGCATTGGCCTTATAAAAACATTAAAATTGTACCATTTGCTAACTTTACTGGACCACCACTTTTTAGCCTTTAAATAATAGATAGAAGTAAGGCTTTCTCTATTTCTTGTTATAGAAAGCCTTAATGTAAACACTGAGTGCCAGTAATGCTAACCGGTAAGCTAACACCTACAAATCGTCAATAGGCCTAGTAATAATAACGTTTAAATATCGCCTGAGGTTTTTAATTACTTGGCTTACCAAATGATAATGACTGCAATAATTTTATTATTTTAAAATACCACACAACAAAACAATTAGAGTATACACTGAGCCAATTATTTGTATTAAACAAGGGTTACAATGAAGGAAAATATGCAGACATTCATCGCTTTATTGTCAGCAGATGACGATAATGATTTACGCCAACATTATTTAGCTTCAAGTGAGTCGGAAAATATCATTCAATTAGCTTATCTATTTCAACAAGGAATAGCGCAAGTCGCATCGTTTGATTTTTATCAACAATTAACCACGACATTAATAGCCAGTAAAATTTTACCTGTTGCGCTTATCGCACAAATTAAAACCAACGACACATTGAGTTTTTTTACCCCTGCCCTTCAGGTACAAGACAACTTTACAAAAACAGATCGCAGACAGCGCAATGCTTTACATTATTTATTCGCTGGCAATAAAGCAGTCGCCAGTACCCCACCCTTTATTTATTTACGTTCAATGATGTTATTTGGCAGCAATAATACCTTACGTGATGCACTCTGCCAGCGTGACCACGAAAACTTAACTCCCATTGAAGTTTATTTATCGACTAATCAAAATTTAATTTCGCTAGCGCCGCACGAACTTACCGCATTATTGGCCTTAATAGAGATCGAAAGTAAACAACAGCCCTTAGCCACAACCAACTACTCAAAGGTAATTAAAGTGCTTGCTGAATTATGTTCTCGTCAAGATAAGCACTTTGACAGTGAGCTACAACGTCTTATCTTGGTCGCCATCTACTACAAAAAAGCCATTAACGATATCGTTAATGGCTTACACTAAATTCCAGTTGGCGTTATCGCAATGATTATTGAGACTTGTTATCTTGTAAAAATTGTTTAACAACTAATACTGTTGCCTGAGGGTTTTCTTCGTGAGGTACATGCCCTAAATCATCAAAGACAACTAATTGACTGTTGATAATATCTTTCTTAAATTTCATCGCAAGCTTGATGGGGATGAGCTTATCTTTTCTTCCCCAAATGATAAGCGTTGGTACATTTATTGTTGAGATCTTTTTGGCTAAATCCCCGGGGACCGTCTGCTTAAAGCGTTCTTTTAGAGCGTTACGATTTCCTTCACGAAGCGTCAAATCATAGTATCTGTCAACTAATTCACTGGTGACTAAGTCAGGGTTTCCATAAACATTCTCAACACTTTTTTTCACCAAAGATTTAGGTAAAACGTTTTTTAATAACCGGCTCGTTATCGGATTTTTAGACAATTTAAAGGCTAAGGGTAAAGATTCAGACTTAAAAGGATAGCCACTCGCGTCGACTAAAATTATTTGAGAGACTCGCTCTGGATATAACACTGCGGTAGCCCAAGCAATATACCCGCCTAAAGAGTTACCTGCTAATACACTTTTTTTAACCTTTAACTTATCTAACACAGCAATAACAACTTCAGCATAATGTTCAATAGTATAATTATTTTTAGGATCGGGGCCGGTTAGACCAAAGGCAGGTAAATCAAAGCGAATAACTCTGCGTTGTGTTTTTAGTTGGTCAACCCAGCCATCCCATGTATGTAATGACGCGCTCGTACCATGAATTAAGACAATAGGATCTTCATCAGACTTTGGTCCTTCATCTCTAAAATGTATATTCATACCAGCAATCTGCATAAATTGTGATGGCTCAGCAGCCCAGCGCTTGCTGAGTTCAGCGACAGACTTATCAGGTGCTTGATTAACATAAAGATAACTGGCAAATAAAACGACTACGCTTAGTAGTATAAACAGACTGATTTTTAAAATTCTCAAGAGATTATTGGCCTTTTTCTCTATATATTGTTGATGAAGATTGATTGTAGCTGAATTTATTCTATCAGTATCAGCTACAATGAATAATCATCCCGGGTAAATATCCAAACGCTAACAACGCCATAATGATAAGTTGTTATTAAGCATAATCGTAATGACCTCCAGACTTAAGGGCTTTTTGATAGGCTGAACGGGCTTGAAAACGCTTAACGTAAGCGGTAATTTCTGGGTAGTTATTGTCATTTGAACTTTTGGCAACCCAAGCCTCTAGAGGAAAACTCATTTGAATATCAGCACCAGATAATTCTTCTCCAGCAAACCACTGATTATTTTTTAAATGGCTTTCGATAAAGTCTAAGTTCCCGGTAATATTTGGCCCAACATAGCCTTTCATTACTTTTTTCACAATCCCTCTAGCAATTGGCTTAACAAAAAAGGGCATCGTACTTTTCAATATTTTTTCAAAGATTATTTTTAGTAATAATTGTGGCATCAATGTTCCCTCAGCAAAATGTAACCAGTATATATACTGGCGATGTGCTTCTGTGCCAATATCGGGAGTAAAATCATCACCACCATAAGTTTGTGCAAGGTATTCAATAATGGCTCCAGACTCAGCAACAGTAATGCCACCATCAGTGATCACTGGAGATTTACCCAATGGATGTACTTTCTTTAAGGTGTTAGGCGCTAAATTTGTTTTTAGGTCTCGCTCATAACGCTTAACTTCATAAGGGACGCCAAGCTCTTCTAAAGCCCAAAGTACCCGCTGCGAACGTGAGTTATTAAGGTGGTGTACAACAATCATAGTTTTCCCCATTAAGATAAAAGCCTAGAGCCAACTATTGTACTATAAATTGCTATCATGATTTATTCGTGATGACCGCAATCAATAGTACAATAGTGCTAAGTAAATATTATTTTAATAGCTTTATTGCCTGGCGTCGCATACGATTGAACCACATAATTATACTATCGGACTATTTTAATGCTTTGGACATCCAGTGTTGTATTACGTCGAGATATCGAGCAGCACCAGCATAACCTGCATGAGTTTGTCGTTTGTTTAAAAGGTGCTGTAAGCATAACGATTAATGACGAAAGCCATCAAATTTTAAGTGGACATTCTGTTTTTATCCCTGCTGAATATCAACATTCAATTACGACAGATAAAAACACCGAAACAAAATTACTGTTTGCATGTATTGCTCCCCCGTCCTTTGATAACTTGTCAACACCCGCCAACAGTTTGTATTTAAAAACGTTATCTAAAGGAGGATTTTTAACTAACAATCTCAATTTAAGCAGCCAGCACAGTACGCAAGGAATGCAAAAAATTGCCAATGAACTCGAAATACAACCCATTTCGAGCTCACCATTAAATGTTTGTTTAAAAGAGAACCTCTACTTACGACTATTACTGATCCATATCAGCAACGCCGGTTACGAGCAGCAAGCAAATGCACAATCATCTTTGCGAATGACCAATGCTCAAGATTGGATCAACAATAATTACACTATGGATATCACTCTAGATAAGGTGGCAAAGCAAGTTAATCTATCAAGAAGTCATTTTGCTCGCCAATTTCGCCAGCACACCGGTTTCAGCTTTATTGAATACCTTTTAAAACTGCGTTGTGATGCCGTTGCTAAAAACCTTGCTAGTTCCAACACCGATATAACCGAAATTGCTTTTGCTTCGGGCTTTAGTAATCTTAGTCATTTTTACCGGCACTTTAAACGCCGCTACGGGATAACTCCCGGTGCTTTTAGGTTAATGATTAAACATCAAGGGGTAACACTGAGACCTTAGGCCGCTGTAAAATTTTTCTAGCTAAGGAGTGTTTTACCTTAAGTGTTGTCATAGATGTATTAGCGCAAATATAGACTTCAAAACCCTATAAGCTCAAATATAATAAAGTTACCCTTGCAAGGGTTCGAGATAGAGTGACACAAGATTCATGCAATGTGTTGCCAGAATACTATTTTTCAAAGTAACCACAGCAGAAATTTGTCTACGTCAGATAAATTTATCATTTGAGAACCTGCTTAGATTCACGATTAAATACCTGTCGATTATCAGAATTATATAGGGGAGCTAAGATATAAACTTTGCTGAAGTCTTTACGGGTAATGGGGATAACGTTGAGCAGGTATTATGCAGGATAACAAAAAATAAA
This sequence comes from Colwellia sp. BRX8-5, assembly GCF_014077325.1. Taxonomy (NCBI): domain Bacteria; kingdom Pseudomonadati; phylum Pseudomonadota; class Gammaproteobacteria; order Alteromonadales; family Colwelliaceae; genus Colwellia; species Colwellia sp. BRX8-5. The sequence goes on from NZ_JACGVR010000004.1 coordinate 201,578, forward strand.
ATCGAGCACGATGAAGATAACGAACACCTACTTCAGCATGCTTTAAATCAGCCTTACTTGATTGAACTACTCGGCACTTAAGTACCGAGTTTTCTCGACGACACTGATAAATTTAACCGAACTTTAGTCATAAGTATTAAATTTATTAAACTTTATAATAGAGGTTAATTCATCACCATATTCTGCACCCTTTTCAGAATAACGGTCTAACTTTTTAACTAAAGAGTAGGGGTCATCAGTTTTTAGTCGTAATTGCCTAAATTTCTGAAAGGCGGCGCTGCGTCCAAGGGTTCGATAGTAGCCCCTTACCGAGGCTTTAATAGAAGGGTATCTTTTTAGCCAAATGGTTTTATCACCCCTTTTTTTCAGTGCCGCGATTCTAGGTTCATCTTCATCGAATGACCAAACACCAAAAATATTATTAGCTTCATTAAAAAAACGAGAGGTTGCCCAAGAACTCTCCATTGCCGCTTGTGCAATAGCAATACTTTTAGGGTGAGGTTTAAGTGCCATTAACAGCTCATTATCAGTTTTGGCTTTATATTCTATTTTCAGTTTTTCTATCATATCGTTATCACTACCTAACTTAAGTGACTCTGAAACGTCAAGATATTGAACCATAAGTTCATCATAAACTTCGTCTATTGCAGGAATAATTAAATTTTTAAAGCGAGCCTTTTTCTCTTGTACTGTCATTTTTGGCAAAGTAGGTTCATTTGCGCCATAGAAATAAATCGCTGTCGATAATAATAATATTAAGGGGATAAGTATCAATAATGTTTTTGACTGAAAAGCAGTTAATTTCATGGCAAGCCTTGTAGTTAGAAATATATTGTTAAGTATAAAAAAGCGGTTAACTTTCAGGAAGTATAGCATAAAGTCCGCTAAAATTTTAAAAGTAAAGTTATCTAGTTCTGCAGTCTCGTGTCATAAAAAATTTACTTGTTTGATAAACAGCTGTGAAAAATTATTTTTCGTCTATTTTTCGTCTATTTTTCGTCTATACTCATTTTACTTATTTATTATCCTATTAACTAACATATGCAGCTAAAACTATTTTTATTAATCATCAGTTTGTTATTTACTCTGCCTTCCTTTGCTCAACAAAAAATCACCATTGCCTTTGGTGATGCTCTTGCACCTTGGGTAATGCCTGAAACTAACGACGGTATAATAATAACTTTAATAAGAGAGGCCTTAGAGCCAGCTGGCTATGAAATAGAAGCAATTTATTATCCATATGCTCGCCGAATAACATCATTCAGAGCTAAGGATGTTGATGCGGCCTGTGACATGAACTTAAAAACAATGACCAAAGAAAACCTTACCGGTTTCTTATCTGATGAAGCTTATGCTTACGAAAATTTTGCCTTCGCATTAAAAAAGCATAATTATAAATTTACTCACTTGAATGAGCTAGCTTCATACTCTTTATTGTCTTGGCAAGGCGCCAAAACACACTTGGGTGGAGAGTATGCCGTAATGGCCAACAAAAACCCGCTTTATCTAGAGAATCATGATCAAGAATTACAGGTTAAAATGTTATATCTAGAACGTTTCGATATCATTCAGTTAGACCTACAAATATTTAAACATTACCGAGCTAAAATTCAAAAAGAAGGACAAATCAATACCCATTTATTAGTGGATAAATTTCCACTTTTTGGAGCAAGCCCTAATAATATTCTTTTTCATGATAAAAAAGCCAGAAATGCCTTCAATAAAGGCCTTAAAGAATTAAAAGCGAATGGTCGTTATGAAAAAATATTCGCATCGTATACCTTAGGTAACTAGTGAGTTATTTACGGATTATAGTCTCGACTCTAAGGATGACGAACCATTAGCGAAAAGTGCTCAACGTTTAGTGGTTTATTCTTATCATCCTCGCCTCAATATTACTCATCAATTTTGCACGAAGATAAAATGCCTTCGCTATTTTATATCCGTTAGCTTAAACAAAAATATTACAAGGTTAGCTTCATAGCTACTTATGCTCTATATTTCACGTAAAAAATACCGTTAGTTTAATCTGATCTTGACCAGAATATTAAGCTTAATGTAAAGTTAGTTTAAATGAGCTCGTCGTTCATCTTAACCATTATTTCACTCAACTATTTTAAAGGGCAATGCTATAGCGAAAGCATTTTTTTTACGCTAATAGCCACTTAAGTCTGGACTAAATGACTAAAATTAAAAACATACAAGATGTCTCTTTTGGCACCCCTATCGGTATATCGATGGGCAATGTAACCGCTTATTCTAGCGATTATGATACCGTAGACCCATTAATCTATAAATCGCGTAGTCACTTTAGAAGCTATGTAGATGATATTTATATGGGACATAAATGGCAATGTGTTGAATTTGCTCGTCGATGGCTTTACACCAACAAAGGTTATATTTTTAACGATGTAGCTATGGCTTACGAAATATTTAATTTACGTTCCGTGAGAGATATTGTAAATAATAACGAACTCGCCTTAAATGCCTTTGAAAATGGTGCAAAGAGATTACCTGAAGTAGGAAGTTTACTGATTTGGGATGAAGGTGGAGAATTTGAAGAAACGGGTCACGTAGCTATTATCACTGCAGTTTTTAACGATAAAGTGCATATCGCCGAACAAAACATGGCCTTTGCACCTTGGCCAAATGGGCAAAACTATTCGCGTGAAATAAAAGCAAAATTAGGCAGTAACGGCGACTACTGGCTACACTGCCCCTCTGATGGGTCAACCATTTTAGGGTGGTTAATACAAACTGATGATGAAACAGATGCGCTGATTTTTTCTCTGCCAGAACCCGCAGTGTTTAATATTGAAGCTTGTACTGCGCCAGCACAAAATAAAGCCAATACCCCTTGGTTAAACCTCGCCAATGACGACGAATATGCATTTTTTCAAATGATGGCTGGCCATAGACTTTCATGTGATGATGCAAGCGCTTTACGCTATTACCGTATATCACCCCAAGCTCATTTAGCACTAGAAACGGCCACGGATGAACTGCATCAAATGTTTATGCATGCTACCGATTACGTGCTGGAACATCCAGAGCTATTGGAAAAATTCGGCTTACCCAAAAATCTAAATGAAAAAATTAAGCGCTCATGGTCTAACCGCGCTAATCAATTAGTAACAAGTCGTTTTGATTTTTCAATGTCTGAACATGGCTTGAAGGTCTACGAATATAATTGTGATTCGGCATCATGCTATATGGAGGTTGGAAAAGTACAAGGTAGATGGCTAAAACACTTCCAAGTGAAAGGTGGAACTGATGCAGGCACAGCCTTATTTAGCCTTTTAGTTAAAGCTTGGCAAGCTCGTGCTATCGACTCCGTTATTCATATATTACAAGATGATGACCCCGAAGAAACCTATCATGCACTCTTTATGAAAAACGCCATAGAAGCGGCGGGTCATCAATGTAAAATATTGGTAGGGATTGATTCATTAACGTGCAATAAAAATAATGAAATTGAAGATTCAGCCGGCATAAAGCTTCAATGGATATGGAAAACATGGGCGTGGGAGACTGCACTTGACGAAATAAGAGCAAATCAAGATGATGTCATTAATGATGATGTCATTAATAAAGCTCAGCATAAAAAACCGCATAAACCTAGCTTATCTGACGTACTACTAAACGATAATATTATGGTTTTTGAGCCACTTTGGACACTTATTCCTAGCAACAAAGCGATTTTACCTGTGCTATGTATGCTATTTCCAAATCATCCCTACTTGTTAAATACCAGCTTTGAATTAACGGATGAACTTGAGCAAACTGGCTACGTAAGTAAGCCAATCGTTGGCCGCTGTGGTGCAAATATAAAGATAATAGATGAAAACAAGCAAGTGATTGCCGAAAAGTCAGGTAATTTTGAAACAAGAGAGCAAATCTACCAAACATTGTTCCCCTTGCCCTATGTCGAGGATAAATATGTGCAAGTTTGTACTTTTACCGCAAATGGCAATTATGCCGGTAGTGGTGTAAGAGTGGACTCGTCAATGATTATTGATAAAGATAGTGATTGTTTAGCATTACAATGTAAACATGACGTATAAAAATGTTTCTTGCGCTAACATTCAGCATATCTGCGCTTATTTCAACCGTATCTAGGATATTAACTTGCAATTATTAAGTATATTAAAAAATATTAAAAACTTTTTATTAACGGCATTTATTGGTGGAATGGTTATATTATTGCCCGTTGTTATTGTCTTTAAAGTCGCTTTTTGGCTATTAAATTCACTTTCAATGGCCTTTGAACCGATATCTACTTTTTTCTCAACACAATTTGTCTCTCACATCCCTTTAGCTGAAATCCTTGCGTTTACTGCCGTATTTTTATTGTGTTTTATCATAGGACTACTCGTACAAACAGTATGGGGACGCTATGTTCATGGCCAATTAGAACAACGCTTACTTGTTCCAATTCCTGGTTATACGCTGATAAGAGATATACTGAGCCAGTTTAAAAATAAAGATGGTGGTTCTTTTACGCGCCCAGTAATGCTTAAAGCATTTCAATCTGAACAATTAGTTTTGGGTTATATTACTGACGAATTAGAGGATCATTTTGCAGTATTTGTGCCTACTAGCCCTAGCCCATTTAATGGTTTTGTTATTTTTGCTCCTAAAGCAGATGTTAAACACATTGAAGGCAGTGCTAAAAGTGTGATGAACTTAATCGTCGGCTGTGGTGTTGGCTCAGCCAAAACATTAACAAAAGATCATTTTAAAACCCCTTAACTTTACTATGTGTTAATGCGCAAATTTACAGAGTAAAACCAATAACATAACAATTTACTTTTGGTGCTATAACTCAGTTAGTAACTCGTAATGACTATGGAATTTAATGACCAATGAATACATTAGAAGTGGAAAAAGAACGGATATGCCAGATAAGTTCTATTCTATATAGCGCTAGCCAACCGATTAGAATACTCACCCATTTAGAATGGAACAGAGATATTAAACAGCAATTCTTTGCAGATAAGTGTAAAGAGCTACCTAAGGTTAGCTACCCTACTTTTGATCCCAGTAAAACTTTAAGTTTAGTGAATGAAGCTAGAAGCTTAATGGGTAATTCAGACATAGATGAATGGCTAAAGCGCATTTCAACTAAGCTTGAATATGGTGCTTTGATGATGGGATCGGTAGGCACTAAAAAGTTTTATGAATTTTCTGAAGCGCTTTACGGTAAACCCACCAACCCATTTACTGACGGTAAATCAACACCGCTTGAATTAGCGAATATTTTTGACAAACAAATTAGTAGTTATGCTAGTTACAACTTTGGTAGTCCACCACCTATGTGTTATCTAGCTTCAGATATCGCTGAGCAAATGCAAGCAGCCGTAACTAAAATGTTTGGTACAGATGCGCCAAAAGTTGAAGTGGTTGACGAGCTATCTGCCAACGCACTAGCAAACCCAAAGTTAATACGGATTAGGAAGACAGCCTGTTTTACTGATCTTGACGCGCAACAACTCATTAATCATGAAGCCCATATTCATGTTGCCACTTCAATTAATGGACTTAATCAGCCGCACCTTAAAATATTAGCCGCTGGTCATCCTGGGACCACTAAAACACAAGAAGGCTTGGCGGTATTTTCTGAATATATCACTAATTCTATCGATTTAGATAGACTGCGCAGATTAGCTGACCGTATTATCGCGATACAAATGTCGATTGAAGGCGCAGACTTTTTAGAAGTGTATAACTACTTTTTAGGTCGTATTGGCAATGAATCACAAGCTTATGAAAATACTCGAAGAGTTTTCAGGGGAGGTGTCTTAACTGGCGGCGCTCCCTTTACTAAAGATGGTGTTTACTTAGAAGGACTTATCCGCGTGCATAATTTCTTAAAAGCTATCGCCGCTAATGGTCGAGCAGATTGTCTTAAGTTATTATTTTGTGGAAAGTTAGATATTGAAGACATTCCTGTACTATACAAATTAGAGGAAATGGGACTATGTCAGCCCGGTAAATACTTACCACCATGGGTTGAAGACGCACGCTATTTATTGGCTTACTTAACCTGCTCTGAGTTCCTCAATAAAATGGATATGCCTAAAATTTATAGCCATTACGATGAGTTGCTGCACAGCATTCCAAAAACGTTCAATTAACGTTGCGGAATACAATAGCTACTAGCTGCCATCCGGCTTAAATTCGATAGCGGCTAATGCTGTTGTTAAAACAGCGTTACTTATGCAAAAGTTAGTGATCGTCCTTATATTTTTCATAGACCTTTTCAAAATTCTCTGGATGTGCGGCAAAAGCAGCAAGCACCTTAGGGTCAAAATGCTCAGGCATGGTTCTACCATCACCTTCAATAATTATTTTTACTGCCTTTTCATGACTAAAAGCAAGCTTGTAAGGACGTTTTGAACGCAGCGCATCATAAACGCCACACAGCGCCATAATACCACCAGATAATGGAATATCTTAACCAGAAAGACCATTAGGATAGCCAGTGCCACCCCATCTTTCGTGGTGATTTAATGCTATTTCAGCGCCCATTTTGATAAAAGGAGAATCCCCCTTTTGCAGGATTTTTGCGCCAATAGCACTATGGGTGTTCATGGTCTCACGCTCTTGAGGTGTAAAAGGCGTTGTTTTGAAAAGAATAGCATCTGATATACCAATCTTACCAATGTCGTGCATTGGGCTCGCATAAAACAATGCTTTATTCATTTTTTTACTCAGACCAAGCAATCGTCCTTACAGATATGAATAGTGTGCAATAAGGCGTACGTGTGCCCCTGTCTCCTCATCCTTAAATTCAACAGCGCTGACCATGGTGATGATAGTTTCCTTATAAGCATTTTTAATGCTTAATAGTACGTTCTTTAACCTTGTCTTCAAGTTTATTGTTGTAGTCTGTAAGGAGATCACTTTAATCCTTTAAGCGCAACATATTCCTAACCCGTAATATAAGTTCAGCTCGGTCGATTGGCTTAGTAAGAAAATCATCAGCGCCTACTTTAAGTGCCGTCAATTTAGCCGCATGCTCGTCCTATCGAAGTCACCATAATAATTGGAATATACATGGTCTCAGGATTAAGTTTTAACCTTTCAGCAACTATATTGCCATTTAGCCCAGGCATCATGATGTCGAGTTAAGGTTTGATAGCGTGCTCAATAAACAAAACACTTAATATAGCTAATTCATTAATACTCAGCTTGGGGTAAAGCATAAGTAGCTTTAATCGCTAACCGTTGCGGTGCAATATCATCGAAGGCCTTTTGATATAGTGCTATCACGTCATTGGCTGTGTTTATATTGAAAGCAAAGTAGTTACCTACCTTATTGACCTGCCAGACCTGTTCATAGTCAGTTTCATCAAAGCCAAGTTGTTCTGCTAAATGAGCGAAACCATGTATAGAGATAACAATCATGTCGACACGATCTGATTGCATCATTAAAAAAGCTTGTTTTAAGGAGGAGACTTTTGCCAAGTTAGAGGAAGGGAAACCCACTTGATTAAGCGAAATTTCTGAGATATCGCCTGCTACGGTGGCAACTTTACGATAAAAAACTTGCCCTAAATTAGCGAACTCAAAGTTTTTTGATTTTTTGGCCATTAGTACATGAGTAGAGTGAAAAATAGGCCCGACCCATTTAAATAAACCTTCGCGAGCTTGTGTTCTAGAAACGGTAAACAAAGCGCTGTTGGCTTTATCTAAGGTAAATCTATAGCCACGTGCCCAGGGAACAACCAGAATTTCTTGTTCTGCAATGTCTAAATGTTTCCATAACGCTTTTAAGGTCTCTACTGAAATTCCCTTAAGCTTATCATTAACTAAATAATTAGCAGGAGGATAGTTTTCAGTATAAAAAGTAATATTTTTTGTTGGCGATAATTGTTGAAGTGCTTGTAGCGGAGCAATCACAATAAAAAATAGTAAAATAGACTTAATAATAAATTTATTCATTAAAACTGAATCCTCCACCACGACAAAACAAAATTAACAGACTTTATTATCAATTAACGTCGACCTTATTTATAGTCAATATATCTTCCCATATCAACGTTATTGATGGTGGACTGAGCTATGTGCTGTAAATAAAGTACGGACTACATTTATCAGCTGACTATAAAACTATAACTAACTTAACATATTGTTTGAGTTTATTATTTTAATTAGTAACTTTTTTAGTGTACAGGTATTACTGGCTATAATCCTCGTTGCCATTCTTGACGAAGCGGAATTTCTGTAGAATGCGCTAATGCCATTTGCACCGTATTAACTAGTTTCTCTTTATCTTTCCCTAAAATGCCCTTTAAGACTAAGTAATTTGAAGCATGATCAGACCTAAAAATAGTTTTTTCTAATTCCAGAGCGGATAACAATGTTGCCATTTCAATAAATAACTCTTGCTGACTTAGCAGTCGATAGGGTTGATATTGTCGGTCAGTAAAGTTTTTAGCAAAACGTTCTTGCCCTAAAGGAAAGCTAACCACGAGTGTCGATAAGTAGTCGGGTTGTGCTTCATTCATTAATTTAGCTGAGTTAATGGCATGCTGTTTGGATAGCTCAGGTCCGCCAAGTCCATTTAAGATCATCACTGAACTTTTAATACCTGCTTGCTTAATTTTGTTGAGCGCAATTAAAGAGCTTTGATAGGTTTCGCCCTTGTCAATTAATTGTAAGACCTCATCGTCACCGCTTTCACAACCAACATACAAGAGAGACAAGCCTAACGCCTTTAACTCTGCTAGCTGTTCAACCGTTTTATTACTGACGTTTCTTGGTAGACAATAACTTGCAACACGAGTGACTTGCGGAAAATATTGCTTTATTAGCTCAAGTATTTCTTTCAAGCGTTTAAACGGTAACATCATTGCGTCACCGTCGGCTAAAAACACCCGACCAACCAGTAAGCCTGAGTCGACAACTTTAATCATCTCTTCTTCAATTAATGCGACTTTTTTCGGTTTAAATTTTTTATTTTCGGCCGTATACATTTCACAAAAAGAACAATTATTCCAAGAGCAGCCATTGGTAACTTGCAAAATAAGGCTCTTCCACTCACTGGGCGGACGAAAAACTGGCTCTATATATTTAAGGGGATACATTGGTCACTCACTTTTTAGATCACTTTAGATAGCTACACATCATCGAAAAAAGTAGCAAATTCAACCTGAAAATATTCAGTTAAATCTTACGACCAATCGCCTCTATCTTTAAAGACTTTCGCTTCACTGGTGCTATGGGTTTGGTTGTAAGTTTTTATCTTTTGATTTTTACCTAACATAACTTTTAATTGATAATAAGTTTCACGGGCTAAGGTAAAACGGTCACTTCGCCACCAAACATGATTATAAAGTTTTTTAACACCTGCAACCGCATCCGGTGATTGCTGGCAAAGTTTATCTGCTAAGCTTTTTGCTGACACTAAGGGATCAGCACAAATATCGGTAATTAACTTGAATTCAAGTGCTTGCTGCGCAGAAATTTCTTGACCAGTCATCGCCAACAACTTCGCTTGATCTGCTGGCAAGTGTTCTTTAAGTGCCAAAGTGCCGCCCATATCCGGAATGAGTCCCCACCTTGCCTCTAAAATAGATAAAGTAGCACTGGGCTCAACAAAGCGAAAATCGCCACCGAGTGCTATTTGTAAACCGCCCCCCCAAACTCTGCCATGTAATGCCATGATCACCGGAGCAGGAATTTTACGCCAGCCCGTTGATACACGTTGTGCTAAATTTGATTGACCGGGTAACCATTTAAACAGGAGTTTAAAGATATTAACCGGTGCTTTCATCACAGACTTAACATCTAAACCACTACAAAAATCGACACCCTTACCATGAACAATTACTGCTCGCAGTGATTTATCTTTTTGTAATTGTTTAATAATATTATCAAGTTGATAAAACATCATCATATTAATAGCGTTATGTTTATCTGCACGATTAAGGGCAACATAAGCAATGTTGTTTTCGATAGTTAACAATACGGTTTTTTCTGGCATACTGACCTCTGGTTAGACCAGAATAAAATAACCTTGTCGACATGAGATGTAAATAAATAAAACAAATAAAAACAAATGAAACTGGAAGCATAAAGATGGAACATTATTTTCAAGGTAAAACAGTCGTTATTACCGGTGCATCTGCAGGTGTTGGTGCAGAAACTGCCCGAGCCTTTGCCAAATTGAAAGCTAATTTGGTTTTGTTAGCGAGAGGACAACAAGCACTCGACGAGATTGAAAAAGAACTTAGTGTTGAAACTTCGGTGTTAACGATCAAGATGGATGTCGCTAATTCAGCTGATTGCCAAAAAATGCTAGAGAGTGCTCAAGAGAAATTTGGCAGTATTCATTATCTTATTAATAATGCTGGCTATCATCAACGCGGTAATGTTGAAGATAATACCGCTGAACAATTAGCAAAAATGGTCGATGTAAATTTACGTGCGCCAATAGCACTGTCGGCATTAATTTTACCTTATATACGCAGCAGTATAACTAATGGTGGCTTTGGCGGCATCGTTAATGTTGGCTCTTTAGCTGGTCGAACACCATTACAGGGCGCTGCAACCTATTGCGCAACTAAGTCTGGGCTGCGTGCATTTACCTATGCCCTTGCTGATGAATTAAGCGGTTCGGGGATTAGTATTGGTTTGGTTTCTCCGGGGCCAATCAATACTGGCTTTATTATGTCTGAAATAGATGAAGTAGAAGATATTGTATTTTCGCAACCCATGAGCAGTCCACAGCAAGTCACTGAGGCAATAATCCGCGTAGCTAAAGGTGAGCAAATCGAGATTACATTGCCTCGTTCGAGCGGTTGGTTAACTACTGTTTCTTATCTATTTCCTTCACTAAGACGCTTTCTAAGACCGGCACTTTATAAAAAAGGTCGAAAAGCAAAAGAGCGTTATCGAAACAAAAAATAATAAAGGCAAGTACATTGTCCGCATATCCGTATATAATATGGCTATAACTGTTTAGTAAAAAAGAATCTCATGACGCTAGAAGACGAACAACTCAATAATCCCTTGCACGGGCTTAAATTAGATACACTTTTAAATGAAGTGTATGATCATTATGGTTGGGAAATTCTAGCGGAATATACCAATATTAATTGTTTTAAAAACAAGCCTAGTATTGAATCTAGCTTAAAGTTTTTGCGTAAGACCGAGTGGGCACGTGAAAAAATGGAACGTTTTTATTTATATCAATTTAAGAACTTGCCTAAAGCTGATGATGAACAATATGAAATTCCACCGCGTCTGCGAGTGATACCCGCACGCCAGAAACCTAAAGACCCTGCCGTACTCATTTTAGGACAAGCCCCTATCCCTACAATCAGATCATCCAATTTTTCTAATAACAAACCTTCATCACAAGGTCGAGATAGCAGAAGTAATAGCAGTAAGGGTAGCTATAAAGATAAAAGTGAACAGGGCTTTGCTCGTCGTACAGAAAAACCTGAACGCTCAAAGCCAGCTAGTGCATCTTCAAATCCTTACTCTGATTCTCCTAAGTAACATCAATATAAGCATTCAAGTGACAGATTTACTACAGGGTTAATCTGTCAACATATCAATAAATCTCAAACTAAAATTATAAATATCTCCAGGCCATCGCGCCGATAAGTAGTTTCTATCTTTAACGATAAAGCCACGTGACAAGTGCTGTAAATCATCACGAGCTATTGGCAAGCTGCCGGCAACAAACTGAGTTTTACTGGCAAGTGCTGCCACTAATTCATCTTCTGTGGTTGTTTCTGGATATGTTAAATAATAATCATCTAACCAAAGTCGAGTTAATTGGAAAGCCATAAGCTCTTGACGCTTTAATAGCCCGGTACATTGATAATTATAGATGACCGATTTTTGACTTTTGGGATCAATACTTCTCGCTGGAATTAATACGCCATGACAAACAGCCGCGACGGGTTTATTTTCATTAAAAAAATCAACCACCAATCTTTGTAATACCTCTGACTCTAAATATTCTTTTACCCCTTTGTCATGCCCACCCGGTAATAATAATCCATCGAAGTCACTGGCTTTCACATCGGTGTAAAATAAAGGCTTATTAAATTCAGCTGATTGTTCCAGTTGACGATAGGCATTTATGGCATCTTGTCTAGCCTGTAGTAAGGGTTTGAGCAAGCCCAAACCTTTTCCAGTCAGCATAATATCGTCAGCCGTCGCGACCTTGCCATCAGGTGTTATAAAGGTCATTTCAACCTGCTGTTCTTTTAGCAATAACCAAGGAATAGCAACTTCTGAAGGATCGCAACCATAGCGCGGTAGGGGGATCAGTACTTTTTTGTTATGCATCTTTATTGACCCTATTTAAGATTTATTTGTTAGCCTGTTCTTGTTGCAGGAAATAAGTCCATTGCTGCTCGTAGGCAGACATTTGCTGATGTTTCTTAGTGGCTAAATGCATTTGCTTGTCGTGCTCTGTGGCGAAAGCGCCTGTATGACAAGCTAAGCATTTTTTATCTTCAGGCACCCTACTTTTACGGTTATAGGTAATATAGTCGTCGCTGTTAGCATCAAACATCGCCTTACAGTTTTCTAGAGGCGCTTGGCTGTATATATAAGTTGTACCTTGAGTTGATTTAACATGTTTATCTCTGTTTACATTCCTGACTTTATAATCTGGAAATTTAGTAATATCAAAGAAAAAACGACCAATATAGTTGATATCGGTATCAGTGATTAATGCTTTTTCAATATTCCATTGCAGATAAGGTTTAACATTCTTTGAAGTGATCAACGCAAGTTTTGCACCGTTTTCATCAAGAAAGTATTGAAAGCAGTTCAACAGATATTTTCTCAGTAAAGCTCTGTTTAAGGTATTAACACTTAATTGCTGGCACTGAGCTTGAAAAGCTTGTTCAGAAGGAAAAGCGGGGAATAATGGAAATTGAAAGATCACCAAATCAAATGATTTTTCAGCTAACGTCCCCCAAGTATTTTCATCAGTGACGTCAAAATCAGTGATGACTTGGCAATTGTCCTGCTGTAACTGCTGATAATAAACATCACCGTACTTTTCCTGTAAACAAGCCATGCTGTCATAGATGGTTGCTGTCAGCTGCTGGGGTTGATGATGTTTAAGTAAAGATGCAGAAAAAGATAAGTCGCCATCGCCAACCGTTAAAACACGCCATTTAGGATCAATATACATAATGAGATTTATAGAATAATAAAATTAGCATTGTATACCCGTTAACGCGTAAAGTGCAGAATTTCAGTGCTAATTAAAGTGACAATAACAATCGCCAGCTTTTGTCTAAATTGATAACTACTCGCATTTAAGGTACTAGCTTTGTACTTTACTTACGGCATCTTGCCACTGTGCATAAAGACGATTTTTTTTCTGCTCGCTGATTTGTGGCGTAAAACTTTTTTCACAGCGCCACAAGGTTGATAATTGATCAACCGAGGAAAAAACGCCTGCTTGTAAGCCGGTTAAATAAGCAACGCCTAACGCTGTGGTTTCAACGATATCAGGGCGTTCAACCGTTATCGATAACATATCGCTGATAAAATTAAGCAGCCAGTTATTTTCCGCCATACCGCCGTCTACTTTTAAAAATGAGAGCGCTAAGCCATCTTTTGCCATAGCATTTTGTAAGTCTTTGCTTTGAAAAGCAACCGACTGCAAAGCAGCAGAAATTATTTCATTTCGACCTGAGTCACGACTAAGGCCTGAAATGACAGCGCGAGCATTAGGATCCCAATACGGGGCACCCAAGCCTGTAAATGCTGGGACTAAAAAAACACCATGCTCAACAACCGTATTTTCAGCAATTTTTTCACTGTCACTTGCTTTATCAATGATCTTTAATTGATCTCTTAGCCATTGAATAGTTGCCCCTGCCATAAAAATACTGCCTTCAATAGCATAAGTAACGTCACCGTTTAAACGATAGGCAATAGTTGTCAGTAGGCGATTAGTTGACTTTAAAGCTTTATTGCCGGTATTTAGCATTAAAAATGCGCCTGTACCATAAGTACATTTCGCCATGCCCTCAGTAAAACAAGCTTGACCAAATAAAGCCGCCTGTTGATCGCCAGCCATCGCTAAAATGGGGATTTCACCATTAAATAAAGATGATTGCGTGACACCAAATTCAGCGGCGCAGTCCATCACGTCAGGCAACATACTTTTGGGTATTGAAAATAAAGCCAGTAATTCATCATCCCAACATTGTTGGTGAATATTAAATAACATAGTGCGAGAAGCATTAGTTGCATCAGTTTTATGGGACTTCCCCGCCGTTAATTGCCACAATAAAAAAGTATCAACAGTGCCAAAAAGTAACTGACCTGCGTCTGCTTTTTCTCTTGCGCCGGGTACATTATCCAATAACCAATTAATTTTGGTTGCAGAAAAGTACGCATCTAAAATTAACCCCGTTTTATCCATAATGCTATTTTTGATGTCTTGACAATCGATTGAATCACAAAAAAAAGCGGTACGTCTATCTTGCCAAACAATCGCATTGTAAATAACAGCGCCAGTATTTTTATCCCATACGAGAGTCGTTTCTCGCTGGTTGGTTATGCCAATACCTAAGATATCGCTAGCACTCAACTGATTTTCATCTAGCACTTTTTGACAGGTACTTAAGACACTCTGCCATAGTTCGTTAGGGTTGTGTTCGACCCAACCATCTTGAGGAAAATATTGCGGAAACTCTTCTTGGGCACTCGCGTAACGTTCACCTTGGGTGGTGAACAATATCGCTCGTGAACTTGTCGTGCCTTGGTCTATTGATAAAAGGTACTTTGCCATAAAAAGAAAAGTCTCCGCTGAATGAATAAAGTTAAGCTGATTAAACAGATCATGCCACAACTTGCTTGTTGAGCAATTATAAAGGTTTTCTCGCCACGATTTGCGCTATAGCTTGGCTATTATTACCCGTGTCTGAAATTGTTATCCCTTAAACATATCGATAAAAGATACTTTGCGGTAAAACAAAACAGTCTCCGCTGAATGAATAAAGTTAAACAGATTATGCCACAACTTGCTTATTGAGCAATTATAAAGGTTTTATCGCCACAACTTGCGCTATGCCTTGGCTATTATTACCCGTGTCTGAAATTGTTATCGCTTAAACATATCGATAAAAGATACTTTGCGATAAAACAAAACAGTCTCCGCTGAATGAATAAAGTTAAGCAGGTTAAACAGATCATGCCACAACTTACTTGTTAAGTAATTATAAAGGTTTTCTCGCCACGACTTGCGCTATGGCTTGGCTATGATTTCCCGTATCTGAAATTATTGTCCCTTCAAAAGAATGAATAATTTGCCAACCAGCAAAATGCTCAAGTAATTCTCCTTTTTTTAATAAAAAATCAGGATTTTTGGGGCGACCAAGAACCGCTTGTCCTAAGGTGAACGTTTCATAAATAACGAGACCATTAGGAACTACTGCCGCTTTAATCTGCTCGATAAGTGGTCGATGTAAGTAGCGAAAAACCATTACGGCACTATAACTATTTTCAACTAATGGCTGAGAAAACCTTTGTTCAAAGTCAATAAGCCAAAAGGTGGCTAATGTTGATTGATATTTATCTGCATCATGACTTATTGCTTGCTGAACATTCGCTAATGACTGCGAGTTAATATCAGCAAAAGTCACCGCTAAATTTTTCTCTAGGCAAAACAAACCATTCCTGCCATTGCCACAAGCCAGATCTAAGATGGGTAATGAATTTTCATGAGGGTTAAGTTCAGGTAAATACTTTTCTAGCAAGGAAGAATGCATAATTTTAGCTTTTTGACTTTTTTCTATGAGTAATAAAAAAGGCTGCAATCAATTTGCAGCCTTCATTTAATTCAATACTCATCATTAATAAGTATCGTTATTTAATCGCTTGATGACTGAGTCACTTAGCTACTTAAAACTGAGATACTGGCGCCGCTATTGCTTTACGGGTGATCTCAGCATTAACTTTTAATGCTTCAACAAAGCTTTGGTAAGCAGATTGTGCAAGTTGTTGCGTTTGTTGTTGTGCCATTCTTGGGTCAAGTGCTTTTTCAACATTACTCGCTATAACAGCTTGAACTTCTAATAAGGCTAAATCACCGTTATTTAATGTTACCGTCGTTGCTGAAATCTGACCTTCACTTGGATGAGGTAATTTAAAAGCCTCACGACTTAAGCTAGGCGCAATATCACTACCTGAGCGTGTAACATCAGCTTTTTCAATAAACACGGCGTTAATCGCTGTTAACTGCTCGCTAATATCATTACCTGCTTTAAATGAAACAAGTAAAGAGTCAGCTGTTGTTTGTGCTAGCTCTGTTGCTTTCTCGCTAATCAAAGTATCACTAATTTGTACAGTAACTTCAGTAAGTGGCTTAACTTCTGCTGGTTGGTACTCTTCTAAACGAATAACAATCGCTAAAGTATCGCTAACTTCAATAATGTCTGAGTTTAAGTTCTCTTGAAGGACTAAATCAGAGAAAGCAGCTTCAATTGCTTTAGGGCTATCAAATGGCGCTACGTTGCCAAATTTACTTAACCAGTCTGTCGTCATTATTTTTGAGTTAACGGCTTCAGCAGCTTCGTCTAAACTATCAGGAGCTTCAAAACTTAATCGTGCCATTTCCTGTTGTAAATCAAAAAACTTATCTTGTGCTTTTGATTGACTCACTTTTGCTTGCAGTTCTACTTCTACGTCAGCAAAAGCCTGAACTTGTTCAGCTTTTAGGTCGGTTAATTTAATGATATGAAAACCAAAGTCACTTTCGACAACATCACTTACGCTATTAATCTCGGTTAACGCGAAGGCGCCTTCGTCAAACGCATCGCCCATGGCACCACGTTCAATCCATTCTAAATCACCACCATTTTCACCGCTAAAAGTATCGTCTGAACTTTCTTTGGCTAAAGTAGCAAAATCTTCTCCGGCATTAACACGGGCTAATAAAGCTTCTGCCGTTACTTTTGCCACAACTTCATCATCACCAAACTCAATTAAAATATGAGCAACACGACGCTGTTCGTCTTGACGATAGCTGGCAATATTCTCTTGGTAGTAAGCTTTAACATCAGCGTCACTAACTTCAATTGTTTTTGCAATGTCGTTAACATCAAGTGCGATGTAGTTAAGTTTTACTTTTTCTTCGTTTTCAAAACGGCCTTGATTAGCTAAGTAGTACTGATTGATTTCATCGTCAGTTAACTCAATACCGGCTTTAAACTGTTCAGCATTAATGGTCGCATAGCGGACGTTACGCTTTTGGTTTTGTAAAGCGCTTACCCGTTTTTCTTGGTATGGCAAGTTGAACTCGCTGGCAACAAGTGCTTGTGTTAATTGACGACGAGTCATTTGAACACGTAAGTAATCACGAAAATCTGAAGATTGATAAAAACCGGCTTGGTTAATCATCGCTAAATAACGATTATTATCAAAAACACCATCGACCTGAAATTCAGTCATCGTGCGAATAGTTTGCTTAATACGTTCATCAGAAGCGCGAATAGACATATCAACTGTACTTTGATCAATCAGCTTTTCATTAATTAGGTTATCTAAAATACCGTTACGAAAGTTAGCCATATAATTTTCATCTGCTGATAATGTTTCGAACATATCACCAAATTGTTGTGCCATACGATTACGTTGCGCTTGATAAGCTTTATTAAAAGCATCTTGTGATATTTTTTCACCGTTAACGTCAGCGACAGATGTGTCTACTGAGTTGGTATAAGTACCAATTCCCGCTAAAGCAAAAGTTAAAATAACTAAACCTAGGATTGATTTTGCAATCCAGCCCTGTGAACCTTCTCGAATATTTTCTAACATCTTTTTCTCTATTTATTACGACAGATATATCTTTGTTCAGGATTCTATCAGAAGCATCACTGACCTTGAAGTAGCAGACGAAGATTTAATTATTTTATAGTGATATAAATGAAGCTATTTATGGGATATGTAAAATAAAAAAAGCCTTCGTTTAAAAAGGCTTTTCTGATTTATCTACAAAAATTGAAGCAGATAATTATGGATTAACTGAATCTTTTAATGCTTTACCAGCTTTAAATGCTGGGATTTTAGCTGCAGCGATTTGAATAGTTGCACCCGTCTGTGGGTTGCGGCCAGTGCGCGCAGCACGGTCACGTACTGAGAAAGTACCAAAACCAACTAGAGCAACTTGCTCACCATTTTTCAATTCGTCTGTAACAGCTTCAATAAATGAATCTAACGCACGACCAGCAGCAGCTTTAGAGATGTCTGCACCAGCAGCGATTTTTTCGATTAGTTGAGATTTGTTCACAAGTATTCCCCTTCAATTGTTATTATTCAGTGCCATCATTTGTTTTAGCGTCCTGCGGAAACTTTTATATTGAGCTTCTTTTGAACATCAAGCACTGTGTTTAAGAAAATAAAATTTATTATTTATTTTTATCTTAACCAAACCCTAATCCTATGTATGGATAGGGGTCTAGCGTTATCAGCGACATTAACTTAACACAGTTTCAGTGTTTGAAAAGCAAAAATCACTGTTTTTTGTTAATTTTTTGCAATTTTTTCTTTTATTTACTAAAAAAACAGCAATTTTTACAAATTAGTTGCCTAATTTGAATTTTTCTACTGGATGCTCTAAGGCAATATCTAATACCTCTTCTATCCATTTTACCGGATGAATAACCAAATCACCTTTAACATTGTCAGGAATTTCTTCCAAATCACGCTCATTATCTTTTGGAATAATGACTGTTTTAATACCACCACGATGCGCAGCCAAGAGTTTTTCTTTTAAGCCGCCAATAGGAAGTACTTCACCTCGTAACGTAATTTCACCTGTCATAGCAACATCTGCTCTGACCGGATTACCGGTTAGGCTAGAAACTAATGCCGTACACATACCAACACCTGCGCTTGGCCCATCTTTTGGTGTAGCACCTTCTGGGACATGAACATGGATATCACGTTTTTCATGAAAATCAGCATTAATACGAAATTTATCGGCTCGACTTCGTACAACGGTCATCGCTGCTTGTATCGATTCCTGCATCACGTCACCTAATGAACCGGTGTAAGTCAGTTTACCTTTACCTGGAACCGAAGCTGTTTCTATAGTTAATAACTCACCACCTACAGATGTCCATGCTAAACCAGTCACTTGACCTATTCTATTTTCACTATCCGCTTTACCATAATCAAAACGTTGTACACCCAAAAATTCAGATAAGTTATCTTGATTAATAGTGACTTTTTTAATGGTTTTATCTAATAAAATCGCTTTTACCGCTTTACGACAAAGTTTTGATATCTCTCGCTCTAAGCCACGTACCCCAGCTTCTCTTGTGTAGTAGCGAATGATGCCCATAATAGCGCTGTCTTCAATTGAAATTTCTTTCTCTTTTAGACCATTACGACCAACTTGCTTATCGAGTAAGTGATTCTTGGCAATATTAAGCTTCTCATCTTCGGTATAACCCGACAAACGAATAACTTCCATGCGATCCAATAAAGGTCCAGGGATATCCATACTATTAGAAGTAGCAACAAACATCACATCGGATAAATCGTAATCAACTTCCAAGTAATGGTCGTTAAACGTCGTGTTTTGCTCAGGATCAAGCACTTCCAGTAAAGCAGATGCAGGATCGCCACGCATATCAGACGCCATTTTATCTATTTCATCTAATAAAAATAGTGGATTCTTAACCCCAACTTTAGCAATTTTTTGAATCAACTTACCTGGCAAAGAACCAATATATGTGCGGCGATGGCCTCGAATTTCAGCTTCATCACGCACACCACCTAGTGCCATACGCACGTATTTACGTCCGGTTGACTTAGCAATAGATTGTCCTAAAGACGTTTTACCAACCCCTGGAGGGCCAACTAAACAAAGAATAGGTCCTTTTAGCTGGCTAACACGTTGCTGCACCGCTAAATACTCTAAAATACGTTCTTTAACTTTATCTAAACCGTAATGATCTTTATCTAAAATATCTTGAGCAAGCTTTAAGTTACGCTTTAACTTACTACGCTTCTTCCAAGGTACACTGATCATCCAGTCGATGTATGAGCGAACCACGGTTGCTTCTGCCGACATCGGTGACATCATTTTTAATTTACGTACTTCGGCTAAAGTCTTTTCTTTAGCTTCTTCGGGCATTTGCGCATCTTCAATTTGCTTTTCAAGCTGCTCAACTTCGTTTGAACCTTCTTCGTCATCGCCTAATTCTTTTTGAATGGCTTTCATTTGCTCATTCAAATAATATTCGCGCTGACTTTTTTCCATTTGTTTTTTAACACGGGTACGAATTTTCTTTTCAACTTGCAATAAGTCAATTTCGCCTTCCATCAGTGCCATTAAATATTCTAGACGTTGAGCAACATTCTCTATTTCTAGTACTTTTTGTTTTTCAGCTAACTTTAATGGCATATGTGCAGCCATCGTATCCGCTAATTGTTCTGCATCATCAATACCTGAAACTGAAGTTAACACTTCAGGTGGTATTTTTTTATTGAGTTTGACATAACCTTCAAACTGAGAAATAGCCGAACGAACCAAGACTTCACAATCGTCTTCGTTAACGGTTTCTACGTCAAGAAACTCAATATCGGCAGTGAAGTATTCTTGTGTTTCAACAAATTGAGTTATACGCGCTCTACGCGCTCCTTCAACTAACACTTTCACTGTGCCATCAGGTAATTTCAACATTTGTAAAATAGTGGCAATCGTACCCGCACGATAAACATCATCGGCTGTAGGGTCGTCAACTGCGGCATCTTTTTGTGCAACAAGAAAAACCTGCTTGTCGTTTTCCATCGCTATATCTAAACAGCGAATAGATTTTTCGCGACCTACAAATAATGGGATCACCATTTGGGGATAAACAACAACGTCGCGCAAGGCTAGAACAGGAATTTCATTGATACCAGATAACTCTTCGGTCATAGGTTACTCTCTCGAAAATCAGTAGGGAAAAAATTGTAGTTAAAAAGTATATGGGGATTTTAGTAAAGCTTTCAACGGATAGACAAAAAAAAAGAGCTAAATGATCAATGTCATCTAACTCTTTTTATCGAAACACCTAAAATTTTAGCAATGAACGGCTATTCGCTCGCTACTTTTTCCTGTGGTGTATCGTAAATAATAATCGGTTTTGACTCACCTTTTATTACTGTTTCATCGACCACAACTTTTATCGCATCATTCATTGATGGCAATTCATACATGGTATCAAGTAAGACGCTTTCAACGATTGAGCGTAAACCACGCGCGCCCGTTTTACGCACCATTGCTTTGTGTGCAATAGCAATTAATGCATCTTCTCTGAACTCTAATTCAACGTTTTCCATGTCGAACAATGCACCAAACTGCTTAGTTAGCGCATTTTTAGGCTCTTGCAATATTTGGATTAATGCGTCTTCATCAAGTTCTGTCAATGTTGCTACAACAGGCAAGCGACCAATAAACTCAGGAATTAAACCATACTTAATCAGATCTTCTGGCTCAACATCTTGTAAGTGTTGAGTTAGCGTTTTCTTGCTATCTTTGCCACGAACTTCTGCGCCAAAACCTATACCTGCACCAGTATGTGAACGTTGCTCAACAACTTTATCTAAACCGGCAAATGCACCACCACAGATAAATAAGATTTTCGAGGTATCAACCTGCAAAAACTCTTGTTGAGGATGTTTACGCCCACCTTGTGGTGGAACTGAAGCGATAGTGCCTTCAATAAGCTTTAACAATGCTTGCTGAACACCTTCACCTGATACATCACGCGTGATTGATGGATTATCTGATTTACGTGAAATCTTATCAATTTCATCGATGTAAACAATACCACGCTGGGCTTTTTCAACATCGTAATCACATTTTTGTAAAAGCTTTTGAATGATGTTTTCAACATCTTCACCAACATAACCTGCTTCAGTTAATGTCGTTGCGTCGGCCATAGTAAACGGCACATCAAGTAAACGCGCTAAGGTTTCAGCCAGTAATGTTTTACCACTACCCGTTGGGCCAATAAGTAAAATATTACTTTTACTTAACTCTATACCATTGTGAGAGTCACCATTGCGTAAACGTTTGTAGTGATTATAAACCGCTACGGCTAATACTTTTTTCGCGTGATCTTGACCAATAACGTAGTCGTCTAAACTTTCACGGATCTCTATCGGTGTAGGTAAGCTTTCTTTTTCTTCTTTCGGGGAAATTTCTTTTATTTCTTCACGAATAATATCGTTGCACAGTTCAACACACTCATCACAAACAAATACTGACGGACCAGCAATAAGTTTACGAACTTCATGTTGGCTCTTGCCACAAAACGAACAATACAAAAGCTTGCCGTTATCACCGTCACCATTTTTAATATCGGTCATACGGAACCTCAATTTGTTTAATTTCTAATACAGATACTGTTAAGTATTTCATAAATTATCTAGATCACAAAGTTGTGAAATTATTTATCTAATCGTTCTGTTAATATGGAGTCAACTAATCCATATTCAACCGCACTTTCTGCACTTAGGAAGTTGTCACGGTCGGTGTCATGAGAAACTTTCTCTAATGACTGACCTGTATGCTCGGCCATTAAACTGTTCAATTTAGTTTTAATATAAAGAATTTCTTTCGCATGAATTTCAAAGTCAGATGCTTGACCTTGGAAACCACCAAGTGGCTGATGAATCATCACACGGGCATTGGGTAGACAGTAACGTTTACCTTTTTCACCGCCTGACAATAAGAATGCGCCCATGCTAGCCGCCTGACCGATACATACTGTACTAATGTTTGGCTTAATAAACTTCATCGTATCGTAAATAGCCATACCTGCAGTTACCGAACCGCCAGGTGAATTAATATATAAGTATATATCTTTATCAGGACTTTCAGACTCAAGGAATAATAACTGAGCAACAATCAAATTAGCCATGTGATCTTCAACTTGACCACACAAGAAAATAACACGCTCTTTTAAAAGTCTTGAATAAATATCGAACGAGCGCTCACCCTTAGGTGTTTGCTCAATAACCATTGGCACTAAAGCACTATCGATAGTGCTGGTGATTTTCTGAGAATTATTTTGAGAAGTAAACAACTAAAATTTCCTTTCTATATAAAAAATGGCTCGTATGTCCCCATACCAGCCATTTAAGCGATTGCTTGACATAATGTCAATCTAAAAGGTCTACCAATTCACATTTGTTTCACTAAAGTGCTACAAATTTAAGCAAATGGCAGCAACTTAGCCGATTAAGTTTCTTTGCTCAGTGGCAAGAATCCTAAGAGACTCAGTCTTATTTACCTTCTGGATTCATTATATCTTTAAAGCTTGCTTTCTTTTTATTAACTTTTGCGCTTTCAAGTAACAATTCAACAGCTTGCTCTTCTAATGCAACATTCTGCATTTGTTGATTAAGCTCTTTGTTTGTTGCGTAGTACTCGATAACTTCTTTTGGATCTTCGTAAGCTGATGCGGCTGATGCAATTAATTCGTTAACTTTGTTTTCGTCAACTTTTAATTCATTAACTTTGATCACTTCACCTAGTAACAAACCAACTTTAACACGGCGTTTAGCTTGCTCTTCAAACATATCAGCTGGAAGCTCTGGCATGTTATTAGGATCCATTTGACCTGCAAAACGTTGCATTGCTTGCTTACGTAAAACGTCAATTTCTTGAGCGATTAACGCTTTAGGAATTTCAACATCGTTAGCAGCTAATAAGCCTTCGATTACTTGCTCTTTAACTTTAGCTTTAACCGCTTGGGTTAACTCACGAGTCATGTTAGTGCTTACTTCAGTGCGTAATGCTTCTACGCCACCTTCTTGAACACCAAACAATTTAGCAAAATCTTCATCGATTGTTGGTAATACTGGACCTTCAGTTTTATGAAGAACGATATCAAACTCTGCTTCTTTACCTTTTAGGTTTTCAGCATGGTAATCATCAGGGAAAGTCACTTTAATTGTTTTTTCATCGCCAGCTTTCATGCCAGTAATTTCTTTTTCAAAACCTGGGATCATGCGACCAGCGCCTAATTCAAGTTCGAAATCTTTAGCTTCGCCGCCTTCAAAAACTTCACCGTCAACACGGCCAGTAAAATCTAAAACAAGTTTGTCACCGGCTTTAGTTTTACGCTTGTTTTCTTTCCACGTTTTATGTTGATTCTGTAATGTAATAAACATTTCATCTAAATCAGCATCTGTAACTTCAACGTCAGGACGTTCAACGTTAATTGAATCTAAGCCCGTTAAAGCAACATCAGGGTAAACTTCAAAAGTAGCTTCGAATTCTAGCGCTTTGCCGTCTTCATTGCTTTTAGCAATAAAACTTGGACGACCAGCTGGATTCATTTTTTCTGCAACAATTGCATCAACAAAGTTACGTTGCATTAATTCGCCAGCAACTTCTTGACGAACTGATTGACCGTAACGCTTTTGGATAACAGTCGCAGGAACTTTACCTGGACGGAAACCATTAATTCGCTGGGTTTTTGATATGTGACGAAGACGGTTTTTAACTTCTACATCTACTGATTCTGCAGGAACAGAAATAGTTAACTTACGTTCCAAACCTTGTGTAGTCTCTACTGAAACTTGCATTTTAATACCTCAAAACTTAGCGTTTTAGTAACGCTTTCAATAACACAACTACTTCACAGCTTAATTAGCCAAAGAGTGTGACGTTTGTAGCCCTATAACCAACGCTACAGAAGCCCGAAAAATCAGAGTAAATACCAACACTAATAAATAGTTCCTCGCTCAGCGAGGTTTAAAAGGCATGATATAGACCTAGATTTTAAAATAATGACGCGAAATTATAGCGATGCTTGATATAAGAGTCGACCCTTTAATGACGTTA
>NZ_JACGVR010000036.1:0-43049 GCF_014077325.1 Colwellia sp. BRX8-5
TATCTATTAATAAAAAGTTGTGGTCGTTTAACTTCGGCTGCCTAATTGCAGGCACGTTTTTTTGGTTAGTCAGTTTTGGAGTCTCTGCTCCTATCTCTGAAGTATTTCATTCTTATCCCCATTTTATACTTAATTATCATGCCGGAGTTGTAACCGCTTTCACCGCATTCTTATTAACGGGCGCTATTATTTTTATTATGCGCAGCTTGTTCAATGTCTGTGCAAGTGAACATACATTTTGGCTAATGTTACCAAGTTTAGGTTTTATTATTTTAGCGATACTCTTTAGTCAGTCAATATTAATAACCATGCTCTACGCCGCATTCCCAGCATTAATTGTTATCTTAACCAGTGCAATAAAGAGACGGATACCTAAATATAAAACGTTAGCGTAAAGTCCTCAGTTAAGTCTTAGTAGCTGATGTTTATTAATGACTGCTCATGTGATTATTTATTTTATTGGTTAACTAATCCTTTAAAAATTATCGAGCTTGCTCTGCAGAGGCAGTAAACTAGGCTTTACTGTCTCTATTGTTAATGCGCTTACAAAGCGCATTGACCAAAATATTACTGCGCCGCTGCGTTGACATCTTGATATTAAAAAAATACGGGCAAGTCGACAAACAAAACTATTAATGATGCCAGTAGTAAATTCATTTCACTAATCTCTGATAATTACTTGCATGAACTGTCACCTATTCAAAATTTGTATTTGTTATTCGTATTAAAATAATTAATGTTAAATCAGTATTTATGCGTTATCACCGACTGCATAAAGAGCCGCTGCTACCTCTGGTGTATCTTTTTTATATTCATTGTGAAGCTATTGAAAATTTAAAAAACTATATCAATAAGGCGGATATTATTTCTTGTGCTACGCTAAATACACAAGCATTATCTTTTGGTTAATGATTACAAAAAGATCAACATTTAGATATGGTTGGAGCCTATAGACCCAAGATGAGATAAATGGATAATCTGTGCTTAGTGTGCGCATATTTTTTGTCGACAACATGGAAAGTGCCTTACATTAAACTGGCTATTTAGCTATGCTGTTAAAAGCGAAGGCTATACTTGCTGACCGTATTAATACTGATTTATTTTCGATGTCTGATAAACCTTATTTTGTAGAACATAAGGCAGTAGATATTATTATTTAAAAGGTGCTAGTACAGGCATTAGAAGATATAACCGCAGCAAAATTTGTCGCTAGATATGTTAATACATCTAAGTCAAACCTTGCTCGTTAGAGGCGTTTTTTTTATGCTGATTGACAGGTTTATGTCGTTATTTTTATTGACATTAAACAAGATCAATATTTAAATGATGTTATAAAAACTTTTTTAAGTAATACAGATAGTCGTATCTATTTTACTGCTTTTATTGATGGTGTGATAAATGGAAAAATCTGGATCCTTTAATAGTAAGTTAAGCCGTAGAGTACTTATTTACATATTGCTATGTAGTTCGGTATTGTCTATCAGCTCAACTTTTCTGCAATTGTATGTTAACTACAATGAAAGTCTAACGACGTTAGATCAAAGATTTAGCAATGTTGAAACAAGTTATCTTCAATCTATATCCACTAGCTTGTGGGATTTTAATGAGCCGTTAGTACAACAACAAATTCAAGGTATTGTAAAATTACCTGATATTAGTCATGTGAAAATTGTCACAGGTTTTGGCAAAACTTATCAGTTTGGTGACGAAAATATCTCAGCCGATAAAGTCGTTGAGTACCCAATATTTTATAGCGAAAATGATATTGGTGTGCTTATTGTTACCGCGAGCTATAAAGATATTTATCAACGATTGTGGCAGCAAGCAGGATTTATTTTAACTGCCGAAGTGATCAAGATTTTTATTGTGGCGTTTTTTATTATATTCATCGTTCATTGGCTTATCACTCGTCATATATATCATATTACTTATTACTCGCAACAAGTTGCGGCTGATAAAATAGATACGCCCTTGGTATTAAGCTCTCGTCCAAAAGCCAAAGACGAACTTGATGAGCTTGCCGAAACGATTAATAACATGCGTACCACTTTAAAAAACGATATCTTAAAGTTAGAAGATGCAGAAAATGCGTTAATTAACCTTAACGGTGAACTTGAAGTAAAAGTGTATGACCGAACGGCTAAATTGGCCTCGAGCAACAACCAATTACAACAATCTTTAGATGACTTAACGTTAGCAAAAGATCAACTAGTACAATCAGAGAAAATGGCCTCTTTAGGGCAATTGGTTGCAGGGGTTGCACACGAAGTTAATACGCCATTGGGTATCTGTGTTACATCAATAACGGCATTAAAAGAGAAAGTCTTGGAGTTAAGCCATTCGGTAGAGACTGAAAATCTGACCAAATCACATTTAACTAAAACCTTGAGTCTGTTGATTGAATATCAGAATATTATTGAAAGGAGTTTAAACAAAGCGGTTGAATTAATCAGAGGTTTTAAATCAGTTGCTGTTGAGCAACATACCGACCCAGAGTTGAAAATTAATTTATCCAGACACGTTAATGATGTTGTTAACACGGTAAAAACTCTCTTTAAACGTAAAAAATATGTCATTAATATCGACGTTGATGAAAAACTTAATTTGCTCACTTATCCAAGTGCATGGAATCAAATTCTGACAAATTTTTTAACCAATTCGCACATTCATGGTTTTGACGAAAGAGAAAGTGGTGAAATCTCAATAAAGTTTGTTGAGGATAATGGCTTTTTAACACTGACCTATAGTGATAATGGCAAAGGATTAGATAGCAGTGTTGTTAATCGTATCTTCGACCCTTTTGTTACAACCAAACGTGGTCAAGGTGGTTCAGGTCTAGGAATGAATATTGTTTATAATTTAGTGGACGCAAAATTAAAAGGCACTATAAAATGCTTAGATACAAAAGTAGGCTGTAGTTTTGAGGTCAGGGTACCGATAAAAGATAAACAAGGTGAACTTGAAGCATAAACCTTATTTTTCTGTTAAAAAAAAAGCCCTTGAGGCTTTTTTTTTATTAATAGCCTGAAATGATTTTTAGGCTATTATGATTAAAGTCGTTGTTTGAGTTTAGTCTATTTTAGATAACTGCTTTAAGGGGATGTCACGAGCGTTACCCATATCATCAACAAATAAAGCGGAAATTAACTGCTGCAATTTATCATTAAAAATAATGGCCAATTCAAAATATCCATTTTTAGTGGTTGTTGTAGCTGCGTTAAGTTCTTTTAAGTTATTGTCTGGCTTTAACAAGGGTTTTTCTTTAGCGCCACCTTCATCTACCACTTTAGGAAAAGCAAACATATAAGTAATCGTCTTTAGCTCTTTGTTCATTTGTGCGTTATTTGATTCTGCTGAAGCAGTCGAAAGGGTACAGCACAATCCAATGATGCTGAATATGGCACTTAACGCTACCGTTCTAATTTGTGATTTCATGTTGCGATCCTCGTCTTATAAATTCACATAGCATTGACTACAAAATTTCTGTATTGAAAACAATCTTACTTGTACTATTCTATCTAATTGAAATTGTAACTATATTGTTTACACCCTAACTATAAATTGTTAAGAAATATATAGCCAACGATATAAGTTCAATGGTTAAAAATTTGAGTTTAATGGCTTTTTAGTCTTACTTAACCCAGGTAAATCATCATTAAAAGTGTATTAGTTAGTTAGATAGACAGGCAATTGTGGAGGAAAGTTTCATTGAGCTTAAATAAAAAAAGAAATATTAAGATTAATATTTCTTTTTTAGAGGGCGTATTAGATGAGACTAACTGAGTTGCTTCACTTTTAGTCGGTAACTATGTAATAAAGGTTCGGTATAACCATTAACTTGTGTTGTGCCTAAAAATACTAAATCACAAGCCGCTTTAAAAGCGATACTCTTTTCAAAGTTACTTGCCATTGGTTGATAGTTAACATCATTTTTATTTTGGCTATCAACAGTTTTAGCCATCTTTTTCAAACTGGCTAACACTTGTTGTTCACTACAAACCTCATGCTTCATCCAATTGGCCATATGTTGACTGGAGATACGTAAAGTTGCTCTGTCTTCCATTAAACCGACATTATTAATATCAGGCACTTTTGAACAACCGACACCTTGATCAATCCATCGTACAACGTAGCCTAAAATACCCTGAGCGTTATTATCGAGTTCATCAGAGATCTCCTGCTCACTCCAGTTGGTGTCTTTTGCGAGTGGTATCGTTAAGATATCATCTAAGTTAGCCGGAGTACGTAGCATTAACTTTTTCTGAAGCGCGAAAACATTCTCTCTATGATAATGCAAGGCGTGCAGGGTTGCTGCTGTAGGAGAAGGTACCCAAGCTGTATTTGCCCCTGCTTGTACGTGATTAATTTTAGTAGCTAACATATTCAACATTTGATCAGGAATGGGCCACATGCCCTTACCAATTTGTGCTCTGCCACTAAAGCCACAGGCTAAGCCTACATCAACGTTATTATCTTCATAAGCGCTTATCCAAGGTGTTAACTTGATATCTGCTTTTTTAGCCATAATACCAGCCGCCATTGATGTATGAATTTCATCACCGGTGCGGTCTAAGAAGCCAGTGTTAATAAAGACCACACGAGACTTAGCTTGAGCGATACAAGCCTTTAAATTAACACTTGTACGACGCTCTTCATCCATTATACCCATTTTTATGGTGTTTCTTGTTAACGCTAAAGCATCTTCGACTTGTTCAAATAATGTATTAGCAAAAGCGACCTCTTCTGGACCATGCATTTTTGGCTTAACAATATAAATTGATTTTTCTGCACTATTACAAAATGACTTGGCATCGGCAGTTTGTTGTAAATTAAGGCTAGCGATTAGTGAGGTTACCATGGCATCAATAATACCTTCTGGCACTTCAGAGCCATCAGCTAATAAGATGGCATTGTTCGTCATTAAATGCCCAACATTACGGACAAACATTAAACTACGGCCTTTTAGCGTTAAGTTCGCGCCATCAGTTTGATGATACTGTCTGTCAACCGCCATAGTGCGCTGAATAGTTTTACCATTTTTGACTAAGTCAGTGGTTAAGTTACCTTGCATTAATCCCAACCAGTTTTTATAAGCGACCACTTTATCATCAGCATCAACGGCTGCGACAGAGTCTTCACAATCCATAATGGTGGTTAAAGCCGACTCAAGGGTAATGTCAGAAATACCTGCTTTATCGCTTTTTGCGATAACACTACTTTTATTAAAGTTAATTTCAAAGTGTAAACCATTATGTTCAAACAATAGCGCGGTTGGTGCATCTACTGTGCCTTGATAACCTTTAAAAGCATCGCCATTTGCAAGTTTAACGGTTTCGCCACTTTCAAGTGTAACCGTTAAAAGAGCATCAGATACGTTGTAGTGTTTCGCTTGGACGTGACTACCAGCAGTTAATGGAATACTTTGATCTAAAAATTGTCGGGCAAATTCAATAACCTTTTGACCACGAATGGCATTATAGCCACCAGCGTTTTCAGCCCCATTTTCTGAAGAAATAACGTCGCTACCATAAAGGGCATCATACAAGCTTCCCCAACGAGCATTAACGGCGTTAATGGCAAACCTAGCGTTCATTATTGGTACCACGAGTTGCGGACCCGCCATTGTTGCTAATTCAGCATCTACATTTTTGGTTGTTATGGCAAAGTCATCAACCTCAGGTACCAAGTAATTGATATCTTTTAGAAATTTTTTGTATGATGAAAAATCAAAGTTATCGGCAAAGTTATTCTGATGCCAGCCATCTATTTTTGTTTGTAAATCATCACGTGTTGCTAACAAGGCTTTATTAATAGGTGTTAATTTTTCAATGATTGTTGAGAAGTTTTGCCAAAAATCTGTTGGTGAAATTAGGCTATGAGGAAGTACATCCTGTTCAATAAATTGATGTAAACATTGCGCTACTTGGATATTTTGGATCTTTATGTACGGGGTCATCATGTTTCCTCTTGTGCAATCATTTACGCAACTTCTATTTGAATATTTAACTATGGCGTAAATATTTTTATCATAAATGTATTTAACCCTCTTTCTAAAAGAGCATTAAACATAATTAATAACAGTATCTAAGTGCAATGTAGGAGGTATTATTTTTTCATGCAAGAGCTGAAAAAAGTTTCCTAAAGAAATTAGTTGTTATTTTTGTATTTTGATAAGTGATTTTTATTATATCTAAATGATAATTATAGACTATTTGGTTTTTGATTTTATTAAAATCGGTCCAATAACTAATTATTGTTATTAATAATAGCTACCATAAATATTGTGAATGTAAGTTGTTTGATTTGTTTTTTTTGTGAATGTAACTTTTGATAAAGCGCGTTAATCATTTTTCATCAAAAATATTATGGTGAAGCTGTTGCCGAGTATTCATAGTGAGCACTCTATATAGTAAAATCGTTGTGGGCCGTTAGCGTAAAAAAAGTACCAAAGTATTAATAATCATTGGACTAAAGATGGCAGTGATAACCGCTGAAATAATCAAAGCCAAAGAACTGTAGGCGGCATGCTCATAACTCACTTTGCTAATTGTTGCGGTTCCTAATGCATGGCTCGCCGCGCCAATAGCTAAGCCTTGTGCTTTAGGTGAGGTGACCTTAATTAAAGATAGCCAAGGAGGACCTAATAAAGCGCCAAACAATCCGGCTAAAATTATCGCAAACGCAGTGATGGAATTACTGCCATTGAGTTGTTCCGTTAATGCTATGCCAATCGGTGTTGTTACTGATTTCAAAGAAAGCGAAACGGCAATATCGTATTGATTAATGGTCAATAAAGTGATGATAAAACTTATCGATATGGCGATAAATACCCCAACCAATAGCAGTACCATTATATGTCGCCATTGTTTTTTAATCGTTTGAAGATGCTGGTATAACGGGAAACCCAAAGCCACAACAGCAGGCTCTAAGAGTTTATTTAATGAGGCGGTGGCTTGGTAATATTGTTCAAAAGGAATGTTAAATATTAGCAAAAATGGGATCAGCGTTAGGATCGACAACAGCATTGGATTTAACCAGGCTTTTTTTAATTTTTGTTGTAACTTGGCATAAGCATGATAAACCGCAAGTGTAAGCAGTATAAAAAATAAGGCAGCGCTTATCATTGATAAAAGGGGGTGGCTTATCACTTGTTTTGCTCGCTAGTTGCGGTTAATTGCTGTCGATTAAGTTGTCGCTGATAAACAAGTCCAACAAAGGTGAGTAATAAAAAGGTCGTAAAAAAGATGATGGCAATTAAGGTTAAGCCATGCGCTTTAATTAATTCGAAGTGATTAATGATGCCAACACCCGCAGGGACAAAACAAACCGCCATATTAGCCAACGCCCACTCAATACAAGGTTGAATACGCTTGGCATTAAGTATCTTAAAATGCAGTAGCATGGTGAACATCATCATGCCATATAAACTCGCAGGTAAGATCGGCAGGAAAGTCTCAATCACTTTTCCTGCTAACAAACAAATGCCTACCGAGAATATACTGTAGATTATATGACTAAACATGGCGTAATATTACCCTTGTGCTGCCGCTTCAATAACCAGTTGTCTAAACCAAATATGGCTAGCATCATGATGTAATAACGGGCTCCAAATCATTTTTAATTCTATATCAGGAATGTCAAAAGGGGGATCAACAATGGTATATTTGTTATCATCTTTGTGTAATAAAGCCGCTTTTGTCGGTAAAGTGGCGATTAAGCCATCTTCATGAGCGAGTTGCATGGCAACATGATAATTACGGGTAAATACCTTTATATCTCTTTGCTTGCCTAAACGTGCTAACGCTTCATCTACCCAACCCAATTTTTGTACGTCTTTGGGATCCATACCCACCCCAACCCCAAAGCCAGTTTTTGACACCCAAACATGCTTTGATGACAGATAAGTATCTAAATTGAATTCAGCTACATAAGGGCTATTAGCACTTAACAAACATGAGAATGAATCACGCCAGATGGTTTTCTGATGAAATGACTGTGGTAATTCATCAAAGCGGTTAATCGCCATATCAATTTTGCCAGCTTCAACATCGTGAAAAGTTACGTCACTTGGCGTCATAATATCAATGGTCACATTCGGCGCAATTTCATTTATTTTTCTTAATAAACTTGGCAGTAACGTTGAAGCCGCGTAATCACTTGCCATAATGCGGAAAACACGTTGGCTGTGCTTTTCATTAAACTCTTCTTCACCCTGCAACGCTTCTTCAAGTTCTAATAAGATTTTTCTGATCACCGGTGCTAAAGCGCGCGAGCGTTCGGTTGGTACCATGCCATCAGATGTTCTTACTAATATCGGATCATTAAATAAGTTTCTTAGTCTTTTTAAACCGTTACTCATTGCCGGTTGGGTAATATTAAGCTGGCTTGCTGAACGAGTAACATTTTTTTCTCTTAATAAAACATCAAGGTAAATAAGGAGATTTAAATCGATTTTAGCAATATTCATAGTTTTTATGACCAACAGAAATAATATAACTAATGTATATGTCATGTGCAGAAAAATAAATCAAGAAGTTTTCATTGTCTAATAAAAATATTAATCAGCTTTTAAAGCGGTAATACTGAGGTTTATGCTTATTACCTATTGAAAAATAAGTACAATTATTATTTGTGAGTTTGGTATTTATCTTGTGAATGGTAGTGATTGATATTATATATTTTAAGAATACTCTCAGGATGTTCTAGACTTTGTCTTGTTCGGTGTGTTTGCTTTAATTTTTACTTTTTATTTTAAGTGTTGAAGCGAACAAGACCTTTTAAAAATATTATCAGACTCTTGGAGAGTACTATGTCTAATTATCAAAATGCAATAGAAGCGGTTAAAGCGATTAAAGCAAATGCAGGTACCTCTTGGGATACTATTAATCCTGAGTCAATAGCTCGTATGAGAGCACAGAATAAATTCAAAACTGGTTTAGATATCGCTCAGTATACTGCCGACATCATGCGTCGCGATATGGATGCTTACGATGCTGATAGCTCTAAGTATACTCAGTCTTTAGGTTGCTGGCACGGTTTTGTTGGCCAACAAAAAATGATTTCTATTAAGAAACATTTTGGTGGCAAAACAGACCGTCGTTACTTATACCTTTCAGGTTGGATGGTTGCAGCACTTCGTTCAGAATTAGGTCCTCTTCCTGACCAATCAATGCACGAGAAAACATCTGTCGCTGCTTTAGTTAAAGAACTTTATACTTTTCTTCGTCAAGCCGATGCACGTGAACTCGGTGGTCTTTTTCGCGACCTAGACGCAGCAAGTGCCGCTGATAAAGCCGCTATTCAAGATAAAATTGATAACCATGTTACTCACGTTGTACCAATTATTGCTGACATCGATGCTGGTTTTGGTAATGCAGAAGCAACTTACCTTATGGCTAAGCAAATGATTGAAGCAGGCGCTTGTGCTCTTCAAATCGAAAACCAGGTTGCCGATGAAAAGCAATGTGGCCATCAAGATGGTAAAGTAACGGTTCCTCATGCAGATTTTCATTCAAAAATTCGTGCTTTACGTCATGCATTCCTTGAACTAGGTATCGACAACGGTATCATCGTTTCACGCACTGACTCTGAAGGTGCTGGCCTGACTAAAGAAATCGCGGTTGTTAAAACGCCAGGCGATCAAGGTGATATCTATAACTCTTTCTTAGATGTTGAAGAGATTGACGTAGCTGACATGGCTGAAGGCGATGTATGCTTTAACCGTGACGGTAAACTTGTTCGTCCTAAACGTTTACCTTCTGGTTTATACCAATTCCGTCAAGGTACTGGTGAAGAGCGTTGTGTTTTTGACAGCATAGAAGCAATTAAAGCGGGTGCTGATTTGTTATGGATAGAAACAGCGACACCTAACGTTGCCGATATCACAGCCATGATGGATGAAGTTCGTAAAGAAATTCCAAATGCTAAACTTGTTTACAACAACAGCCCATCGTTCAACTGGACATTAAACTTCCGCCAGCAAGCGTTTGACGCTATGGTTGCTGCGGGTGAAGATGTATCTAACTATGTACGTGCTGATTTAATGAATGTTGATTACGATACGACTGAGTTAGCTGCATCAGCAGATGACAAAATCCGTAGCTTCCAAGCTGAGACTTCACGTAAAGCTGGTATCTTCCATCACTTAATCACGCTTCCTACTTACCATACAACAGCATTGTCTGTAGATAACCTAGCTAAAGAATACTTTGGCGACGCGGCGATGCTTGGTTATGTTGAAGGTGTACAACGTAAAGAAATTCGTCAAGGTATTGCCTGTGTTAAACATCAAAACATGTCAGGCTCTGACATGGGTGATGATCACAAAGAATACTTTGCTGGTGAGAACGCGCTTAAAGCAGGTGGCGAGAACAACACCTCTAACCAGTTCTAATCACGATTAAAAACAGTTTTCTCTAGAAGTAAAAACCGAATAGCATTAAATGTTATTCGGTTTTTTTATGTACAGGATGTACGGTATGTCGTGGTGCCATGGATGGCAATGAACGACGAATGTATACGACTGCATGGATGCATGGATGCAGGAGGTAGAGCGAAGCATGGATGCCCGAGCCGAGGATGTACGGTATGTCGTGGTGCCATGGATGGCAATGAACGACGAATGGTCAGCATTCGTCTTGCGCACTTATCGTCATGCTGAATTTATTTCAGTATCTGTTCTTGAAGTTGTAGTAAAATATCCTAAAACCGTCATGGGAGAAATTACCGATCCTTGCTTAAAATAATACTGCTAAATGTCACTTATAAACAATCATTTAAAAATAAATGCAGCTTTATTAAAATAAACTGTAATAAAAAGTCTAAGGCTGAGACTATATGTTCGATATTTTAAAAGGAATAAAATAATGAAAATAAAATGGCAAAGCCTTTTAGCATTAAGTTTACTGAGTTTTAGCTCACTACTTTTAGCTGAAGACAATAATACACAAAATAATAATAAAGAAGTTTTAAGCTTGGAAAACTGCCACCTAAAGGGCATTAAGTCGCAAGTTCAGTGTGGCACATTACAAGTACCAGAAAATTATAGTTTACCTGAAGGTGAAAAAATAAGCGTTAATTTTGCGGTGTTGCCGGCTATTGATAGTAGTCAAAATAAAACGCCTTTAATGTTTTTAGCGGGTGGGCCAGGTCAAGCATCCGTTGAACTAGCTGCGCATATATTTAGTACTTTTGGTGAAATTAAAAAGTCGCATGACATTATTTTAGTGGATCAACGGGGTACGGGGAAATCACATCCTTTATCGTGTGATGAAAATGAAGTAAGAAACGCTTATGAAATTATTCCTGAAGACTTTTCTCCACAAGAAATCAAAGACTGTATCGCACAATTCAAAGGCGACTTAAGTCAATATAATTCAGAAAATGCTATTCGTGATTTTGATGCAGTACGCGTTGCACTCGG
Organism: Colwellia sp. BRX8-5; assembly: GCF_014077325.1. Taxonomy (NCBI): domain Bacteria; kingdom Pseudomonadati; phylum Pseudomonadota; class Gammaproteobacteria; order Alteromonadales; family Colwelliaceae; genus Colwellia; species Colwellia sp. BRX8-5. The sequence goes on from NZ_JACGVR010000036.1 coordinate 11,423, forward strand.
CCATGAAAAAATTAATATTTATGGTGGTTCTTACGGCACACGTGCGGCTTTGGTTTATATGCGCCTTTTTCCTGATGCACTTAACAGTGTCGTACTAGACAGTGTTGGTCCCATTGAAGTGCCTATTGGTACTTTTGGTCAAAGTTCCGCGCGTTCATTTAATTTATTACTCGAAAACTGCCAGCAAGATGAAAGTTGTAACAGCGCTTACCCTTCATTAAAAGATGACTTTACAGCGGTTATTGCTCGATTAGAACAAGCGCCGGTAAATCTTAAAATAGCGCATCCCCGTTTAGGTACAAAGACTGACTTCGTGTTAAGTCGTAGCAAGTTTATTAGTAATTTACGCATGCAATTATACTCTATGCAAACCCGTACTTTAGTGCCCTTGGTTATACATCAGGCTTTTTTAGGTAACTATCAACCTATGATTGGTTTAATTGCCATGTCAGAAGGGGGAATGGGTATGTATGTGGGCTTAACGTTAAATATTGTCTGTAATGAAGACTTTCCTAAAATTACTACTGAAATGTTTGCTGGCGATGCCAACAATACTTTTGGTGGCAACGACAGCCATAGTGCTTGGCTACAAGCCTGTCCGTTATGGCCTAAGTATGCGGTTAGCGATGATTTCTATCAAAGTGTAACGGCTAATATCCCAACACTTATTTTATCAGGAAATTTAGACCCAGTAACACCGCCGAGTAACGGTGATGAATCTGCCAAAACCTTACCTAATAATCACCACATTGTTTCTAAAAACAGTGCACATATTGTTGCTTCAACGCCTTGCGGTATTGAAATTGTTAATGAATTTCTAACAACACTCGATCCGAATGATTTAGATGAATCGTGTTTAGCTGAGTTAAAAAGTGAAACATTTATGACGCATTTAAACGGCAACCTATAAGGATATAATTATTATGATTGAAGTTAACAATTTACATAAAAGCTTTATCGATAAAAAAAATACGGTAAAAGCCCTAGATGGTTTGTCGTTTACCGCGAAAAATGGTGAGATCACTGGTATTTTAGGTCCAAATGGTGCGGGTAAAACGACTTGTTTACGTACTCTCTATGGTTTGCTAAAAGCTGATGAAGGTTCGGTATTAGTCGATGGTATTAATGTTTTAGAAGACCCTTTAGCGGTTAGGCAACGATTAGGAATCTTCCCCGATAAATTTGGTTTGTACGAGCGTTTAACTGCCTATGAACAAGTGGACTATTTTGCCAGCCTTCATGGTATGCAAGGAGCGAAGAAAAAAGCGGCAATAGCGCAAATATTTAAAGATTTAGAAATGGAAGAATTAGCGCATCGTAAAACGGTTGGCTTCTCGCAAGGGCAACGGATGAAAGTCACTTTAGCTCAGGCTTTAGTGCATCAGCCGAAAAACTTTGTTCTTGATGAACCGACTCGCGGACTCGATGTAATGAGCACACGAGTTTTGCGCAATCACTTAGCCAAATTTAAAGAGAAAGGTCATTGTATTTTATTTTCATCACATGTCATGCAAGAAGTTGCAGCCTTATGTGATCGGGTCATTATTGTTTCTAATGGCAAATTAGCCGCACAAGGCACGCCACAAGAGTTATGTGATTTAGCGGGTGAAAAATTATTAGAAGATGCCTTTGTTAAATTAATTGGCTCAGATGAAGGAGTTGCCGCATGATCCAGTTTAAAGCATTATTAATTAAAGAATTAAGAGAAGCCTTTCGTGATAAACGTGCCTTGATGGTCGCGTTAAGTATGGGCTTATTCGCACCAATAATGATTATGGTAATATCGAAAACCATGATCAAAGAAATCGTTGATAACCCCCCTATTTATGTGCAATTTACCGGCGCTGAATTTGCACCCAAATTGATTGAGAAGTTTGCCGTCAATAATATTTTACAATTTGCCGATGTACCTGAAGAAGAAAAGTACGCATGGCAAGAACGTAATATTGAAGTAGATATACCAAAAGATTTTGCTGAAAAAATGTTAGCGGGTCAGGCTATAGACGTTGTTTTACGTGCAGATTTTGGTAAAAAAGCCTCTAGTGCACCGATCCGAAGAGTCAAAGAAGTGGTACGAGAATACTCACTTGCTATCGGTTATAAGCGTTTACTGGTCAGGGGAGTTGATATTAATTTATTACAACCTATTGTTCTGCAAGAACAAGATACAGCACTTCCAACCAGCAATGCAGTGATGGTCTCGATGTTTTTAGGTATCTATTTATTGATGGGCGCTTTTGTTTCAGGGCTATCAATTGCCATTGACTCGAGTGCGGGTGAGCGGGAACGTAATGTTTTAGAGATGCTACTATGTCAGCCGGTCAGTACCCTTAAAATAGTGTTGGCAAAAATGACTTGTGCCAGTTCTATTTCAGTATTGTCTATTGTTATCATGTTGGTATTGACCACCGTTTCTGTTGGCTTTATTGATCTCACTAAAATAGGGGCAACCTTTAGTTTAAATGCCTTTAGTATTGCGGCCTTATTACTACTACTTATTCCACTATGTTTTTTTGCAACGGCTTTACAATTATTCTTTTCGTTTCAAGCGAAAAGTTTTAAAGAAGCACAGTCAACCGTCTCTATGCTAATTATGCTTCCTGCTATGGTACCGTTTGCCATTATGATGATTGATGATAAGCCTGAATGGGTGAATTGGTTACCTATTTCAGGACAATCAATGTTGATGGAAGATGTTTTTAAGGGCTTACCTGTCGATTGGACTGTGCTTGCAAGTACCACCGCAATTACGGTGGGGATGACCGTGGCATTAGTGCTGGCACTCGCACAAAAATTAAAATCAGAAAAAGTGGTGATGTCATTAAGTTAATCTTTATGACAATACGCTGAGTTGGTATTAAGATGAATAACTCGATAGAATTAACATTACAGCAACAAGACCGCTTTCAAACGGCGTATCAACATATATTGAGTTATTCTTTGAAACGTACTGCAAATTATCAGCAAACATTCACCCAATGGATGACAGAGTATGAAAAATTACTCCGTCATATCATTACCGGATTTGAAGCAAAACCGTCAATTCAAGATGAGCTTTTTCAAGAAATAGCCCTCAATCTTTGGCGGGCACTACCTAGCTTTAGAAATGACTGTACGGTAAAAACTTTTGTCGCTCGTATTGCTCATAATGTTTTAGCTACGCATGTTGCCAAAGCAGTAAAAAGTGTCAAGGTAGAGCAAAGTATTGATGATATTTGCCAAGAGACAGAGCAAGATAAAATTCAACCTACACCCCATCAGAGCTTAGAAAAACAACGTAGACAACAACGTTTAGCTCAATCTATTAGGCAACTTAAACTTGAACAACAGCAAGTGATCACCTTAGCGCTCGAAGGCATGAGTTATCAAGAAATTGCCGATATTTTAGTGATATCCGTTAATCTTGTTGGTGTGCGTTTACAACGCGCAAAAATCGCTTTGAGTAAGTTAATGGAGGCGGTATGAACGAAGAAGATTCCCTGTTACATAAAAAAAGTAAAGTGATTTTATCTACTCAAAGTCAAGCTGAGGCGATACTTGATGTTGCAACTTTACCCAAGAATAAAGCGACTAAACCACTCGATAGTTCGGTAATTGATGAACAATGGGCGCAGATGAGCCAAGACTGGCAAAGCCAACCTATTATTAAAACCGATATTAACCGTTTACTTAAACGAACAAAGCAAAGAACTGTGTGGGCTAAATCTTTATTAGTCATAGATATTATGGCTACGTTGGCTATGTTGTTTGTTGCTAGCTATATGTGGCTCAGTGGCTCGAAAGATCAAGCAACCATTATTTACTTAGGTGGTGGTGGCATTCTTTCCATTATTTTTGTAATATTTGCCATTAAAGCTCGTTTATCGGCATGGAAAATAAATTGTGGCAGTCCTGATAAAGCAATTGAACATGCCATTCTCGGTTGTCAGTCGTCTATTAGCTACATCAAGTTAATAAAGTTCTCTTGTCTCATTATTGGGCCCTTTGCCAATTGGTATGTTTTTGCTGTCACCGAGCAATTAGAAAAATCGCCCATTGTTGGTCTAGCTATTTTGAATATATTTCTGGTGAGTATTTGGCTTGTCAGTCAGTCTTTTTATATAAAAAGGCAAGAAGAGTTAAAACAACTAAATGATATTTTAATAAAATAAATATTGGTTATTTCTTAATAAGATAGATTATATTTTGTTTTTCTGCTTTATTTCTGTTTTAAATTTCTTGTTATTGCTTTTTTTCTTCGTTATATTCTATTTACTGTTAACGTTGATCAAAGCTGTAAAAGTTTTTATCGATAATAACAGCAACACTCTTGGCATATTAGATTACTAAATGAGCTAAAGCTTGTACCTTTATCCGTGTACAACTGAGCTGATTTCAGGCAATATACGCCGCATAAATTTTGCTATCCATTAGACAATTGTCTGTAACAGCTAAGGCTGAATAATTGAGGAAAAACCATGTTTACACGTGATATGAATATTGCTGATTTTGACCCGGAACTTTATCAAGCGATGAGCAATGAGAAAGTTCGCCAAGAAGAGCACATCGAACTTATTGCTTCAGAAAATTACTGTAGCCCGCGTGTTCTTGAAGCACAAGGTTCTCAATTAACTAATAAATATGCTGAAGGTTACCCAGGCAAACGTTACTACGGTGGTTGTGAATTCGTAGATATCGCTGAGCAATTAGCCATAGACCGTGCAAAAGAATTATTTGGCGCAACTTACGCGAACGTGCAACCTCATGCTGGTTCTCAAGCTAATGCTGCAGTTTTTCAAGCGCTTGTTACTCCAGGTGGTAAAGTGTTAGGAATGAGTTTAGCTCACGGTGGTCATTTAACGCATGGTTCTCATGTTAGTTTTTCTGGCAAGTCTTACGAAGCATTTCAATACGGTCTTCACCCAGAAACAGGTGACATAGATTACGAAGAAATGGAACGTTTAGCACAAGAACATAAACCAGAAATGATCATTGGTGGTTTTTCTGCTTTCTCTGGTGTTGTTGATTGGGCACGTATGCGTAAAATCGCAGACGGTGTTGGCGCATACTTTTTCGTTGATATGGCTCATGTTGCTGGTTTAATTGCCGCCGGTTTATATCCAAACCCAGTGCCACATGCGCATGTTGTTACTACAACTACTCATAAAACATTAGCCGGTCCTCGTGGCGGTTTAATTATTTCGGGTTGTGATGATGAAGCTATCTATAAAAAATTAAACTCTGCTGTTTTCCCAGGTGGCCAAGGTGGCCCATTAATGCACATTATTGCAGCTAAAGCGGTTGCATTTAAAGAAGCATTAGAACCTGAGTTTAAAGTTTATCAACAGAATGTTTTAGACAATGCTAAAGCTATGGTTGCTGTTCTTCAGGAACGCGGTTACAAAGTTGTTTCTAACGGCACTGAAAACCACTTGTTGTTACTTGACTTAATTGATAAAGATATTACAGGTAAAGATGCTGATGCTGCATTAGGCCGTGCCCATATTACGGTAAATAAAAACTCAGTACCTAACGACCCACGTTCTCCGTTTGTAACTTCTGGTTTACGTTTAGGTACTCCGGCTATTACGCGTCGTGGTTTTGGTGTTGTTGAAACTCAAGCATTAACGGGTTGGATTTGTGATATTTTAGACGATATCAACAATGAACAGACGGTTACTGATGTTAAAGCCAGTGTTAAAGAACTTTGTTCACGCTTCCCTGTATACGCGTAAATTAAGCTAACGACTTTAGTGTCTTAAGCGATATAGCTGTGGCGCTTAAAGTCTAATGGGAAAAGCTATAAATAAGTTAATGTAACAATAGCTTAATTAGACTAAAATGGCCGCATTAGCGGCCATTATTGTTTCTGTCAATTAAACAGAGCTATGTGTCGAAAGTACCGAGTCCATTAAGATAAAAATATACTTATTGGGATTGGTATAACCTTTTTTGGAGCTTTCCATGTATTGTCCTTTTTGTAGAGCCTTAGATACCAAAGTCATTGACTCTCGCTTGGTCTCTGACGGTCATCAAGTTCGCCGTCGCCGCGAATGTCTAGCCTGTCATGAGCGCTACACTACCTTTGAAACTGCTGAGTTAGTTATGCCACGTATTATTAAAAATGATGGTTCACGTGAGCCTTTCAATGAAGATAAAATGCGTAATGGTTTAGTGCGAGCACTCGAAAAACGTCCGGTGAGTGTCGAGCAAGTCGAACTATCGATTAATAAAGTCAAATCAAAACTACGTGCCACTGGTGAGCGAGAAGTATCGAGTGAGTTGCTTGGTAATATCATCATGGAACAATTAAAAGAATTAGATAAAGTCGCTTATGTGCGTTTTGCCTCGGTTTATCGCTCTTTTGAAGATATTCGCGAATTTAGTGAAGAAATTGCGCGCTTAGGTAATGAAAAATAGATGAAAGAATTTTCAGCCGAAGATTACCGTTTTATGCAACGGGCTATAATGCTTGCCAAACAAGGACATTTTACCACCTCGCCTAATCCGCGCGTTGGTTGTGTTTTGGTAAAAGATGGTGAAATTGTCGGAGAAGGTTTTCATCAAAAAGCGGGTGAAGGTCATGCTGAAGTTAACGCGTTAGCAATGGCGGGTAAAAATGCGCAAGGTGCAACCGCTTATGTAACACTTGAGCCTTGTAGTCATTATGGGTTAACGCCGCCCTGTGCTAAAGGACTTATTCTTGCCGGTATTAAACATGTCATAGCGGCGATGGTTGATCCAAATCCTAAAGTTGCTGGTAATGGTTTGAAAATGTTAGCACAAGCGGAAATATCTTCGCAACACGGTTTGTTAAGACAAGCGGCTGAAGATTTAAATGTTGGTTTTATCAAACAAATGACCACAGGTTTGCCCTACGTCCGTTGTAAATTAGCGGCGAGTTTAGATGGAAAAACCGCGATGAAAAATGGTGAAAGTAAATGGATTACTTCCCCTCAAGCTCGACAAGATGTCCAGCGTTTACGTGCACAAAGTTGTGCGATTATCAGTGGTGCTGACAGTATATTAACCGATAATGCAAAAATGACGGTACGTTGGTCTGAGCTAGGAGAATTAAAAGCTAGTTATCAAAAGGAAGACGTTAGGCAACCGATAAGAGTGATTATAGATACAAAAAATCGCTTAACGCCTAACTTAGCTTTATTTAATGAGCACAGCCCAATAATTTTAATTCGTCGTACCATTGAAAACATTCATCAATGGCCTCATTTTGTAAGGCAGGTGGTTTTACCTGTAGTCAATACATTAGCTAATGAACAACAGATTGACTTACATGCATTACTTCAATATTTAGCTAAGCTAAATTTAAATGATGTACTCATTGAGTCAGGTGCTCGATTAGCGGGTGCTTTTATTGAAAAAAATTTAGTCGATGAATTGATTTTATATCAAGCCCCTAAATTGATGGGTGCAGACAGTAAAAGCTTAGTGAATATGACAAGCATTGAAAGCTTGAGCCAAGCAAAAGAACTAAATATAATTGATTTACGTATGATCGGCAAAGATATCCGTATTATTGCTAAACTTTTACCGTAAAATTTTAGTATGGTGTTGAGTTTTACTTGACCTAAAAATGACTTAAAGAGTGATTATGTTCACAGGAATAATTGAAGCAGTTGGTAGCATTCAAGCGATAAACATTACTGGACAGGGTGCAAGAATTGTTATTTCCACCGGTTTATTAGATATGAGTGATGTTAAATTAGGTGATTCAATAGCGACCAATGGCATTTGTTTAACCGTTGTCGCTTTTGACTCATCAACTTATAGTGCCGATGTTTCTAATGAAACCTTACAGCGTACTGGCTTTGTTGATTATCAAACAGGGCAGGCTGTTAATTTAGAAAAAGCCATGTTACCCACCACTCGTTTTGGCGGACATATGGTGTCTGGCCATGTCGACGCTGTGGTTGCAATAACCTCGATTGAACATAATGGTAATAGCCTAGAATACTGGCTTGAAATGCCAAGTGATTTAGCGCCATACATTGCCGAAAAAGGCTCTATCACAATTGACGGCACGAGCTTAACAGTTAACAGTGTCACCGATGATAAATTTCGTCTAACGATCGTTCCTCACACTAACGCGCAAACCATTATTGCTCAATATAAAGCGGGCACTAAAGTCAATTTAGAAGTTGACTTAATCGCCCGTTATATCGAAAGGCTATTAACAAAAAAAGCCGCTAGCACGGCCGAGCACCATAGTTCTGGTGTGACTCATGAACTATTAGCACGTAACGGTTTTATGAAGTAAACAAACAAGGTGGCGTCTGTATATCAAGCGCACTATTGTATTCCTCAAAATTATGAAAAAAAATTAAATAAAAGAGATGATCATGAATTTAAATACCCCACAAGAAATTATTGACGATATTGCTCAAGGTAAAATGGTCATTTTGATGGACGATGAAGACAGAGAAAATGAAGGTGACTTCATTATGGCTGCTGAAAAAGTAACCCCCGAAGCCATTAATTTTATGGCGACTCACGGTCGTGGTTTAATTTGTATGCCGATGACGGTTGAAAAATGCCAGCAGCTCAAGTTACCTTTGATGGTTGAAAAAAATGACGCTCAATTTAGCACTAATTTTACGGTGTCAATTGAGGCCGCTCAAGGAGTAACTACCGGGATTTCTGCTGGCGATCGTGCAACGACTGTATTAGCTGCTGTTGCCAAAGATGCTAATCATTTAAGTATTGTTCAGCCGGGGCATATTTTTCCATTAATAGCCAAAGATGGAGGTGTATTAAATCGCGCAGGCCATACGGAAGCTGGAACCGATTTAGCGCGTTTAGCGGGTTTAGAGCCTGCCGCCGTTATTGTTGAAATACTCAATGAAGACGGTACTATGGCGCGCCGCCCAGACTTAGAAATTATTGCTGAAAAGCATGATTTAAAGATGGGCACCATTGCCGACTTAATTGAATATAGAAATGCTAATGAGACCACTATTGAACGTGTCTCTCAATGTAAGTTACCAACAGCCTTTGGAGAATTCGATTTAACAGTATTTAAAGACACCATTGATGGACAGGCGCACTTTGCCCTAACTAAAGGTGAGATTAAAGCTGACGAACCAACACTAGTTCGTGTTCATCTAGAAAATACCTTTAGAGATTTATTATTTAGCCAACGTGAGAGTGTTGCTCAATGGCCAATGGCTAATGCTTTAGAAAAAATTGCCAAAGAAGGCGGTGTTTTAGTACTTTTAGGTAAGCATGAATCTACTGCGGAGTTAATTTCTCAAGTTGAAAAGTATGCAAAAATTGATGCGGGTGAAGTTGTTAATGAAATAAAGCGTCATGTTGGCTCTCGTAACGTTGGCGTAGGCTCACAAATCCTTTCTAACTTAGGTGTTAGTAAGATGCGCTTGTTAAGTTCACAAACTAAGTATCATTCGTTATCAGGATTTGGTCTTGAAGTTGTTGAATATATAGCGGAATAATTAACGTTAGTCCGAGTTTGTTCATCTATAGAAATATTTTTATAGATGAACATTTAAGCTTGTGATTGCGTTAAAATTGATAGCGATAACTCACTGATATTTCTCTGCCTTTTCCTGGTACTTCACCGTTAAATACTCTTGGGTCGAAGACAACATAATCTTTATCCAGTAAATTTTGCGCAATGAATGAAAGTTGCTGTTTTTTATCAAGCTCATAAGTGACTTTACCTGAAATTAAAAAATACTGTTTTTGTATAAAACGGACATCATTAATTGGAGGTAGTGTTACTTCATCTCGCCAAATACCATTAACATTGAATTTCCATTGTCCTGACTTATAGCTTAAATTGGCGCTACCAAAGTGTTTAAAACTCTCGTTAATGGGGTCATCAAAGAGATGGGTGTAATTGACTGAAAAACGTAATTTTGGCGTTAATTCAACACTGGCACTGCTTTCTAAACCACTAATTTCCATATCAACATGGTTAACAAAAGTAAATTGTGCGTCGCCATCGTCAGGAACCTTATTTATAAAGTCTCGTAAATCATTATGAAAAAAGACCAGTTCACTGGAAAAATCATTATGTTGATATATCCAAACGAGCTCTGTTGTTTTGACAAACTCTGAGGATAAATTAGGGTTGCCGTTAGTCACACTGTCATTTGAATAAAGTTCGTTGTTTACCGGAGTACGAAATGACTCACCATATTGCAGTTTTAAGCTATGGTTTTTATTGGCTTGCCAAACGGCTGCGGCACGCGGTGACAGTTTATGATCAATATCTATCACATTGTCATACCTAGCCCCTAAAAATAAACTAATATTATTGGCGACTTGCCACTTGAGTTGACTGTAAATTCCATGCATTGCTTGGGCTTGGTTTAACGCTTTTGTTTCAGGCATCACAGCGATAGCGACAATTTTGTCGAGATAATTTTCATCACTAACGATAATCCGCTCTTGCTGATAATCATAGTAAGTGACGGCGTTACCCGATTGAAATTGATTAGCGCGGCGATATTCAACCCCAGAATTGAGATGAATACGTGGATTAACTATCCAACTGTGATCTAGGTTTACATCGCTTGATTGAGTGCGCCAAAAGGGCCCCACCAAAAAATCATTTTCGATAAGGCCAGACTCTTTTGCTAAGGCCATCCCAGCAGACTTGATTTCAAAGAGGCTATAAGACGCCTTAATCTCTAGCTGATGCTTGTCATTGTGCCATATCTTACTTTTACCCGATATTGAAAAGCTTTCACTGGTGTGGATATTATCGACAGAATAGCCACCAAGATTAATAAATTCATCGAGTTCATTTTCGCTGTAGCGGATGTTAAGTTTATTATTTTTATAGTGTGCACCGAGTTCTAAATAGGTATTACTATAGGGGTCTTTAACTTGGCGATTCAATGGTGAGGTATATTGATGGCCATTAGACTTCTCAATCGAAATATTACTGTGTAAACGTAAGTTTTTAGAGAGCGACTTTTGCCAGCTAGAGGAAAGTTGCTTATAACCTTTTTCACCTATACTTACTTTAAGCTGCTTAACTGATTGTTGAGTAATTATATTTAACACACCTAAAAAAGCATTGCTGCCATAAAGCGCTGAGCCAGGACCTCGAATAACTTCAATACGTTCAATAATATCAATGGGAATATGGGGGGTATAAACGGAAGCTTTACCAAAGGAAACTTCATTAAGTCGTTCGCCATTGAGCATAACAAGAATATAACCATTGTCTAAATAAACGCCACGTGCATGTTCTTTCGGGACTGCTCCCACCCAATCACCACGAGTCATTTGAAAGCCAGGAACAAAATTCATCACATCATAGGCATTTTTCACCCCTAATGATTCAATATCAGTGCGTTCAAAGACCGTGATTGTTGAAGGTACTGTTAGAACAGTTTCTTCAGTTTTTGTCGCTAAACTAATACGTACTTGCATTAGTTCTTTTATGCTGAGATCAAAGATGTCTTTTTCAACGACAGCAGCAAAACTACTATTAAGGGTAACAATGAAAAGACAGCTAATAATCCAAACGAAAATTTTCATATAAATTAAAAAATTAATAGTTTTGTCATTAAATTAGTTGGTTCTCCCGTGCAATGCAAGCGAAAAGCGACATCACTTCAGCCACCGGCTAACTTTAGAAGTGAAAGTCGAGATTAAAGGCTAAATTTAGCTGTATTTTCAAAGTAAGCTAAAAGTTATATGGCTTTAGCCACTGGCTAGTTTTAGAAGCGATAGTAGAGATTAAAGCCTAAATTTAGTAACATTGCCTGTTCTATTTTAAGACTATCAATCGCAAAGGTAACTGAAAGCCAGTCATTTTTATATTGGATTTCTGGGGCGTTATTTTCAATATCAAATGAAATCCGTGTTGATGAATTTTCGTGTGCGATATCGAATCCTAAATAATAAAAATTTTGCTCGCCCTGTCTTTTATAACGCGCTAGATAACTTATTTGCTCGCTGTGATGATAAAAACCGATAAAGCTTAATTGTTTAGGTAACTTAAACTGATGTTTGCTGGTTGTTTCTTTACCACGATAAACAGGTAAGTAGGCGACCCCGCCAACACTATTAATAAAAGTACCATCGGTATCTATGTTGCCCGCACTAAAGCCAGATTCGTCAACGGTAAAATGGTTATAGATATCTTTTAAGTCAGCGTTAATAGATAAGTATTGGCTTAGCTGCCAACGTAAATGAATATCAATCGTTATACCTGTGCCATCGGCATCCCAATCATTACTGTTGCGGCGCTTTAAAAAATTATTGGCAGTATAAAACTCATCTAATTGTGCAATGGCAGATATATTGCCATTAAGATCACTAGCAAGGGTACCCGTTAAGTTAGACTCCCTCGTGACATTTAAGTCCCAATAACCGAGACGTATTTCACTACTAAAGTTTTCAAATTCATATTTATAGCCGATACGTAAACCATTACTACGCTGATGGAATAACTTTAATGCGATATGATATTCTTCTTGTGTGTCGAGTGCTAAATCGTTTTTGTCTAAATAGAATACTTTTGCTGTATCGGGATTTGAATAAACAAAATAATCATAGCGTTGTGCAACACTCAATGACAAGTGCTGCCAATAACTGCTCATACCCACTTCATTTTGTGTAAAACCGTCACTGGCATTTTTTTTTGGTGATTGTCGCCAGTTGTCAGTAATCAGTTGCTTAACGGGTAAAATATTACTAAATGATTGGCTTGTGGTAAATACTTCAATTTTTGTTGAAGCTTGAGAAAAAGTGGATAAAAATATCAATAGTAATAAAAATAAATAATTAACGTTCATTAACTTCCTTAAGTTCTAGCCGTGTTTTCCATGATATTTATTGTAGTTAAACACAGTTTAAGTTTAATAAAACAACTTAACTTATAAGTAAAAAAATACCAGTCACACACATGACTGGTATTTTATCTCTACTCTTTGTTTAGCTAATGATGGAGGTTATAATGTTTCGGTTGTTTCATCGGTAAATACAAACCAAATAACACCATCACGATCTTCTATATCAGCAACTTTAGTTGCTGAAGAACCTACTACAATACTACCAATAACATCGGATGTTGAATCTTCCACATCATTCATTATGAGTAATACACCTTCGCTGTTATTTACACTAAAAGAGCCTTCTTCATCAGTTTTCATATGGGCAACAAACTTACGCATATTCTCATCGCCAGGCAATTTGTAACTCATTTCAAGATCGAACTTACCGTCATCAAAAGCGGTACGTTGACCTGATAGCATTAAGTTTACTTGGTAATCACCTAAAGTTGCTTCTAATGAGAGCGCAGCACTTAAATCTAAGAAAACATCTTCGTTTTCTAATGATTCATCACTATCTGGATGCGTGTTAACACCAGAAAAGGTTGTACTACCTATAACTATTGAAGCAATATCTTCGGTTGATAGTTCTGCTTCCACTGAACCTACACCGTCGATATATGTTGTTAAGTAAGATCCTCTTCCATTCACTATAAACTGCTTATAAGCTTCTAAAGCATTTGTTGTTGAAAAAGGATTAAAAGGTATCTGCCAATGAAGTTCAGCACTCTCCCAAGTATCAAATGCATAAAAAGGATTCTCTATTAAAGCGATACCATCTTCATCAACTAATACGCCTTCTTCATTGATGTAATCGCTATATGTGTATGATTGAGTAAAGTAATCAGCTAAACCATCATTATTTTCATCAATAGGAGTGATTCGAACTAATAGATAAAACTCATCGTCTATACCAAAAGAAGCGTGTCGGTTTATTAAGAGCTCTTCTACATCTAAATCAACATCATTTGTTGAAAAAGTTCTTATATCTGTAACCTCGTCTCCGATATTACTTGTTACATGGCGAGTAAAGGTAAAGTTAGCCGTGTTCGTATAATCAACACCATAGACTCGAGTATAAGTATCGTCTTTTACAGTAACTGTGTTGCTGTCATCACTCACCGTTATTGTAAATACATCTTCAATTGGCAAACTCGAAGTAATATTTGCAGCAATTACTGTGACCCCCCCTTCAGCGATTGCAGAATAATCATTATCGCTAAAGAAAACTGATGCACGAGCACCTGTCGTTAAGTTAGTTTCAAGTTCATTACGTTCAAATGCTTTAATCTCAAATATAAATGCATCTGCTGCATTCGCTATTGAAGCGGGATACATTCTATGTGCTTCCATCAACTCTTCAAATGTATCATAGCTACTTGAGCCCCATTCAGGTGTTACTAAATCATGAACTTCACCCTCATTATTAACTAAAGCGTAATCGTCATTGATTATAGAACCCGAATAGCCTTTCCAAGTGTAACTATCAGCAACGCCATCACCATTATCATCATTTGGAGTAACTGTTTCGAAGAAAGCCCATTCGTCTAAATTGGTTGCAGTATCAAAGCCAGACATTGTGCCATATGTTCGAGGAATTCGTGTTGTAGTGTTGACTCGATGTGGTGTTTCAGTAGATTGATCTGGATTCCAAATTGTTTCTTCGCTACTCCAAGCACCTTGTGTGTCATGAGAGGTAAAAACAAAAGTATAATCGACAGGTTGAGACATTAACTCTGAAGATATTGCATTCAGAGTGTTTTTATCATCAGATACGGTAATTGTATACATATCGGCAACCGGAGCGCCAATGTATTTAAATTCAGGAGCTTCGTAATTTTCTAAGTTTTTAATGTTAACAGTTAAAGTTGCTCTAATTAAGTTACCTTCTAACGAGCTAAACCCACCACTTAAGGTTAGCATTTCTGGAAGAATATTAGTTTCGGTACTCTTTAAGTATCGATCAACTTCACGCACAGGGTTACCATTTTCATCCCTAATAATTATGTAATTTTCATCTCTTGCATATTGTTCAACTGCATCTAAAACATGTGATTTAACCGGCTTTAGCTTAGTTTTAATCATGCCAGTAAAAGCGACGGGGTCTATTACTGTATCACTTGCTTTTTGTTCTAAGATAACTTCAAGCGATAACTCACCAGAGGTTATTTCTCCTGCGTAGGTATCATCTTCAAGTAAGGTTCGAGTGATCGCACTATCAAGGTTAACTTTTGCGAAGCTACCTTGAGTTAACGATAGCATGGCACCCGCTGATTCAATTGAACCATCAAGGTTTAAAACAATGCTCAAGCCGTCTTCAGCAAAAACAGCAGAAGCATTTAAGCTGATTTTTTCACTACCTGAAGTGGCACTGATTTTAAATAATATGCCGCCATTAGCCGTTTCTTCATCAAGCGTTATAGAGCCTACCGCACCATCAATACTCAAAAATGGGCCTATTGGGAAGGTTCCCTCCGTAATGGTGCCTGCTTCATACCTTATGCCCATTTCTGATAAGGCGTCGGTAACGTCTGCTAGTAATAAAAAGCTCGCTGCTTCAGCCTCAATCATTAAACCAGCACTATCAATGAGCTCGATGTACTTGTCGCCTTCGGTAGTTACACCGGTATTGGCTTCTTTACCCACTTCAAATAGATGACTAAAGAGACGCACATCAGCAACCATAGCTTTTGCTTTAGCAATAGCATCACCTGTTGTTGGTACTTCCGTTTCAGGTTCACTGCGGCCATCTTCATCTTCATTGGCCTCTTCATATTCTGATTGATTTTCTAAGGTGATTTCTTGTTGGTCAAGCTCGCCCAGTATTTCACTGTTATCTTGGCTTGATAATATTGGATCTGCAGCTATCGCTTGAGCTGCAGCAGCTGCGACATCGCCAGCACTATCAAGAACTTCAACTAAAGACAGTTCAAAACCTTCATCGTTATCATCTTGATGTACCAGTAATGCGCCATTGTGTTCGACTATATCTTCAATAACATCGGCTAATCTATTTGATAGAACACCCGTAGCATTTTCTTGGCCGGCAAACAAAACAGACATAATGCCAGCATTGATCAAGCCGTAGCGTAACTCATTAACATTATCTTCACCTGCAACACTGGCTGCATTTTCGACAGCCGTTGGCTCAAGTGCCGTTAAACTGCCCATAATATTAAAAGCATTGGCAATAATAGAAGAGTGCGCTTGTATTGTTGTTTCACTAACTCCGCTTTCATCGGCTTCTATAAGTGCTGCGGCTAAATGGGTGAGAGCTGAAATATTTACATTTGCGGTCCCTGCATTATCACTCCCTACGGTTGAAATCGCTGATAAGACTAAGGTTGGATCAACAGTGGCTAGTGCTATTGGGGCGCCGTGGGCTAATTCACCACAACCTGCAGGAGCATCACATATCATCGTGGTGTTTTCACCTACAGATAATTCTACTTTGATAGCGCCGTCGTAATCTAAAAGGGTAATGGTATAGCTACCATCATCTTCAGTAATAATTGAAGATGCAGCTAACTCGTCATCTTCAAGTTTAACCGCTTTTCCGTCAACGTATTTATAAACAGTAACCACAGCGTTTGCTATTGTGCCTTTTATCGCTTTACCTTTGACAACGGTTTGTATGAGGACTGGAGCAGGTGGTGGTGCTATTGTAGGGGGTTTAGTACTAGAGCTACTGGAGCCACCACAAGCGGTGAGGGCTGAAATTAGCGCAAGAGAAATAATATTTTGAGTGAATTTCATTAAATAATCCTTATTCATATATGAGAAATATATCACGTATATTATTTAAGCAGATAAAGACAAGTTTTTAAAGAAAAAATAATAATTAGTCGTAACAATCTAAGAATAATTAGAAGGAAAGAGAAGGGGGGATAAAGATTAAGTCACTAATAATTAACTATTATTAGTGACTTTTGGTGGACGTTTTAACAATATTTAGCGTTCAATAAAATGGGTTATTTTATCAATAATACCTTTACTATCTAAACCAAGTTCTTGATGAATCTCTTGTTGGGTACCATGCTTGATAAAGGTATCAGGTAAGCCAATATTTAATATTTTAATCGCAACACCTTGGCTTAGTATATATTCATTGACTGCTGAACCTGCGCCACCCGCAATTGCATTATCTTCAACGGTCACAATAATACTATGGCTTTTTACAATGTGGTCGATAAGTGTTACATCAAGCGGTTTTATAAAACGCATATCAATGAGCGTAGTATTTAATTGTTGAGCCGCTACTTTGGCTTCATCAAAAGTACTACCAAAGTTTAAAATGGCAACCTTCGGCTCAGCACTCTCAGTGGTTGTTTCTAAGATAGTTTTTGCTTTACCTATTTCAATTGTCTCGCTGATGTCAGGTAAAGGCGCACCATTGCCTGACCCTCTTGGATAACGAACAGCCGCAGGACCATCATGCTTAAAACCCGTGCTAAGCATCAATTGACATTCTCGTTCATCCGATGGCGCCATAATAACAATATTTGGAACACAACGCATAAAGCTTAAATCAAATGAGCCTTGATGAGTTGGCCCGTCTGCGCCAACAATGCCGGCTCGGTCAATCGCGAACAAAACGGGTAAGTTTTGGATCGCCACATCATGAATGAATTGATCGTAACCACGCTGTAAAAAGCTTGAATAAATAGCGACTACCGGTTTTTTACCGCCAATAGCGAGACCCGCAGCAAAAGTTACCGCGTGTTGTTCTGCAATCGCGACATCAAAGTACTGCTTAGGAAAGCGCTGACTAAATTCAACCATGCCAGAGCCTTCACCCATGGCAGGTGTAATGGCTATTAGTGAATCATTATTTTCTGCTGTTCTGCAGAGCCAATCGCCAAATATTTTTGAATAAGTGGGTAAACATGGCTTACTCTTTGGCAAACTCGTTTGTGCGGGATCAAATTTAGGGACAGCATGATATTTTATCGGGTCTTGCTCTGCTGCGTGATAACCTTTGCCTTTTTTCGTGGCAATATGAAGGATTTGAGGCCCTTTTAAGTTACGCATATTAGTAATGGTATCAACCAAACCATTGACATCATGACCGTCGATAGGGCCAATGTAATTAAAGCCTAACTCTTCAAAAAAGGTACTGGGTACAACCATGCCTTTTAAATGTTCTTCTGCACGACTTGCTAATTCTTTAATAGGTGGAATACCCTTTAGTATGCGCTTACCACCCTCGCGTATTCCTGTATATATACTGCCAGATAACAATCGAGCAAAGTGATTATTCAATGCACCAACATTTTCTGAAATTGACATTTCATTGTCATTTAAAATAACCAGCATATCGCTTTTAATATCACCAGCATGATTTAACGCTTCAAAAGCCATACCTGCTGTCATTGCGCCGTCACCAATAACAGCAACAACTTTACGATTTTTTGCTTCTTGTTCTGCAGCAACAGCCATACCTAGTGCCGCAGAGATAGACGTGCTTGAATGGCCAACACTTAATACATCATATTCACTTTCTTCACGCCACGGAAAAGGGTGCAAACCATCTTTTTGACGAATAGTATGCAGTTGATCGCGCCGACCCGTTAAAATTTTATGTGGATAAGCTTGATGGCCAACATCCCATATAAGGTGATCAAAAGGCGTTTTATAAACATAATGTAATGCGACCGTTAATTCTATTGTGCCTAAACCAGAAGCAAAATGGCCACTACTTTTACTTACAGAACTTAATAAGTAA
This sequence comes from Colwellia sp. BRX8-5, assembly GCF_014077325.1. Lineage (NCBI taxonomy): Bacteria > Pseudomonadati > Pseudomonadota > Gammaproteobacteria > Alteromonadales > Colwelliaceae > Colwellia > Colwellia sp. BRX8-5. The sequence goes on from NZ_JACGVR010000036.1 coordinate 29,957, forward strand.
CTACGCAGTTCTGTACTGGCCTGAATTAGCTGACTTTTATTTAACATGCGCAGATCGTCAGGAGAATTTATATTGGCCAATAAAGGGTAGTCGGCAAGATTTATAGTCATATTTATTTTGTTTATTCTTTAAATTGCAAGAGCAAGATCAATGAGCGCGTTTGATAATAAACGTCGCAAATTGAGCTAAGTTATCTGTATTGTAGGGTAAAGTTGCTAAAGCTTGAAGTGCTTGTTGATATAAGTTGTCAGCTTTTTGCTGAGCGCCCTGTAAACCTAATAGCGCAGGGTAGGTACTTTTATTAGAGGAAACGTCTGAACCTGCTGGTTTTCCTAGTTCTTCTTCACTAGAAATAATATCAATTATATCATCGCGCACTTGATAGGCTAAACCAATATGATCAGCATAAATGGCGAGTTGGTGCTTTTCATCGGCAGAAATATCGTTACTTAACTCTGTAACCATGGTCACAGAAGCTTTTAACAACGCACCTGTTTTTAGTGAATGTAGTTTTTCTAGTTCAGCTAAAGTGATCACTTTATCGGTCGCAGAAATATCAAGTGCTTGTCCACCGCACATGCCTTGGTAACCTGAAGCATTGACTAATTGACGGATTAAGCTAATACGTTTTGATTCAACCGCGGCGCTAAAGTTATGATTAACTAAAATATCAAAGGCAAGTGTCTGTAAACTATCACCTGCTAAAATAGCGGTCGCTTCATCAAACGCTTTATGACAAGTTGGTTGCCCACGACGTAAATCATCATCATCCATCGAAGGTAAGTCATCATGAATTAATGAAAAAGCATGGATACATTCTAATGCTGCCGCAATACCGTCAACGTCAGATAATTCAAGTCCCAGTGCATCACCGGTAATATAACTTAAATAAGGACGCATACGCTTACCACCAATTAATAAGCCGTATTGCATTGCTGATAGCAATTTTTGATCATTTATTTCATAAGCGGCTAATTTGTCGGCAAGGTATTCATTAATGCGCGTTTGATAAAAGTCGAGTTGGTATAATTGGGTCACTAATTACTACCCAAACTTTCTGAGTCAACTTCGTTTTCAAAATCTTCAAGTTGGGCTTTACCATTTTTAGTCAGTAAAATTTGAATTTTTTGTTCAGCATTTTTTAACTTTTCTTGACTGGCTTGGCTGAGATTTAAGCCGCGCTCAAAAAGGGTCATTGAATCTTCTAAACTCAATGCTCCTTGTTCTAAATTCTGAACAATAGTTTCAAGTTCTAAGAGTGATTCTTCAAAGCTTAAGTTTTCTATTTTTTTCTTAGCCATCATCGAGAGTTCAGTGATTAAATATCTAGGCGCAAATTTATACCAAACGCCTTAATTAATCAATAAACTTCAAATGCTTTTGCCCCTTAATGACTATCATATACTTTCTATTGTCGGTCATTCTACGACTATATTGGCGCTTATATTTATCGTTAAAGCGCTGCGGTTAACGATAACTAGATAAATATAAATTGGGTAAGCTTAAATATGGCGAATTTAGTTGGCAGTATTAACTGTCTCTGGACTATACGTTGTTAAAGATATTGAACAATTATTTTGTTCAGCAAAGTTAACCTTAAAAATAGCGACTAATTACTTAAGTTATTGACAATATGGGCGATAATAAACTTATAGAGCCGTAAGCCATTCATATGCAGTTTTAACTGCGCGCTTTGGATGGTTATGGTTAAATCACGAGTGTGGATAAGAATATAAGTATTCGCGTATCGTAATACCTTAATGTATTATCAAATAATACGACTATCCGTATCATTTTTTTGTGGAGACTTTTTTGTGGATATAGCAACAATATTAGGTGTAGTAGGCGCAATAGGTTTACTCATTATGGCAATGATGTTGTCTGGTGATATCGGCATGTTTATTGACGTTCAGTCAGTTATTATTGTTTTTGGTGGTTCAATATTTGTTGTTTTATCTAACTATAATCTTGGTCAGTTTTTTGGAATTGGGAAAATTATAGGTAAGGCTTTTATGTTTAAAATTGAACAGCCTGACGACCTTATTGAAAAATCAGTTGAAATGGCTGATGCCGCTCGTAAAGGGGGGTTTTTGGCTTTAGAAGAAGCAGAGATAACTAACGGCTTTATGCAAAAAGGGGTCGATATGTTGGTCGATGGCCACGATGCAGATGTAGTACGTGGCACACTAAAAAAAGATATTGAGCTTACTGCTGAACGCCATGAAACAGGCGTAGGTATGATGATGGCACTTGCTGATGTGGCACCCGCGATGGGCATGATTGGCACCTTAATTGGTTTGGTTGCGATGTTATCAAACATGGATGACCCCAAATCTATTGGTCCAGCTATGGCGGTTGCACTACTAACAACCCTATATGGAGCATTCCTCGCTAACGTTATTGCCATTCCTATAGCGTCAAAACTCAGGCTTCGCCTTGCTGAAGAAAAAATGAACCAGGAGCTTATTCTTGACGCTATTCTGGGTATTCAAGACGGACAAAATCCACGTGTCATCGAAGGGTTACTTAAAAACTATCTTGCTGAAGGTAAACGTGCTGTAAATACCACAGAAGAAGAGTAACGGGAGTAATTTATGGCTGAAAAATGTAAATGTCCACCTCCGGGGCTTCCCGCTTGGATGGGTACTTTTGCTGACTTAATGTCACTATTGATGTGCTTTTTCGTTTTGCTGTTATCTTTTTCTGAAATGGATGTTTTAAAGTTTAAACAAATTGCAGGTTCGATGAAGTTTGCGTTTGGTGTACAAAATAAGATTGAAGTAAAAGATATTCCTAAAGGCACCAGTATTATTGCGCAAGAATTTCGCCCAGGTAAACCTGAGCCAACACCTATAGAAGTTATTCAACAGCAAACCATGGAAATGACCCAACAGATGTTAGAGTTTCAAGCAGGTGATGAAACGTCTGCTGGTGGTCGACAAGAACAACGAGGTACAGAACGTGGTGGACAATCACAAAGTACTGCAGATGAAATGTCAGCCCAGGCAATGCAAAAGGCTCAAGACGAATTAGAGCAGGCTTCGCAAGAGCAAGTAAATGAATTAGTTAAAAAAATTGCTGATCAATTAGAACAACAAATTCAAGATGGTGCCATAGAGCTTGAATCTCTCGGACAACAAGTGATTATTCGTATTCGTGAAAATGGTTCTTTTCCTTCGGGTTCTGCTTTTTTACAACCACAGTTTCGCCCTATTATTAGAGAAATAGGTGAGCTACTCAACACGGTTCCGGGTGAAATTATGGTTTCTGCACACACAGATGATCGCGGTATTAGTTCAGAGTTATTTTCTTCAAATTGGGATTTATCAAGTAAACGAGCTGTCGCTATTGCTCATGAATTAATTAAAGTCCCTGAGTTTGACCAGTCACGTTTACTGGTTGTTGGTCATGCCGATACAAGACCGGTAGTGCCTAATACTAACGCGCTAAATCGCAGAAGAAACCGTCGTGTTGAGATTTCAATTAACCAAGGTAAAGCAAAGGAAACCGAACCTGTTTCTATTATTAAATAATAAATTAAGCCGATAAATTCAACTATCGTGATGGCGTTAAGTGATAAACCCCCGTTTATTGCTTAGCGTACATTTTTCAACTTACTCTTCATTTCAACTTACTCTTTATTTCAATTTCGTGTATAATTCGCGCCATTATTTTTGTCGGCCGATTATGGCCTTTAGTCTAGTTTTATATTTAGGGTCGTTTGTTCATGAAATTCATCGTAAAACTCCAATCTGAAATTGCTGTAAAGAGTCGCCCGGTTCGTAAGCGCTTTACTAAAATTTTAGAATCCAGCATTAAAAATGTTTTACGACGTGTTGATGAGCAAATTACCACTCAGGCAAACTGGGATAATATAGAGGTTAATACTAAAAATAACTGTCCTAAAAATCGTTTGGCACTTATTGATACCTTAAAATGTGTGCCGGGCATCGCTCATTTTCTTGAAGTTCAACAAACAACCTATACAGATGTGCATAACATTTTTGAAAAAACATTAGCAGCACACGAAAAGACAATTGAAAATAAAACGTTTTGTGTAAGAGCTAAACGAATTGGAACACACGACTTCAATTCCTTACAAGTTGAACAATATGTTGGCGGTGGTTTAAACGAGCACGTTGAATCCGCTAAAGTTAAATTGAAAAAACCTGATGTAACTATTCGATTAGAAATAAAAGATGAATACTTATTTATTGTCACAGAACGACATCAAGGACTAGGTGGTTTCCCAATAGCAAGCCAAGAAGATGTTTTATCATTAATGTCAGGTGGTTTTGATTCGGGTGTATCAAGTTTTCAAATGATCAGAAAGGGTGCTCGTACTCATTACTGTTTCTTTAACTTGGGTGGCGCTGCGCATGAAGTTGGCGTAAAACAAGTGAGTTACTACTTATGGAATAAATTCGGTGCATCACACAAAGTAAAGTTCTTTTCGGTTGATTTTGAACCGGTTGTTGCTGAAATTTTAGAAAATGTTGAAAACGGTCAAATGGGCGTTATTCTAAAACGTATGATGATGCGTGCTGCTGCGAAAATAGCGAAAAGAGCGAATATAGAATCTTTAGTTACGGGTGAAGCGTTAGGTCAAGTATCTAGCCAAACATTAACTAATTTAAATGTGATAGACCGAGTTACTGATACGTTAATTCTCCGTCCATTAGTCGCTTATGATAAACAAGATATTATTGATATCGCCCGTAAAATTGGTACTGAAGACTTTGCTAAAACTATTCCGGAATATTGTGGTGTAATATCAAAGCGCCCAACCATTAAAGCGGTATTATCTAAAATTGAAGCAGAAGAAGAAAACTTTGATTTTGATGTTTTAGACAAGGTTGTTGAAGCAACGCGTATGTACGATATACGTGATATTGGTAAAGAAAGTGAAGAAGAAATTCATGCAGTTGATACAGTAGACGATCTTCCTAGCGATTCAATCGTTATTGACATTAGAAGCCCTGATGAAGAAGACGAAAATCCTCTAGAACTTGAAAACGTCAACGTTGTTCATATTCCTTTTTATAAGCTATCTAATAAGTTTAGTGAGCTAGAGCAAGACAAAGAATATTTACTGTATTGTGAGCAAGGTATAATGAGTAAGCTACAAGCACTTTACTTAATTGGTGAAGGCTATAAGAACGTTAAAGTTTACCGTCCTTAATATGACTCGTTAACTCGGGTCAATATTTATCCTCAAGTGCTTTAACAGCTAACCATAGTTGAGTATTCATCGCTGTGGTTAGTTTATGTTTCTCCCCTAAACGGTGAATGTAACCGTTGATATACTCTATTTCTGTACGACGTTTATTACGCACATCAGCGCGCATCGAAGAGGTGTTTCTATTGGTGCTTTTAGCAACATTATGGATTAGCTGTCGTAATAAAACTTCACTTAATATTACGCCTTCCTTCGTCGCTACAGCAACGACTTCACTGATAATATCTTCGGTCATTCTTTGGTAAGCTTTTTGATTTACTTCACCATTTTCAATGTCGTTTAGTGCTGAAATAGGGTTGATCACACAGTTAATGGCTAGCTTTTTCCATTGCGCTTGTTGAATGTTTTCTTGCCAGCTAAGCTGTTTCAGGCTTTTATTAAGGTGTTCTAACAATTGCTTTTGCTTTATTGAGTCCAGCGTCCCATAAATAATACCCAGATCGCTATGGCCCATACCGGTATGTTTAACATGATAAGGGGCGACTTTTTTAGCGCCTTGCGTAAGTAACAAAGCCAATAAACATTGTGATGGTTTAAGTCGTGGGCTAATTTCTTCGAGAGTTCCTAAACCATTGTGGGTAAGAATAATAACTGCATCGTCACTGATTAAATGATCAACAGCTTTCAACGCATCGGTGACTTGATAAGATTTTACACAAAAAATTATAACGTCAGCACTGGCTATTAATTGGTTATCAGCCATTGTAAATGGAAAGCTTTTTGCAATATCATTCATTTCACTAAAAAGGTAATCAGATAATGTTGTTGGCGTTGACGGCCACAATGACACTAAGTTATCACCTTGTTGGTTAATTATCGCTTGAGAAAGCCGATGATAACAAAGTAAACCTATTGCACCTTGGCCAACAATAACAATATTCATCTTATCTTTTTATGCCTTTGGGCTGTTGATAAAGTAAAAAAATCCACTGAAGAACAGCAAAGAAAGATATGCCTACAACATCAGCGACAAAGTCAAAAAATTCCCCACTGCGAAAGCCTAAGTAATACTGGCTTAATTCAGTCAATGCACTATAAAAAAATAAACAAATAACCGTATTGATTAAAGGTAGTTTCATCAAACCGACTAAAACCCAAGTCAGACCAAAAAAACCAATAACATGGCCAATAGTATCTATTTGTATTTTATTAATAACGGTGGTTTTTAAATCGTCAGGGATCAAAAAAATCAGTGCTAATACCAGTAAAAAAACTAATATAATTAGTAGTTGAATGTAACGTTTCATTAAAGGGTAATTTTATGAAGTCATTAGTTTAGAATTATTCATCATAACATGTGAAAATAGCGGTTGCGATCACCTTTACCCGCTAGTGGTAATCTTGCTAAGATTGCCAACACTTAAATTATTGAATTATCGAAAGGTCAAGATCATGCCCTCAATGGATATCGTTTCCGAAATTAATTTGGAAGAAGTAAGAAATGCAACTGAAAACTGCAAGAGAGAATTAGAAACGCGTTTTGATTTTCGTGGTGTTGAAGCGAGCATTGAATGGAAAAAGCCCAATGTGGTAATAAAAGCTGAAGGTGACTTTCAAATAAAACAACTGGTAGATATGGTGCGCGTGCAGTTGGCAAAGCGTAATATCGATGCTAAAGCCCTGACCCTTTCTAATACTGAGCATACAGGTAGAACCTTCACTCAAAATCTTTCATTTAAAGAAGGTATTGAGCAGCCTATCGCTAAAAAAGTCATTAAGTTAATTAAAGACAGTAAGTTAAAAGTACAAGCGGGCATTCAAGGCGATCAAGTACGAGTGACCGGTAAAAAACGTGATGATTTACAAGCGGTCATGCAATTAATTCGTGAAGGCGATCTAGAGCAATCTTTTCAGTTTAATAACTTTCGCGACTAATACAGCGCTTTCTTAATACGTTCAGTCTTTGAAGGGTGAATATCTTAATACTAAAAAACAGCACTATCGGTGCTGTTTTTTTATACGTTTACTTTTTGTTTTACCCGGTAAGTAATCTTATCTTTACAAGTACACGATGATTTTAGTGACAAATTGCTTACCTTTAGACAATTAACGCTGTTGTTTTGATGACACATTAAGTAGATTAACCGCATTCTAATAATAATAAAGATTACGTTTAATGAGTGTTTCAAGAGGTGGGTTTAGTTCTCGGATTGGTTTTATCATGGCAGCGGCAGGTTCCGCTGTTGGTTTAGGCAATATTTGGGGATTCCCAACACAAACAGCAAGTAATGGTGGTGCTGCTTTTGTTTTAGTTTATTTAGTTTTAGCCTTTTGCTTAGCTTACCCTGCATTTATGGCCGAATTATTGATAGGCCGATACGGGCAAGCGAATGCAGTTAGCTCGTTAGAAAAAATGTCACGCAGTCTTTGGCAGAAAAAATTCGCCTTCTTTGTTGGTTTTGGAGGCATAGTTTGTGCGGCACTTATTCTTAGTTTCTATGGGATTCTAGCTGGCTGGATGATGTCTTATGCCGTTGAACCCGTTTTAACCTTTGTTGGTTTAAGTGATGCAGCGCAATGGGTTATTTCACAATCTTTGTGGCGTAATTTAGGCTTTACCGCCTTATTCATGGTCTTGACCGTTTTTATTATTCGCCATGGCGTTGAAGATGGTATTGAAAAATGGTCAAAACGTTTAATGCCAATGTTGATCGGTTTATTAATACTGTTAATTATTTATGTTGTTACCTTAGATGGTGCAGCTGAGGGATTAAATGCTTATTTGAACCCTGATTTTTCCCGTGTATTTGAAGCTGATTTATTAATTAGCGCATTAGGGCAAGCCTTCTTCTCTTTGTCACTAGGCACCAGTGTGATGATTATTTATGGTTCATATATTTCTAAAAAAGAGAATTTAATTACCCTAGGTGCACAAGTCACGCTTATTGATGTGTCTATCGCATTCCTAGCCGGCTTATTAATTATTCCTGCTATGTATGTTGCTCAAGCGCAAGGCGTGGCGATATTTGCTGAAGATGGCAGTTTAATCAATGGTTCAAGTCTGGTCTTTACTGTCTTACCCAGTTTATTTGAAAGCATGGGTAATGTGGGCAGTTTTGTCGCTTTTGCTTTCTTCTTATTAATGTCTATTGCCGCTTTAACATCTTCTATTTCAATGCTTGAAGGACCGGTATCTTACGTGGTTGAGCGTCATGACCTTCCAAGAGAAAAAGCGACCACCTTAATTGGTATTGGTATTTTCTTATTGAGCGTGGTTATCGTTTTAAATATTGAAACTATGCTCGATTTTGTTGCCATTGCTGCTACGCAATATGGGCAACCTATTATAGCGATGCTATGTTGTGTTTTTGTTGGCTGGATTTGGCATAGAAATGATGTGCTTATGGAGCTTAAGCAAGGTCATGATAGTGCAGAGCATAGTGTGTTTTGGAAAATTTGGCCTTGGTATACCAAGTTTGTTTGTCCAACAGCGATAGGTGTCGTGTTTATTCATTCATTAAATCTTTTTTAAAACAGTAGAGTTTAAAAATGAACATAAAAAAAGCGAGCTTAGCTCGCTTTTTTTATGTTCACAGTCTCAGTGAATTGGTTAGGATGACTATGCGTTAGTAAGTGGGATGGTGTTTTTCTTTCACCTTTGTCGTCATGCTGAATTTATTTCAGTATCAGGATGACGAAGTCTTGGCCTAGATGACGCGTTCAGTAGGGGCCGTTGCTAGCTTATATTTGGCCAAGTAAGTGACCAAGGGGTCTTAATGGCCTCTAATTGTTGTTGGCAAGATTCACTTAAATATTTCTCTCCAGAAGATGGGCAAAGTACAAATTGATATTTTTCCCCATCTAAAGTGAAGCTCAGCGCGTATGCATGTAAATAACCACGTTGCTCTTGATAAGCGTCTTGCGTTGCGTAAAGTGGATCACCGAGTATTGGAGAGCCAATACTGGATAAGGCAACACGTAGTTGGTGGGTTTTACCACTTCGCGGTTTTAATAAATACAAACGCTGACCATCGCTAAGTGAATACGACAAGAACTGTGTAATCGCGGGGTTGACTTGTGTTCGTAGTAATTTCCACATGCCTCGGCGACTTTTTTCCATATCGCCTTTAATCAAACCTTGTTTTTTCTTAGGTTTTTTATCACTGATCGCCAGGTAATATTTTTCAACCTTATGTTGTTCAAATAACGTTTGAAACTGTTGCGTAGTCGCTAAGTTTTTTGCAAAAATCATTAAACCTGAAGTCATTTTATCAAGGCGATGCACCGGGAATAAATCATCAAATTTACCTTGCGCTTTTCCCTGTTTTTTAACTTGGTTGAAAAAACCTTGCTCAAGGTCGCCTTCATCATGGAAGTTAACATCGGCCGGTTTCTCTACAATAATAAAATTATTGTGTTCAAAAATTATATTAATCGATTGCACTTATGAAAGCCCTAATCCTACCAAGATATAAAGAATAATTGTGAGCACAGCACCAAATAATGCATAAGGTAATTGTGTCTTAACATGTTCGAAATGATCACAACCACTGGCGATGGATGCAACCACGGTAGTATCAGAAATAGGAGAGGCGTGGTCGCCAAATACGCCACCACCTAACACTGCTGCGACTAAAAATTCTATGGGTAACCCACTCTGTTGAGCGATAGGTACAGCAATAGGCACCAATATAGCAAAAGTCCCCCAAGAGGTTCCTGTTGCAAAAGCCATTAACGCCGCGGCAATAAAAATAACGGGTGCCATTAAAAATAACGGCAGTTCAACATTAAATAATTCACTGACATAAATACCTGTGCCCAAACCTTTTATTGCGTCACCAAAAGCAAATGACAAGACTAAAATGGCAACAGCAGGAAACATATGTTTAATGCCAGCAGCTGAGCTGAGGGTTATTTCTTTAACACTAAGGAGTTTATTCAAGGTAATTAATAGCACTAATAAAATAAAAGCGCTGATGATTGACCAAAATACAGCAAATGAGCCTGAGCCACGGCGTATGTCGCCATCACCTGTTATCCATAATAAAATTAGGGTCAGTGCTAATAATGTTAATAAAGGCAACCACATGATATAGGCTGGCGCTATTTGTTTTACAGTATCTTGTTGCTGGTCGGTTACCAAAGACTCTGCTCTTTTCATTGGACCATAAATTTTTCCGCTGTAGGCGGTATAAAAAGCCAATGAAATAGCGATTATTGCGTAAAAATTATAACTAACAGTACCGATTAGAACACCCACTGAGTCGGCAAGTTGATAATCATCAAGTAACCCTAATACATAAGCACCCCAGCCGTTTACTAATAATAAAATGCTTACTGGCGCGCAAGTTGAGTCAATTAGGTAGGCTAGCTTTGCGCGGCTCATTTTATATTTATCAAAGAGTTTCTGACTAGCCATACCAGCAGTAAACATACTTAAATTAGTATCGGTAAAAATACTGGTACCAATAATTGTCGGCAGCATACTCGCTTGTCGAGTGTTTTTGACTAAATTTAATGAGGACAGTTTTTCGATAAAACCATTAACCGCGCCTGATTTATTCATTAGGGTTACTAACGCGCCAATTAATAAACTAAAACTAACGATATAAAGGTTACTGGTAGAAGTGAATACACCACCAATCGCCAAAAAACCATCGGTTAAGCCCGTTATTATTTGCCAGTTTGTCGACATTATACTTGCTAAAATTAAACCGCAGAATAAAGCTAGTAGAGCGTTTTTTCGCCAAATGGCAATCACAATAGCAACAAGTGGAGGAAGTAATGATAAAGGACTGTCTTGCATGATTTTAACTATTTTCTTATTATTATCTTATAAGGCACTTTACCGTAAGCGCTAATGTTTAGAAACTGCTTTGTAAGAGATTCATACAAATTTGATTAGTTTTATTTTGAAAATAAAACTAGCGTATTACGGTCTAGTGCTTTTAGAAAATGAATGTTTATTTTGAGGATGTCACTTAAGATTGATTTTTAATACGATAAAGTATTGAAAAGTTAATTATTACCCTCAAATAGTCAATAGCAGCTACGCTTAATGTATTAGGGATTATTTTTGAAACTTTCTTTTGATGACTATGTAATGGCATTTAGCCAAGATGAACATTTATCTTCCTTAACAGGCATTGGGCGAGGCATAGAACGAGAAGGCTTACGCGTTTTACCTGAAGGACGTTTGTCATTAGCCCCCCACCATAAAAGCTTAGGCGCTGCGTTAACACATCCTAATATCACTACGGACTACTCAGAAACGTTATTAGAGTTTATTACACCGGTGAGTTTTGATCCCGAAACAACTATCGCGCAATTACAAGATATTCAAAAATATACCTTAAGTAAAATTGATGGCGAACTGCTGTGGCCAATGAGTATGCCATGTTTTGTTGATAATGATGATGCTATACCGCTAGCAAACTATGGTTCATCAAACGTAGGTCAAATGAAAACAGCCTATCGTCAAGGGCTAAAAAATCGCTATGGTAGTATGATGCAGGTTATTTCTGGTATTCATTTTAATTTCTCATTTTCTCAAGGTTTTTGGCAAAGTATGCAAAAAATTTCAGAAAATAAGGCACCGATAAATGATTTTATATCAGAAAAATATTTTTCATTATTACGTAACTACAAACGATATTGCTGGTTGATACCTTACCTTTACGGTAGCTCGCCAACTATTTGTGGTTCATTTTTGAAAAATAAAACCACCACGCTTCCTTTCAAAAAGTCAGCGAGTGGTTATATGTACCTTGAGTACGCTACATCGTTGAGAATGAGTGATTTAGGTTACACCAACAGCGAGCAAGCATCGTTGAAAATTTGTTATAACGATTTAAGTGGTTACTTAGATGGTGTACAAAATGCGATTAATTTACCTTCAGAAAAGTTTGCTGCCTTTGGTGTAAAGGTTAACGGAAAATATCAGCAACTTAACAGTAATATTTTACAGATTGAGAATGAACTTTATGCGCCTATTCGGCCTAAGCAAGTTGCTAAATCTGGAGAGAAACCCTCAGAAGCATTAAGAAATAGAGGGGTTGAATACATTGAAGTACGCGCCCTTGATGTTAATCCATTCTCTGATACGGGGATAAGCATTGAGCAAGTTTATTTTCTCGATGTTTTCATTACCTATTGTGCCTTAGCAGATAGCCCTTTATTTACTTATCAACAACAAGAAAGCTGCGATGCCAATATGGACGAAGTTGTTGTTCGAGGCAGAGATCCACTTTTACTACTCAATGATAATGGTTGTGATAAATCAGTGAAAGCCTGGGGCAGTGAAATTTTCCAACAAATGGAGAAAGTCGCAATCTTATTAGATAGTGCTTATGGCAGTGACAAATATAGTCAAGCGGTGGCCAATGAACAACAAAAATTGCTTGATCCTAATTTAACACCTTCCGCTCAATTACTTGATTGTGTGGTAAATCAAAATCAAAGCTTAACGGGCATCGCTTTACAAAAAGCACAAGACTATCGTCAACAGTTACTAGCGGCAGATTATCAGGTGTTTAATGAGCAGTATTTTATTGACGCGGCAACAAAATCACATCAAGGACAAAAGGATATTGAAAACGCTGACCAAGTAGATTTTGATACTTTTTTAGCTGACTATTTTGGTAAATAGTCTTTAATAATTACTCGCCAGAATAGCGCGTTAGTTAACGTGCTATTCTATCTTTCACTCCTGATAATAAAACTCTTGTTCAAGTATAACCGTTCTCGTAAGACCTCACTTCCTTGTTGCGTTGACTTTACTCATTTCATTTTGCTAAATAATAAGCAAACATTTTGCTAAATAATAGGCAAAAAAAAACGCATTACTTAAAAAAGAATGCGCAATAAAAACATAATTACTAAGGGAAACATAAACACTTATAAAGTAAGAGTGTT